>CAZRUZ010000173.1:0-5129 GCA_964603275.1 uncultured Anaerolineaceae bacterium | reverse complement strand
GTGAAGCCGGGCCTGTTCGACCGCCTGGTCGACCATCCGCGCGTCTTGCGCGTCGTAGCCCTCTCGGGCGGATACAACCGCCCCGAGGCCTGCGCGGAGCTCGCCAAGAACCGTGGCATCGTCGCCAGCTTCAGCCGGGCGCTGCTGGAAGATCTCCGCGCCCAGATGAGCGACGACGAATTCAACGCATCGCTCGCCTCAGCTATCGACGAGATCTACAGGGCATCCACGCAAAAGGCCGGAACGACAGCGGCTGTCTAACCCTGTTGACGCGCCCATGGCTGGAGTCGCGGCCGCGACCCGCATGCCACCTCGCCCTCCCGCGCGATTGAGCCGTCTGCGATACCCTCGCAGGCCTTCGGTGTGCCTTCTTTACCTTCGCTTCGGTCAATACCGGATACGGTAGAAGGAGCATCTTCCCGAATGGAGGCACACCATGCGCGTTCTTGTCGTCGAGGACGAAGAGTCCATCGCCAGCGCCATCGAGCGTGGCCTCATCAAGCAGGGCTACGCGGTCGACGTGGCCCACGACGGCGCCGAGGCCCTCGACAAGGCAGCCGTTAACTCCTACGACGTCGTCTGCCTCGACCTGAACCTGCCCCGCGTGGACGGGATCGAAGTCTGCAGGCGCCTGCGTGAAGACCGCTTCGGCGGGGGCATTATTATGTTGACTGCCCGCAGCTCCATCAAGGAACGCGTCGAGGGACTCGACTACGGCGCCGATGACTACCTGGTCAAGCCGTTCGCCTTCAGCGAGCTTGCCGCCCGCATCCGCGCCATTTCACGGCGCGACGGCGGCCTCCGTGAGCCCATCATCAACACGCGCGGCCTGGAACTCGACCCGAACACCAACCGCGCAAAACGCGATGGCGTCGAAATCCACCTGACGCCAAAGGAATTCGCGCTGGTGTACTACCTCGCCCGCAACGAAGGGCGCGCGGTTCCGCAGGAAGAACTCCTCGAACACATCTGGGATGAGCACGCCAACCCGTTCACGCAGACGGTGAAGGTGCACATGAACAACCTTCGCCGGAAACTGAACGAGGGCTTTGAAGATCAGCTCATCGAGACCATCCGGGGTAAGGGCTACGTCCTCTAAACAGCTTCCCGCATTCACCCGGAGCATCCGCTTCCGGCTGACGGTCTGGTACTCCAGCCTGCTGCTCGTGTTCGGCGTCGCCTTTGTCCTCGCCCTCAACATCGCCGTCCGGCTGGACCAGCCCGGGACCGTCTACGAAGGCGTCCAGTACAACGACATCGAGTGGCAGCCCGTCCGCACCGGTCCCGGCCAGGCCATCACCGGTTTCGTGCCGCGGCTCCGCGAGAACGTCACCCTTCGCGAAGCGGAAGACCAGATCTACTCGGAAAACGTCGATCGGCTCCGCTTTTGGTCCCTGCTGAGCGTGGTCGGCCTTGCCCTCGCGTCAGGCGTCGGCGGGTATGTCCTCTCCGGGATGATGCTCCGGCCCGTCCGCGACATCACCCAGGCCGCCTCTGAGATCAGCGCCTCGAACCTCAACCGCCGCATCAACTACGAAGGCCCGCGCGATGAGCTCTGGGACCTGGCCCGCACGTTCGACTCCATGATCGGCAGGATCGAGCACTCGTTCGAGCGACAGCGGCAGTTCGTGCAGGACGCGTCCCATGAACTGCGCACCCCCCTCGCGGCTATCCGGACAAACATCGAGGTCACCGAGATGGACCCCGACGCAACTCCGGACGAATACCGCGAACTCTTCGCCACGATCAAGACGCAGACCGAGCGCCTGACCCGCCTGAGCGAAGACCTGCTGCTGCTGACCAACGACGATGGCGCCCAGGCAGAGCGCGAGCCGGTCGACCTCGCCGGCCTGAGCCAGGAGGTGCTGAAACAACTCGCGCCGCTCGCCGCCGCCCGGCGGGTCACGCTGGCGCCAGTCTCTACCGGGTCTGTCGAAGCGGAAACCAGCCCCGACCTGCTCTTCCGCTGCGTCCTCAACCTGGTAGATAACGCCATCAAGTATTCGGGTGAAGGCAGCACCGTGACGGTGACCACCCGCACGAGCGCCGAGGCCAGTGTCATCGAGGTGGCCGACAACGGCGTCGGCATCGAACCTGACGACCTCGCCCGGGTTTTCGACCGTTTCTACCGCACCGATAAGGGCCGCAGCCGCCGCGAGGGGGGGACAGGCCTGGGGCTCGCTATCGTGAAAGAGCTTGTCGAATCGCTTGGTGGCGCGGTCGCCGCCGATTCCGAACCGGGCCGGGGGACCACCTTCACGATCACTCTTCCCCGGAGCGGCGGGCCCGCCGGGAAACACCCCAGGACAGGCCACCCTGACGGCGCGTTGACCTTCGAGACGGGGCGGTCTTGACCCACGCCGGGGCCGCTCGTACGTTCCTTTGTGGTGCTCCTCGCGCGAGGTAAGCCACCGCACGGCAGCACGGTACGGCCCGTGGCCTACTGAGTCTGCCAGGAGGGAAACCCGGCTTGACCCAGATCCTCGATCGCGTCGAAGGTCCGCGAGACCTCCGTAGCCTGACGTACGACCAGCTCGAGCAGCTGGCCGGCGAGATCCGGCAGTTCCTGGTCCAAACCGTCGACTGTATCGGCGGCGGCGGCCACCTGGCTTCCAACCTTGGCGTTGTCGAGCTCTCCATCGCCCTCCACCGGCTCTTCGACTCCCCGAAGGACAAGATCATCTGGGACGTGAGCCACCAGGTTTATGTCCATAAGATCCTGACCGGGCGGAAGGAACGGATGAACACGATCCGCCAGTTCGGCGGCCTCTCCGGTTTCGCCGACCCGCGTGAGAGTGAGCACGACGCGTTTGGCGCGGGGCACGCCGGCACCTCCATTTCCGCCGCCGTGGGCCTCGCCGCCGCGCGCGACCTCCTTGGCGAAGACTTCTTCTCGATCGCCGTCATCGGCGATGGGGCGATGACGGCAGGCATGGCCCTCGAAGCCATGAACCACGCCGGCCACATGCGGACGGGCCGCCTGCTTGTCGTCCTGAACGACAACGCCATGTCTATCTCGCCGAACGTTGGCGCGCTCTCCCGAAACGTGAACAAGCTCCGGGTAGACCCCCTCTATCGCAACACGAAGCGCGAAATCGGCCAGTTCGTCGAACACCTCCCCCTCGGCCGGCAGGTCTGGGAAGGCGCCAAGCGCGTCAAAGCCAGCGTCCGTGACCTGCTCATCCCGGCAAGCTTCTGGGAGCAGTTCGGTTTCGAGTACTTTGGGCCCGTCGATGGGCACGATCTCCAGGAGCTGGAACTCACCCTCGCATCCATCAAAAAGGTAGAGGGCAAGCCAGTCCTCCTGCACATCCTGACCGAGAAGGGCCACGGCGTCCCCGAGGCCGAGGCCGACCCCGTGAAGAGCCACAGCGGCACCTACTGGCTCAAGAAGCCCGAGGCGCCCGGCGCTCCGCCGCCCCGTCCGACCTACAGCCAGGTGTTCGCCCAGGCCACCGAGGAGCTGCTCGAAGCGGACAGCCGCGTTGTCGCGGTGACCGCCGCCATGCTGGAAGGGACAGGACTTGCCCCGGTCCATGCGCGCTACCCCGACCGCGTCTTCGATGTTGGGATCGCCGAGCAGCACGCCGTGACCTTCGCCGCCGGTCTGGCCATGCGCGGGATCCGGCCGATCTGCGCGATCTACTCCACCTTCCTCCAGCGCGGCTTCGATTCAGTCGTCCACGACGTGGTCATCCACGGGCTACCGGTCGTGTTCGCACTCGACCGGGCCGGGTTCGTCGGCGATGACGGGAAGACGCACCAGGGCTTCATCGACATCAGCTACCTGCGGTGCCTGCCGGGCATGGTAGTAAGTGCGCCGAAGGACGAGACCGAGCTGCGCGACCTGCTCTACACGTCCACCCACCACGACGGCCCCTTCGCCATCCGCTTCCCGCGAGGGACCGGCCCTGGCGCCGCGGTGACCCTCCCAATGAAGCAACTACCCATCGGCCGCGGCGAAGTGCTGCGCGAAGGCGATGACGTCACGCTCGTCGGCTTTGGCGTCACCGTCCAGGAGTGCCTCGGCGCGGCAGTGATTCTGGAGGAATCGGGCATCCAGGCCGCGGTCATCAACGCGCGTTATGCAAAGCCGCTCGACGTGGACCTCCTCGTGCGATACGCCCAATCGACCGCCGGGCTGGTTACCGCCGAGGAAAACGTCGCCGCCGGGGGCTTCGGCGAGGGTGTCCTCGACGCGCTGGCCGAACACGGCCTCGGTGACCGCTGCCTTGCCATCCTGGCCATGCCCGATGCGGTCGTGGACCACGGCCCGCAGGGGACGTTCCGCAAGATCCATCAGCTCGACGCGGCCGGGATAGCCGAACGCACCCGCGAGGCACTTGCCGCACGTGCACGCGCCGGGACCACACCCGAGCCCGTGCGCGTGGCTCCCTGACGTGACAGCCCTACCGGGTCCTCTCTCCGCTCACCTTGGCGAGCTTGAACGTGCGCTCCGGGCCGCGGTTGGCGATAGCCCGGAGCCAGTCGTTGCCGCTTCTCGTTATGTCATGGGCTGGGAAGACGCGGCCGGCAAGCCTGCCAACGCGGGGGGCAAGCGGGTCCGCCCGGCCCTCTGCCTCTACGCGGCCGGCCTCTGCGGCGCCCCTGAGGCCGCGATGCCCGGCGCCGTCGCCGTTGAGCTGGTCCACAACTTCTCCCTCGTCCACGACGAGGTTCAGGACCTCGACGCCGAACGCCACGGCCGGCCGACCCTGTGGGCGCTCCACGGGCCCGCCCAGGCGATCAACGCTGGCGACTACCTCTACGCTCGGGCCCAGCACGCGCTCCTCGGCGGCGTCGGCCCGGCCGAGCGGCGACTTCTGGCCCTACGCATCCTCACATCCGCAACGGAGCGCATGATCGCCGGCCAATGGGCTGACGTGGCCTTCGAGTCCCGCCAGGACGTCACGGTCGATGAATACCTCGCGATGATCGCCGGCAAGACCGGCGCGCTCCTCGGCGCACCCCTGGAAGTGGGCGCCGTGCTGGCGGGCGCCCCGGCCACCCTCTGCCAGGCTCTCGGGCGCTGGGGCGAGGCCATTGGCCTGGCCTTCCAGGCGCACGACGACTACCTCGGGACGTGGGGAAACCCTAACCTGACCGGCAAATCCAACACCAATGACATC
>CAZRUZ010000172.1:0-5145 GCA_964603275.1 uncultured Anaerolineaceae bacterium | reverse complement strand
GGCCACGGGGGTGGTCTCGACGCCCACACTGACTAACCTCTCGGCGATTGCCGGGGCGACGCCGGGACGGGTGACCAGGGTCAAACTCCCGGCGCAAGAGGTGGCGCCCGGCGCGACGAACCTGCGCGTGACGATCGGGACGCCGGGCGGGTTTCACCTGAACGGGTCGGCGCCTTCGCGCGTTGAGCTGGCAACTTCGAACGCAGGCGTGGTGGACCTCGGCGAGCGATCCGTTGAGTGGTCGACAGACGATGCAAGTGTCACCTTTCCGGTACCGGCGGTGACGGCACCCGGGCGGGCGGACGTGGTCCTGACCATCTCGGCGTACTACTGCCGGACCGGGGCTGAGGCGCTCTGCTTCATTGGCCTGGTCGAAGTGACGGCGCCGGTTGAGGTGGTTGAGGGGGCGAAGCAGGGAGAAATTGCGGTGGTGTTCGAGCTTCCGCCAGCGGCGGGATAGGCCGGACCGGTCGAAATCGCACGATGCGCTATGATGGCGGCCATCATTTGCCCGGGAGGGAAAGACCCATGGCCGTGCGTGGCTACGTGTTGATTGAAACGGACGTTGGAAAGGCCAAAGCGGTGAGCGCGGCGATCAGTGATTTCACGTACCCGGGTGCTCGAGTCGTCGTGGTTGACACGGTGACCGGACCGTACGACGTGATCGTGCAGCTGGAGGCGGACGACCTGGACCGGCTCGGCAACGCGATAACTGAAGCCGTTCAGAAGGTTTCGGGAGTGCAGCGGACGACGACCTGCCTGGCGGTGCGGCTGGCCTGACGCCCGCGCGGACACGGACCAGGAAGCGGGCCGGGGCGGCAGACTGCACCGGCCCGTGGTCGCCTGTACCCTGATGGAGACATCACGAAGGCGCCAGCCATTCGAAATGGACGGGAAGCGCCGGGAAACGAGGGCGAAGCGATGCACCCTGGTTCGGACATGATCAGCGTTGATGAGGCGCGGGAGCGGATCCTGGCGTTCTTCGACCGGTTGCCGGTGGAGCGCAAGCCGTTGCTGGACGCCCTTGGCCAGGTGCTGTCAGAGGACACCGTCGCCCCCTTCGACATCCCCCCGCTGGATAACACGGCGATGGACGGCTATGCCGTGCGCTCCGCCGACACCACGGGTGCGACGGCGGGCACGCCGGTTGAGCTCCGGGTGGTGGCGGACCTCGCGGCCGGATACGTCCACGAGACAGCGATCGGCCCGGGCGAGGCAGTACGCATCATGACCGGGGCGCCGATGCCGCCCGGCGCCGACGCAGTTGTCCCCTTCGAGGAGACCGATGAGCCGCTGCGTGGCCCGAACGAGGCGCCCAGCCGCGGCAGGAGCGTGCGCGTCCTGAAGGCGGCCGGGGTGAACGCCAACATCCGCTTCCGGGCCGAGGACGTGCGGCACGGACAGACCGTCATCCCGGCCGGCCGGGTCCTGCGGCCTTCCGAAACGGGCGTGCTGGCGAGCATCGGGTTGGGCGAAGTGGCGGTCTACCGGCGGCCGGTGGTGGCCATTCTCTCGACGGGCGACGAGATCACCGAGCCGGGCCAGCCGTTGCTGCCGGGCCGGATTTACGATGCAAATGCGTACAGCGTGGCGGCGCTGGTGCGGAAGTTCGGTGGCATCCCGAGGCTGCTGGGGATCTCGCGCGACACGGTTGAGGACATGACCCGGAAGATCCACGAAGGCCTGGACGCCGACATGCTGGTGACCAGTGCGGGGGTCTCGCGCGGGGATTTCGATGTCGTGAAAGACGTGCTTGCGCGCGAGGGGGCGATCGACTTCTGGACGGTGCGGATGAAGCCGGGCAAGCCGCTCGCGTTCGGCGCGTTCACAGCCCCGGACGGCCGGCGGGTGGGCCACCTGGGGCTGCCGGGGAACCCGGTGAGTTCGATGGTCTCGTTCGAGCTGTTCGGACGCCCGGCGATCTTCCGGATGCTCGGCCGGGCCGACTGGGAGCGGCCGGTCATCCGCGCGATCACGCGGGACCGGGTAGTGAACAGCGACGGCCGCCGGTTCTTCGCGCGCTGCATCGTGACGCAGGGTGAGGATGGGCGCTGGTACGCAGACCTGACAGGGCCACAGGGCTCGGGGATCCTGACGAGCATGAGTGCCGCGAACGGGCTGACGATCATCCCGGAGGAGCGGCCCGCGGCTGAACCGGGAGACGAGATCGACGTGATGATGCTGGACTGGGAGCACGCACCGTAGGGACGGACCCGGGCTACCTCAGCCGGTCGCCGTACTGCCGTTCGAAGTAGCCGCCGAAGTCCTCGCCGGCAACGGCCGACCAGGTTTCGACGTTGGCGGCGTACCAGCGGACCGTGCGGGCGAGACCTTCATCGAAGGTGACGCGTGGCGACCATCCCAGCCCCCGAAGGCGCGAGGCATCGAGGGCATAGCGCCGGTCGTGGCCGGGGCGATCTTTCACCGGCCGGACGAGGTCGAGCGGGCGTTCGGTGAGGGAACAGATCTGATGGGCGACCTGGATGTTGGGGACGCGCTCACCGGACCCGACATGGACGGCCTGGACCCCCGGTGAGGCGGGGAGCTGGCGGATGACGACGCGGAGGGCATCAACGAGGTCTTCGACGAATAGCCACTCCCGCTCCTGGAGGCCATCGCCGTAAAGCGGCATGGGCTCGCCGGCCATGGCCCGGGTGGTGAAGAGCGGGATGAACTTCTCCAGGTGCTGGTTGGGACCGTAGACATTGCAGCAGCGGATCACGGTCACGGGCATCGCGTAGGTTTCGGAGTAGGCACGGACCATGAGTTCGGCGGCGGCCTTGCTGGCGGAGTAGGGCGAACTCGGCGCGAAGGGGAAATCCTCGGCCGCTTCGATCGGTGCGGGAAGGGAGCCAAAGACCTCGTCGGTCGACATGTGGACCAGGGCAACACCCGGCCGGTCGCGGACCGCTTCGAGCAGGTTCACCACGCCCTCCACATCGGTGCGGACGAAGACGCCGGGATCGAGGAGAGAGCGATCGACGTGGGTTTCGGCGGCGAAATTCAGGACGATATCCACCCCATCGACCAGCTCACGGATGGCGGCGCCATCGCAGATGTCGCCCTGCACCATCGTGAGGTTCGGATGGGCAGCGTCGGGGCCGAGGTTGCGGGGGTTCGAGGCATAGGTGAGCTTGTCGAGGTTGGTGACCTGCCAGCCATCGGCGAGCAGACCGCGGACGACGTGACTGCCGATGAACCCGCAACCGCCGGTGACCAATGCTTTCACGGCTGCACCTCAAAACGCGAATGATCGCCGAGCGTGAGGCGCGAGCCAGCAGGCGCCCCGGTCACCACGGCGAAGCGGCCGATCATCGAATCGCAGATGCCGGGCGAGCCGGTCACGGCCGATTGCTCCATCACGATGCTGTTGCGCAGCGCGCTCGCCGTAACCTGGCAGCCATCACCAATGGCGACATACGGCCCGATGGTGCTGTCTGCGAGGTGGACGCCGGCGCCGAGAACGGCGGGCCCGATGACCGTGCAGCGTTCGATCATTGTGCCTGCGCCGGCCCGGACCATTCCCGAGAGCGAGCTCCCGGAGATACGCGCCTCCGGGTCGACGTGCGGCGCCAGGGTATCGAGCACGGTACGGTTGGCCGCGAGCATGTCTTCCATCTTGCCGGTGTCGATCCAAGCTTCGGCGGTGATAACGGTATCGACGGGGAGCCCGCGATCGAGGAGCCCATTGATCGCGTCGGCGATCTCGAGCTCGCCCCGGGCGCTCGGTTGCTGATGAGAGATCACCTCAAACACGGCGGGCTGGAAGGCGTACACCCCGATCACGGCGAGGTTGGACGGGGGATCCGCGGGCTTTTCGATGACGCGCACGAGGCGATCACCGTCGACGACCGCCACACCAAACGCGCGGGGATCTTCGACCTCCTTGAGGATGACTGAGGCGGCGGAGCCGGACGCTTGGAAGGCATCGACGAAGGCCGTGATGCCGCCGACCAGGACGTTATCACCGAGGTAAAGGACGAAGCCATCATCACCGGCGAACCCGGCGCAGAGACCGGCAGCATGGGCGATCCCGAGTGGGGCTGACTGGCGGACGTAGGTGAAGGCGGCGCCGAACTCGCCGCCATCGCCCATCGCGGCGCGGATCTGCGGCTCGGTATCACCAACCACGAGGGCAATCTCGGTGATGCCTGCCTCGACGAGCTGGCGGATCGGGAAGTGGAGGACGGGGGTGTTGGCGACCGGCACGAGCTGTTTGGCGCCCGAATAGGTGAACGGGCGGAGGCGGCTGCCAACGCCGCCAGCGAGGACGACGCCTTTCATTGAACAGGATTATAGGGTGCGGCTTCTCTAGGATCGCCGGGATGGGTGGAGCAGCCGTCCGCGTCTTCCTGAATGCATCATCGCTGCCGGAGCGGCCGGCCGGGGCGGGGGTGTACACGCTCCAGCTTGCGAGCGCGCTGGCGGCACTCCCGGCCATGGAGGTGATCGCCGCCTCGCCGCGGCCGATTGCGGGGACGCGCCACTGGCCGGTGCCCGCGGGCGGTGCAGCGCGGCGGTTCCTTTGGGAGGTCCGCTCGCTCGGCGAGGCGGTCCGGCGCGCGGGGGCGGAGGTCTACCACGGCACGCACTTCTACACTCCGCGGCGGCTGGACGTCCCGCGGGTGGCCACGATCCACGACCTGACCTTCTTCCGGCTGCCACGCCGCTACGGGTTTGCGCATCGCCAGTACTACCGGTCGATCGCGCGGACGGCGCGCCACGCCGAGCGCGTGATCGTGCCCTCGGGGGCGGTCGCGAGCGACGCGGTCCGATACCTGCACATGCGGCCGGAGCGCATCCGCGTGGTCGCGGAGGCGCCGCGCGCGGGGCTCGCACCGGCGCCGGCGGAAGCGGTCGAGGCGGTGCGTGGGCGTTACGGGCTCAACGGCCCTTACCTGATGTGCCTGGGCACCGCGGAGCCCGGAAAGCGGACGGTAGATGCCCTGCGGGCGATGGCCCGGCTCCGGGAAAGCAACCCCGAGGCGACGCTCGCGCTGGCCGGAGGGCGGGGTCCTCTTTCGGCGGCGCTCGAGGCGGAGGCTGCCCGCCTGGGCGTGCAGGACCGGGTGCGACTCCTGGGATACGTGCCCGATGAAGAACTCCCCGCGCTGCTGACCGGCGCAACGGCGCTCGTCTTTCCCT
>CAZRUZ010000171.1:0-5372 GCA_964603275.1 uncultured Anaerolineaceae bacterium | reverse complement strand
CTCCAGTGAGAGCACGTCGCTCGTGTTCGCGTTCTGCAGCACCCGTTCGACTTCCGGGAGGAGCATCGCGTCCACCACGTTGTCGCGCGTGTCCACGCCCCGCAGGATCATGTCGCGCTGCGTGTAGATCTGCTTGCGGTGCTCGTTGATCACGTCGTCGAACTCGACCAGCCGCTTGCGGATGTCGAAGTTATGGCCTTCCACTTTCGTCTGCGCCTGCTCGATGGCGCGGGTGACCATCCGCGATTCCAGTGGCATGTCCTCGGTCATCCCGAGCTTCTGCATCATCCCCGGCACCCACTCCGGCGAGAACCGCTTCATGATGTCGTCGCCGAACGAGACGAAGAACCGGCTCGAACCGGTGTCGCCCTGGCGCCCGGACCGGCCGCGCAGCTGGTTATCGATGCGCCGCGATTCGTGCCGCTCCGTGCCGATGACGTGCAGGCCGCCGACGTCCGCCACGCCCGGCCCGAGCTTGATGTCCGTACCTCGGCCGGCCATGTTCGTCGCGATGGTTACCGCGCCTTTCTGGCCGGCGTCCTTCACAATGTGCGCTTCCCGCTCGTGCTGCTTGGCATTCAGCACTTCGTGGGCGATGCCCTTGCGGGTCAGCAACGCCGAGAGGTACTCCGACTTCTCAATCGAGGTGGTGCCCACCAGCACCGGCCGCCCGGAGTGGTTCATCTCCTCGATTTCGCCCACCACCGCATTGAACTTCGCGCGCTCGTTGATGTACACCACGTCCGCCTGGTCTTTCCGGACCATCGGACGGTGGGTGGGCACCACCACCACATCGAGCGAGTAGATCTTGTGGAACTCCTCCGCCTCGGTCTCCGCCGTACCGGTCATGCCCGCCAGCTTCTCGTACAGCCGGAAGAGGTTCTGGAACGTGATCGTGGCGTAGGTGATCGATTCCCGCTGGACCTGCAGCCCTTCCTTCGCTTCCACCGCCTGGTGGATGCCGTGGCTCCAGCGTCGCCCGGGCATCAACCGCCCGGTGAACTCGTCCACGATGATGATCTCGCCGTCCTTCACCACGTAGTCCCGGTCGATGCGCTTCAGGTACTCCGCGTCGAGCGCCGCCTCCAGGTGACGCGCCAGCCGCGGGTCGCCTTCGAACAGGTTCTCGATCCCCAGCGCCCGCTCCACCTTCGTGATCCCGGCGTCGGTCAGGGCGATGTGCTTGGCCTTGTGGTCGACCTGGTAGTCGGCCTCTTCCTGCAGCCCCTTCAGCGCCTTCGCGAACTTCACGTACGTGGCGCTCGCCTCTTCCGCGTTCCCGCTGATGATGAGCGGCGTCCGCGCCTCGTCGATGAGGATGTTGTCGACTTCGTCGATGATCGCGAAGTACAGGGGCCGCTGCGCCTTCTCGTCCCACTCCCGCACCATGTTGTCGCGCAGGTAGTCAAACCCGAACTCGTTGTTCGTCCCGTACGTGATGTCGGCCCGGTACACGTCGCGGCGCGCACAGGGGCGCAGGTCCTCGAGCCCGCCAGTGCTCCCTTCTTCGCCCGGCACGTAACCCGGCTCGTACATGTACGAAACGCCGTTGTTCTGGATCACGCCGACGCTCATCCCCAGCGACTGGTAGACGGGGCCGTACCAGACCGCGTCGCGCCGTGCCAGGTAGTCGTTCACCGTGATCACGTGCACGCCGCGCCCGGCCAGAGCGTTCAAGTACACCGGCGATACCGCCGTCAGGGTCTTTCCTTCGCCGGTCCGCATCTCGGCGATCTTCCCTTCGTGCAGCACAATCCCGCCGATCATCTGGACGTCGTAGGGGCGCTCGCCCACCTTCCGGAAGGCCGTCTCACGGGCTACCGCGAACGCCTCGGGCAGGATGTCGTCCAACTCCTCACCCTCGGCCAGCCGCTCTTTGAACTCCGCGGTTTTCGCGAAGAGCGCCTCATCGGGCAGGGCAGCACACTCCTCCGAGCATTCGTTGACTTCCTCGACGATCGAGGAAAGCCGCTTCAGCTCACGCTCGTTCGAATCACCGAGGATGCGGCCGATAAATCCTAGCTTGGGCATAACTCTCCCAGTGTAGCCCATAGCCCTGTACAGGGACGGGCAATGGCCGTGCCTACGTCAGTGCGCGCGCCACCGCCGTCACCGTGGCCGCCGCCAGGACCGCGGCCAGCAACGGCGCTCGAACCGCAACGCAGAGCGCGGCTGCGCCAACCCCCAGGGCCCGCGCGTCCAGCACCAGCGACTGGCCCGCGCCGACCGTGTTCGTGACCACCAGTGCGGCGAGCAGCGCGGGCGCGAGCGCCGCCACGAGCAGGCTGGCCCGTCCCGGCAGTTCGCGCCCCCCGAGTACGACCGGGCCCGCCGCCTTCATGACGATTGCCGCCGCACCGACGATGATCACCGCCAGCCAGGTGTCGCTCATCGCCGCCGCCAGCCGGCGAGACACGCCGCCGAGGCTGCGATGATCGGGATGCCCGGCCTTGCCAGCGGGATGAGGGCCAGGGCGATGAGCGCGCCACTTACCGCCGCGAACACCGCCGTCCGGCCCCGCAGTTGCGGCGCCAGGAGCGCGAGGAAGAGCGCCGGGAAGGCCGCGTCCAGCCCGAACTTCTCCGGGTCGCCAAGGGCATCGCCGCCGATGACACCCAGGGCGGTCCCCACCACCCACGAGATGTAGATCGCCAGCCCCGCGCCCAGCAACGCGCCACGGTCGAAGGTGCCATCGCCCCGGTTCGCCACCGCCCACGATTCATCGATGATCAGCTGGCTCTGGAGGATGCGCGATGGCACGCGCCCGGTGATCGCCGGCGCCACCGAAATCCCGATCGGCACGTACCGGGCCACCAGCAAGATCGCCGCCGTGACTGCCGCCCCCAGCCCGCCACCATCACCCAGCACGGCCACCACCGCGAACTGCGATGCCCCCGTGAACGCGGTCGCCGACATCACCAGTGGCGCAACCACGCCGAACCCGTTCGACCGGGCCAGCACGCCGAACGAAACGCCGAACGCCCCGACCGCGATACACAGCGGGACAGAGGCCCGTAACCCGTAGTTGAAGCCGTCCGCAGGCCGCCGTTGCGCCGTGGGTGTTCGCTCGCCCGCCATCCGCCCGAGTGTTCCACAGGCTGGCGGCTCTGGCTACGCTCAGACCGTCGAGATCGCACGCTCCCGGTCGAATCCGCGCAGCGCGCCCCGCCACAACATCAGGTCGATCACCGCCACCACGCTGGCGAAGACCAGCCACGTCACCGGCGTCGCCGGGATGGTCCGCGTCACCACCAGCAGTACCGGCAGCATCGATGGCAACAGCACCAGCCCGCTCAGGTGCTCGGCCACCCGCACATCCTTCGCCCGCGCCGAGAACGTCACGCCAATGAGCGTCGAAAAGAGCGCCAGCAGCGGCGCCACCGTTACCATCCCCATCGCCCACGTCCAGTCGAGCGCCGAATCGCGCACTTCGCTGTGCACGCCCACCGCTACCACCGCCATGTAGGCCGCGTAGATCCCCAGCGACATCGCGAGCGCTGGCCCGAGGATCGCCAGCGCCTTCCCGGCCAGGAACTGCCGGTTGCTCATTGGCAGGGTCAGCAGTGGTTCGAGTGTCCCCTGGTCGCGTTCGCCCACGACCGCATAGGCCGCCATGGTCGCCGGGACGATCACGGGCATCAGGAAGAAGCAGAACATCGCCTGCCCGACGGCCAGGTTCACCCCACCCGGTGCGCGCGCCTCGCTGTAGAACACCAGGTTCAGGATGGGCAGCACCAGGAATGCCATCGGCAGCATGGTCGCGGTCATCAGGATCATCCGGTGGTGGCGGAACTCCCGCCATTCCTTGCGCACCAGGGCGCGGACCGGCGGTGTCACGGTCAGCACGCTCATGCCGCGTCCTCCAATTCCGTGCTGGCGCCCCGGCTCATTAGTTCCAGGTACACCCGTTCCAGGTCACCCGCCTGCTTCACCGAAACCACCCTGGCGCCCGCGTGCACGAGCCGCGCCACCAGCTCCGGCGTGTCCCGGTCGGCGTCCAGCAGCCGGCAGGATACCCCGCCCGCGCTCCACTTCACCTCGCCCACCCCCGGAAGGGATTCCACCGCGCGGTGCACCGGCGAATCGGCCAGCCCCCGCATCTCCACTTCCACCACGTTCCCCAGCAACCGTGAGCGCAACTGGCGTGGAGTCCCCACTTCCAGCAACTCGCCCTCCCGCAGGATCGCCACGCGGTCGCAGAGCCGTTCCGCTTCGGCCAGCCGGTGCGTGTTCATCATGACCGTGGCGCCATCGCGCACCAGCTCGCGGATCATCCCCTCCATCGCGACCGCCGCCGATGGGTCGAGCCCCGATGATGGTTCATCCAACAGCAGCAGCGGCGGCCGGTGCACGATCGCCCGGGCCAGGGCCACCCGCTGCTTCAGCCCCTTCGATAGCTGCCCCACGCGCTCCTGCCGCCGATTGGAGAGCCCGACGAATTCGAGCGCCTGCGCGCAGGCGGCAGCCGGGTCCGGCAGCTCATGCGCCTCGGCCCAGAAGCGCAGGTTATCCTCAATCGATAGCCGCTCGTACAGGCTCGGCTTCTCCGGCATCACGCCGATCTGCCGCCGGACCGCCATCGCCTCGGCTGTCACATCGTGGGAAAGCACTGAGGCCGCGCCCTGTGTGGGGGCGATCAGCGTCGCCAGGATCCGCAGTGTCGTCGTCTTGCCCGAACCGTTCGGGCCCAGCAACCCGAAGATTTCGCCCCGCTCGATCGCGAGGTCCAGCGGCCGGAGCGCCACCCGCTCGCCGAACACCCGCCCTGCCCCCCGCAGTTCCACGGCCGGACCAGCACCCATCACACCCTGAGAATCGGCACACGCCCGTGCCGCCGCCAGCCTCAGACCCGGTTAGTTGGGCGCATCGCGCGCCAACCAGCCCCATGCTGATGGCCTACGCGTCGCCCCCGGGGGCAGTCCCTGCCGCCACGAATGCAGTCCGGATGCCATCGACCAGGGCGCCATCCGGCAGGTCCGCCAGCCGCTCGGCGCTGAACCCGGCCGAGGCGGTCGCCACACCAACCAGGATGGCGCTCGCCATCGCCAGCCCCGTCGCGTTGCCGATGTTGCGGGCCGTGCCCACCGCCGCCGAGGCGGTCCCCAGCCGCTCACGCGGCACGCTCCCCATGATCCCCGAGCTGTTGGGCGACATAAATATCGATGTGCCGATCCCGATCAAGGCCAGCCGTGCCACGAGCAGCGGTATCGGCGTGCCCCCGTCGATCGTCGCCATCAACACCAGTCCAATCGAGACGAGCGCGATCCCCAGGGTGGTCTGGTGCCGGAAACCGTAGCGGTCCGAAACCCGCCCGCTTACCGGCGAAAGCAGCAGCATCATGCTCGGCACCGTGGCCATTACCAGCCCCGTTT
>CAZRUZ010000170.1:0-5415 GCA_964603275.1 uncultured Anaerolineaceae bacterium | reverse complement strand
TCGACCCGAGCGTGCCTGCGCCGCTCATCGTGACGCACCCGATCAATGTCGATGGGCTGGAGAAGGTGGGGCCTGTACGAGCGCCGGAGGTGGGTGAACACACCGTGGAAGTGCTTGGAGAACTGGGGTACGGGGCCGGGGAGATCGAACGCCTGCGCGCGGCCGGAGTGTTCTGACGAAGATCGCTCGGAAACGAGCAACCTAGGGTATTCCCGCATATGTCGGAATGGCGACCCTGTCGACAATTCCGCCTGAGCGACTTCACTACCGGGTCTGTGAGTCGATGGGGATGACGCTTCGGCGGCGTGCGGCGTTAATACTGGCTGTGGCCACGCTGGCGACGTCGGCAGGGGTGTACATCCTCTCGTCGGTTGTCCTCGGGGCCTCGTTCTCTGAACTCGAGCAGGAGTATGCCCGGCGCGATGTGGACCGGGCGCTGAACGCCGTCGAGGCGGAGGTCGAGCAGATCGACGTTACAGTCGCGGACTGGGCATCGTGGGACGCGACATATCAATACATGTGGGACCGGAACCGGGCCTACGAAGACGAGAACCTGCAGTTCGAGACCCTCGAAGGGCTAAACCTGGACTACCTGGTGCTGATCGGCCTCGATGGCCGGATGGTGACGAGCCGGTCGATCGACCGGAACAGCGGCACGCCGCGGCCGTTGGGGCCGGATCTGATGGCCGCGCTGGCAATCCCCGCACGCCTGCCCCCGGGCGAGGCGGAGGATTACGAGCGATCGGGAATGCTGGTGTTGCCTGACGGGCCGCTCCTGTTCGCGCTCCGGCCGGTGCTGCAGAGCGACGACCGCGGACCGGTGCGGGGGTACCTGCTCATGGGGCGGTACCTCGATGAGGAAACGATCGCGGTGCTCTCGGACCGGACGGTGCTGGACCTCACGGTGACGGGGCTGGTTGAACCCGCGGGCAGGGACTTCTGGACGGCCGAGACCGAGGACAACCAGCTGGTCGCAACAGGGCTGATCACGACGGAAAACGAACGCGGTGTGCTCGGGCTGGAGGTGACCTCGGACCGGGACATTGCGCGCGAGGGCCGCAGCGCGAGCCTGTGGATGCTCGGCGTTTCGATCGCGGGAGCGCTGGTGTTCGGACTGCTGATCTTCGGCATCGCTGAGCGGAAAGTGATCCGCCGGCTGCGGCGGCTCGGGCAGGGGCTCGCCCACATCGCCGAGACCGGCGAGATCGCCCAGCGGGTCCAGAAGGAGGGCGGCGACGAGGTAGGGAAGCTGGCCGCCGACATCAACTTGATGCTGGACTCGCTCGAGCAGTCATCGGGGCGGTACGAGACGCTGGTGAGTTCGACGCCGGAGGCGATCTTCCTGGTGAGAGACGGGGTGATTGAGTTCGCGAACCCCGCGGGCATCGCACTGGCCCGGGCGGGAAGCCCGCTTTCGCTGAAGGGAGAGGCGTTTGAGACGCTGGTCTCGCGCAGGGACCGGGAAGCCATCCACGCCATCCTGGCTTCACCGGAAGGTGAGGCGACGGCCCAGTCGCGGATTGAGGTGGCCCTGGCCGGCGCCGGACGCCGCCGCGCCGACCTGGTGTTTGTGCGGGTGAAGGGGACGGGTCTCTGGCAGGTGAGCGGACGGGACGTGACCGATGCACGCGCGCAGGACGAGCGTGAGCGGACGTTTGAGCGCCGCATGCAGGAAGCTCAGCGGCTGGAGAGCCTCGGGCTTCTGGCGGGCGGCATCGCCCACGATTTCAACAACATCCTGCTGGCGGTGGCGGGCAACGCGGCGATCGCCAAGCTGGACGTTGCGCCGAAGAGCGCGGCAATGGAGTCGATCAGCGAGATCGAGACGGCAACCTTCCGGGCGGCGGACCTGACGAGGCAACTGCTCGCCTATGCGGGGAGCGGCCAGTTGATGGTTCGCAATGTGGAGGTGGCCGAGCTGGTCCGGGACACCGTGAAACTGGTCCGGCGGGTCTCCGCGAACTTCGTGGTGGTCGAGGTGGATGCGGGCAGCGACCCGGTGTACATCGAAGGGGACGATGTGCAGTTGCGCCAGGTGGTGATGAACCTGGTAACGAACGCTTACGACGCACTGGCGGACAGTGCCGGGCGCATGCAGGTGTGCAGCGGCGCCCGCCACTTCGGGCCCGAAGAGCTTGCTCTCGTCCGCAGCGGGACGATCGTGAACCCGGGGCACTATGTGTTTATCAGTGTCGAGGATGATGGTCCGGGGATCCCGCCCGAGCGGCTGAGCCGGATCTTCGAGCCGTTCTACTCGACCAAGGGCGCGGGGCGCGGGCTGGGGTTGGCGGCCGTCATCGGGATTGTCAACGCTCACCGGGGCGCGATCATGGTCGAGACGGAAGAGGACCAGGGCACAACATTCACGGTGCTTTTCCCCGTGGCGGCGAGCGGAAAGACCGGGGTCGAGTCACTCTCACGCTAGTACTGGGCGCTGTCCGCGGGGACCACATGCAGGTCCTCCGGGGCGATCTCGACGTTGAAGAGCTTGCGGGCCGGGATGTCGAGGACGCCGTAGGGGCGGGACGCGATCTCGACTTCAATACGCGGGCCCGCGCCTTCGGGCTGGAGATAGAGGACGTGCGTCGCCCCGTAGGCGAACTCCTCAACGATGGTCGCGGGAAGCAGGTTCATCGGCCCGGACGAGGCCTGCATGTCGCGCCGCAGGTTGACCCGCTCGGCGCGGACGGTGACGTGGACTCGGTCGCCGGGTGCGAAGTGCAGCCGCTCGACCGTGGCGCGGAGCGGCGCACCCGCAACGTCGACCGTGACGGTCGGGCCATCGACGCTGGTGACCGCCCCGTCCCAGATGTTGGCAACGCCGGTCAGCTCAGCAACCCGGCGCGATGCGGGACGGCGAAAAACCTCGCTGCGCTCGGCGAGCTGGAGGATTCGGCCACCGTCGAATACGGCGATGCGGTCGGCGAGGAAGTGGGCTTCGCGCAGGTCGTGGGTCACGAAGAGGATGGTGAGGCCGAGCTCATTGCGGAGGCGGAGAAGCTCGCGGCGCATGGCGTTGCGGAGCGAATCATCGAGGGCGCTGAAGGGCTCATCGAGGAGGAGGAGGGGCGCTTCGCGGGCGAGGGCCCGGGCAAGGGCGACCCGCTGGCGCTGGCCGCCGGAGAGCGTCCGGGGGCGGCGGTCCTCGAGCCCCTGGATATCGAGGAGGGCGGTGAGCTCGCGCACGCGGGCATCGCGGTCGCGGCCGCCCGGGATACCGAAGGCGATGTTCGCGGCAACGCTGAGGTGTTCGAAGAGAGCCAGTTCCTGGACGACGTAGCCCACGCGCCGCCGTTGCGGAGGGAGGTTGATACGGGCGCTGGAATCGAACGCGGGTTCGCCACGGAGGACGACGCGGCCGCTCTCCGGCCGGAGCAGCCCGGCGATGTACTGGAGGGTGAGGCTCTTGCCGGCACCCGAGTGCCCGTAGAGCACGATGATCTCGTTGGCGGAGGCGCTGAAGTCCGCCTCATAGCTGAACGGGCCCAGCGCGGAGCGAGCAGCGAATTCGAGGGTGGCGCTCAACGGGTGGCCCAGCGGCTCAGAAGGCCAAAGACCAGCAACACCAGGAAGGCGACGCCAAGCAGGATCATCGAGAGGACGATGGCGCCCTGGAGGCCGAGGGACGAGCCTTCGAAGGCGCTGATGATGGCAAGGGGCATGGTCTGCGTCTTGCCCTCGAAGTTCCCCGCGAAGATGAGGGTGGCGCCGAGCTCACCCATCGAGCGGGCCCAGCAGAGCACCAGCCCGGCAAGGAGCGCGGGCCAGGCCTGGGGGACGGTGATCCGGAGGAACGTACGGAGGCGGGAGGCGCCGAGGGTGTAGGCGACACGCTCGACCTGGGGGTCGAGGGACTCGAAGCCGCTCTTCGCGGCGCGCACGTAGAAGGGGGCGGCTACCAGCAGCTGGGCCATGATCACGGCGGTGGTGGTGAATCCGAAGGTGTAACCGGTCCAGTCTTCGATTGGCTCGCCGATGATCCCCCGGCGGCCGAACGCAGTGAGCAGGGCGACCCCGGCGACGGTTGGCGGCAGCACGATCGGCAGGTCGATCAGGGCATCGACGATGGCCCGGCCGGGGAATGTGCCGCGGGCGAGCAGGTACGCGACGGGTGTCCCGAGAGCAACCGCCAGCGCCACCGTGACCGTTGAGGTCCAGAGCGAGAGGGTCAGCGCCTGGCGGACGGCCGGCTCCTTCAGCAGCGACCAGGTCGATTCATCTTCGGTTGCCCGGACGATCAACCCCACAAGCGGCAGGAGGAAGAAGAGCGCAAAGGCGATGGCGAGCACGGCGACGGTCGCGGTCGCGGCCCGGTCGGCTCGCGGCGAGTCAATCACGGAGCTGCCCGCGGGCGGTTGTCCGATCATCCTGAGCGGGACTCCTCTGCAATCTCTCTTGCGTACGCGGTCAGCCAGTCGAGAGTGCCTTCGGCGGCCGACATCTTCGAACGGGCCACGAGCCTCCGGAAGGCTGTGGCGGGCTCGTGCGCACGGACCTGGCCAAGGTAGGCATGGCAGGCTTCGATCTGGTCGTTCAGCAGGGTACACCGGGCCACCGGGTCAAGCTGTTCGAGGAAGAACAGTTTGAGCAGCAGTTCGGCGCGGACTTCGCGCATCCGCATCACGGGGCGGCGCAGCCATGTACCGATGAACTCCTGACCGTCGGCCGTGAGTTCGTAGATCTTCCGCGGAGGCCTGTTGCCCACACGGGTTTCCGACCACGAGACCAGTCCCCAGCCCTCGACGTTGCGGAGGTAGGTGTAGAGCGTGCTGTTCTCCATCGGCCAGATATCGGAGATGCCTTCCGACTGGACGAACGCCGCCATCTCATAGCCGTGCATCGGGCGCAGAGCGAGGAGCGCAAGGACCGTGTACTCGCCAGGAAGCAGTGGCCGTTCGGTCATCCAACGCAGGCTACTGCAGCGTCGTATAGTTGGCAATCAACTATACACGTCCGCTTCCCGCTTCAGCCGCTCGCCGGGCGGCGCGCAATCGCCCACAATGCGCGGATGGAACTGTACGACGTGATGGACACGACCTTCGCCGCGCGCGAGTTCACCGGCGACCCGGTGCCGGATGAGGCGCTTGCGCGGATCTTCTCGCACGCGCGCTTTGCCCCGAGCGGCGGGAACAGGCAGGGCTGGCACGTGATCGTGGTGCGGGAGCAGGCGACGAAGGACGCGATCGCGGAAGCGGCAAAGCCGGCAGCGAGGCGATACGCCGCGCAACTCGCGCTGGGCGAGAACCCGTGGAACACGGTAGTGCCGACGAAGGCAACCGCCGAGATGATCGCGGCGACGCCCGTGCCGCCAGGGCTGACCGAGCCGTACCGGAAGGCCCCGGTAGTGCTCGTCATCTGCGTCGACCTGCGGGTGGTCGCGTCGATCGACCAGGACCTCGGGCGTACGCCGGTGGC
>CAZRUZ010000169.1:0-5524 GCA_964603275.1 uncultured Anaerolineaceae bacterium | reverse complement strand
GCGCCTGCCGCTCTGCTAGAGTTCCCGCCACGCAGCCGGATCGCCCGGCGCGAACCCCGGAGGAAGCGTTGCAGGCACTCGACAACCTCACCGTCCTTGACCTCACCCACCACATCGCGGGGCCGTATGCCACCCGCCTGATGGCCGACTTCGGCGCCGACGTCATCAAGGTCGAACGACCCACCGGAGACATCGCCCGGAGCCTCGGCCCGTTCCAGGGCGGCGTCGCTCACCCGGAGAAGAGCGGCACGTTCTTCTCTCTTAACTGCAACAAGCGCTCGGTGGTCCTCGACCTGAAGGCCGCCGCCGGGCGCGATGCCCTCGGCGCCCTCGCCCGCCAGGCCGATATCGTGGTGGAAAGTTTCGCCCCCGGAACGCTCGACAGTCTCGGCATCGGCTACGGCTTCTTCCGGGCGGTGAACCCCGCCCTGCCGCTCGTCTCGATTTCGAATTTCGGGCAGAGCGGCCCCTACCGCGACTACCGGCTGAGCGACCTGGTGCTCTACGGCTTTGGCGGCGAGATGTACTCCATGGGCGAAACCGAACGCGAACCCGTAAAGATGGCCGGCACTGCCGCCCTCTTCGAATCCGGGGCGGCGGCCGCGGTCGCCATCATGGGCGCCATCTTCTCCTCGAAGCGCCATGGCATCGGCCAGCACGTCGATGTCTCCCTCGCCGAAACCCACTTCGGCGGCGTCGACCGCCGCCATGCCACCGCCATCGCCTTCCAGTTCAGCGGGAGGAAGACGGTGCGCATCGCCAACCGCGGCAGCGGGATGCCCGGCGGCATCTATCCCTGCGCCGATGGCTACGTGGATTTCACCAACGCTGGGCTCTACCCGGACCGTGTGGCCGACATGCTCGACCACGCCGATTGGCTCAACGACCCGCGCTTCATGGACCCGATGCAACGGCTCAACCCGGCCGTCATCGAGGAGTGGAACGCCTACTTCCTCGGCTGGTGTGTCGAACGGACCAAGCGCGAGATCTGGACCGAGGCGCGCCGTGCCCGCGTCCTCTGCGGGCCAATGTTCACCATGGAAGACCTCTTCACGGATTCGCACTTCCGCGACCGGGGCTTCTGGTCATCCGCCAGCCATCCGGTCATGGGCGAGGTCACCATCCCTGGCCGGCCGCTCACCATGGCTCGCGGCGGCTGGGAGCTCCGCCGCGCCGCACCGCTCCTCGGCCAGCACACGCGCGAGGTGCTCAGCGCAGCCGGCCTCGATCACGCGGCCATCACCGCTGCCTCAGGAGGGACGGCATGAACCCCAAACCGCTCGAAGGCATCCGCGTCATCGACCTCTGTGTCGTCTGGGCCGGGCCGTTCGGCACCATGCTCCTGGCCGACCTCGGCGCCGAGATCATCAAGCCCGAAAACCCCTTCGTCTTCCAGCCCATGACCCGTGGCGCGATGGCCCGCCCACCGCAGATCCTCGCTGACACGGCCATCGCCTGGTCCGGGGGACTGCCCGGCGGCAAGGTGGGTGACCGTCCCTGGGACTACAACCCGACCTTCGTAAGCCTCTACCGGAACAAGAAGAGCTTCACCGTGGACCTGCGCCGTCCGGAGGGCCTCGACGTGCTCCGCCGCCTCGTCGCCCAATCCGACATCGTCTACGAGAACAACGCCACCGGCACCCTCGAGAAGCTGGGCATCACCTACGACTGGCTGCGCGAGGCGAACCCCTCAATCATCTTCATGCGCGTACCCGCCTACGGGAGCACCGGACCTTACGCGAACGCGCGTGCCCTCGGGGTGCACCTCGAAGCCGTGATGGGCCACAGCCTCCTGCGCGGCTACGCCGATGCCGACCCTTCCTCGAACACCGCCATCTACTCCGGCGACTACCTCGCGGGCGCCCAGGGCGCCTTCGCCGCGATGGCCGCCATCTGGCACCGCGACCGCACCGGGGAAGGCCAGCTCATCGAGATCGCCCAGGCCGAAAACGCCGCGGCCATGTTCACCCAGGCGGTCATGGACTACAGCCTGAACGGCAACATCCAGGGCGCGATGGGCAACCGCGATGTCCACGGCCTGGCGCTCCAGGGCGTCTACCCCGCGAAATCGCCGGGCACGGCCGCCACCATGGAAGACCGTTGGATCGCGCTCACCATCGAGACCGACGAGCAGTGGCGAGCTTTCGCCGCGGCGATCGGCGGCCCGGAGTGGGCCCACGACCCGCGTTACGCCACCGGCACCGGCCGGCTTGAACACCACGACGAGATCGACGCCCGCATCGCGGAATACACCGCGACGCAGGATGACTACGAACTGATGCACCGGCTCCAGGCCGCGGGCATCGCCGCCGCCCCGGTCCTCGAAGCATCGCGCATGTTCGATGACCCGCACCTACGCGCCCGCGGCTTCTTCCGCACGCAAACGCAGAAGGCCTCGGGCACGTACGAGTACGTTGGGCCGATCTGGCAGTTCCCGGAAACGCCGGTTGAGTATTTCCAGCCGCCCATCATGTTCGGCGAACACAACGAGTACGTGTACCGCGAACTGCTCAAGGTCCCGGAGGAGGAGTACCAGGCGTTGCTTGCGACGGGGCACATCGCCGACGCCTACGACGCGAGCGTGCCATGACCGAACGCCCGCGGATGTACCACGAGCTGGCGGAGTGGTTCCACCTCATCACCGCGCCGGCGGACTACGCGGAAGAAGCCGCCTACTACCTGCAGGTGATGCAGAACGTCCTCGGCCATGTCCCGGCGAGCCTGCTCGAACTTGGCTCCGGGGGCGGAAATAACGCCATGCACTACAAAGCGCGCATCGCCGACGTGGTCCTCAGCGACCGCTCGGCCGAGATGCTCGCGCTGAGCCGGACCATCAACCCGGGACTTCCGCACATCCAGGGGGACATGCGCTCGCTCCGGCTCGCCCGCCAGTTCGAGGCGGTTTTCGTCCACGACGCCGCCTCTTACCTCACGTCCGAGGAGGACGTCCGGCAGCTCGCCGCCACCGCCTTCGAGCACTGCCTGCCCGGCGGCGTGGCGGTCTTCTGCCCGGACCACACCGCCGAAAACCTGGTCTACGAAACTGACCACGGCGGTCACGACGGCGACGGCCGGGCACTCCGCTATCTCGAGTGGACGTACCCGGGTTCGCCCGGCACGCACGCGTTTCCTGTGGACTACGTCTACGTACTCCACGAAGACGGCCACGAGCCGCGCGTGGTGTACGACCGTCACCTCAATGGCGCGCTCCCCCGCGCCACCTGGCTCCGGGCCATTGCTGATGCTGGTTTCGAACCCGGCGCCGTCCCGCTGGTCCACAGCGAAGTCCCTGAAGGCCAAAGCGAGATCTTCACCGGCTGGCGCCCGCGCTGAGGGATCGCGCACCAGCCGGTAGAATGCCCCACCAGAGATCACCACACGCCGCCCGCGGGCGGCTTCCCCGGAGGCATTGCGATGGCCGAAGTCGGACTCCCCGTCGATGAGAAGTACGCGCCCCCCGCGCGCGTGAGCGAAGGCGCGCTCATCTCCAGCATGGCCGAATACGAGGCCCTCTACCGCCGCAGCATCGAGGACCGCGACGCCTTCTGGAGCGAAATGGCCAACACCCACATCGAGTGGATCGCCCCGTTCCACACCGTCTGCCAGGAAGACCTGCCCAGCGGCGCCATCCGCTGGTTCGATGGCGGAAAGCTCAACGTCTCCGTCAACTGCCTCGACCGCCACCTCGCCACCCACGGTGACCGGGCGGCCCTCATCATGGAGGGTGACGAACCCGGCACGAACCGCAGCCTCACCTACCGCGAGCTCCACGCCGACGTCTGCCGGCTCGCCAACGCCCTCCGCAAACGCGGCGTGAAAAAGGGCGACCGCGTCGCGATCTACATGGGCATGGTCCCCGAGCTGGCAGCCGCCATGCTCGCCTGCGCCCGCATCGGGGCCATCCACTCGGTCATCTTCGGCGGCTTCAGCCCGCGCTCAATCCGCGACCGCATCGACGATTCGACCTGCAAGGCGATCATCACCCAGGACGAAGGCCGCCGCGGCGGCCGCCTGGTCCCGCTCAAAGCCAACGTGGACGAGGCGCTCAAGGAACCCGGCCACTCGATAGAGTTCACCATCGTCTTCCGCCACACGGGCAACCCGGTGAGCATCCACCCCGGCCGCGACGAGTGGTGGCACGATGCCCTGGCCAGCGAACCCGCCGAGGCCGAGCCCGAGGTGATGGAAAGCGAAGACCCGCTCTTCATCCTCTATACCTCCGGCTCGACCGGGAAGCCGAAGGGCGTCCTCCACACCCAGGCCGGCTACCTGCTCCACACCGCACTCAGTCACCGTTATGTCTTTGATCTTCGCCCCGATGACATCTACTGCTGCGCCGCGGACGTCGGCTGGGTAACCGGCCACAGTTACATCGTCTATGGCCCCCTCGCCAACGCGGCCACCTCGGTCATGTTCGAATCCGTGCCGTCATACCCCGATGCCGGGCGCTACTGGGACATGGTCGACCGCCTCGGCATCTCCATCCTCTACACGGCGCCAACCGCCATCCGCGCCATCGCCCGCGAAGGGGACACGCACGTGAAGCGCTACAGCCGGAAGTCCCTGCGGGTCCTCGGCTCCGTCGGCGAGCCGATCAACCCCGAGGCCTGGCGCTGGTACTACAACGTCGTCGGCGAAGGCCGCTGTTCCGTCGTCGATACTTACTGGCAAACCGAGACCGGCGGTCACATGATCACCGGCTTCGCGGGCGCGACGGTCATGAAGCCCGGGTCCGGCTCGCTGCCGTTCTTCGGCGTCCAGCCCTGCGTGGTCGACGAGGTGGGCGAAGAGCTCACCGGGAACAATGTCACCGGACGGCTCTGCATGAAGGCGTCCTGGCCCGGCATGATGCGCACCGTCTACGGCGACCACGAGCGCTTCATCCAGACCTACCTCTCAACCTACCCCGGCAAGTACTTCACCGGCGATGGCTGCCTCCGCGACCAGGATGGCTACTACTGGATCACCGGCCGCGTCGATGACGTGCTGAACGTTGCCGGCCACCGGCTGGGCACCGCCGAGATCGAGGGCGCGCTCGTCGGCCACCCCGCCTGCGCCGAGGCCGCCGTCGTCGGCTATCCGCACGACGTGAAGGGCACCGCGGTCTACGCCTACGTCCACCTCAAGGCCGGTTACACGGGCTCGCCCGAACTCGCGAAGGAACTTCGCGACGCCGTCCGCCGGGACATCAGCGCCATCGCCACGCCGGACAGGATCCAGTTTGTCGAAGGGCTGCCGAAGACCCGCTCGGGCAAGATCATGCGCCGCATCCTGCGCAAGATCGCCGAGGGCGAACCGGAGAACGTCGGCGACGTGACGACGCTGGCGGACCCGGCGGTAGTGCAGGACATCATCGTGGGGGCAACGAAAGCGGAATAGCCGGGGGACTGGACGCGAGCCCACCGCAATTGGCGGCGGCATCGCAGGGCAACCCTCCCCCGCTCGTTCGCACAGCGCGAAACATCCTGATACAATCCGCCCGCAATACCGGCCGCCCGGGACGTTTCCGGGCAACCGTGACCGC
>CAZRUZ010000168.1:0-5538 GCA_964603275.1 uncultured Anaerolineaceae bacterium | reverse complement strand
ACCGCGCCGACTTCTTCGGGGGGGAGCTGTACCGTCGGGTTGTTCAGTTTCTCGACAATCTCGTCGATTCGGAACGCCGCCTGCCGGTACGATGCATCGATGTCTCCATCGAGCCGGCAGTGCGCGATCACCTTGATCGTGTGGCGGATGTGGTCGAACACCACCATCGAATCGCAGAACAGGAACACCGCCTCGGGGATCCCCAGCTCGTCGGCCGCTGGCGGCTTCACGCGCGGCTCGAAGTGCCGCACGGCATCATAGCTGACATAACCGATAGCGCCACCGGTGAATGCCGGGACCCCGTCGACCGGGATCTCCCGGAACCGGCTGACCTCCTGCTGGAGCGGGACCAGCGGGTCGCCCTCCCACTCCTCTCCCGGGCCGGTACGAAGCACCCGGTACGGCTGCGTGCCAATGAACGAGTAGCGCGCCATCCGCTCGCCGCCCTCCACCGATTCGAGCAGGAACGAGTACTTCCCCGTCCGCACCTTCAGGAACGCCGAGACCGGCGTCTCCAGGTCGGCCGTCACCTCGCGGTAGACCGGGACGAGGTTCCCGATCCCTCGCTTCGCCAGTTCCTTTGCCTCGTCGAGCGTGGGGTGCAGCATCAGTACTTCCCCAGGTAGTTCAGGTCGAGTGCATCGCGCACCATCTCCATGGTCTCGATGGCGATGGCCCGGCCGCGCTTTGTCCCCTGCTCCAGCGCTTCACGCACTAGCGACATATGCGCCTCGTAGTGCGCCCGCCGCTCCCGGAAGGGGTCCAGCAGCTCGTTGAGCACGACCGTCAGGCGGTCCTTGAGCACCTTGTTCGGGATCCCGGTGGCTTCGTAGTCGGCTTTCATCTGCGCGACCAGCGTGCGGTCGCGGTCGAAGGCGTCCAGGTACAGGAAGATCGGGTTCTCCTCCACCTTCCCCGGCTCAGTCGCGCCGCGCGGGGGGCCGCCATACATGCTCTTGACCTTCTTCGCGACCGCCTCGGCCGAGTCCTTCAGGTCGATGGTGTTCCCGCGCGACTTGCTCATCTTGGCGTTGCCGTCGGTCCCCACCAGCCGCGGCACCCGTCCGACGAGCGCCTCGGGCTCAGGGAACACTTCCTTGAACCGCCGGTTGAAGCGCCGCGCCGTCTCCCGCGTGAGCTCGATGTGCGGCAGCTGGTCCTCACCCACCGGCACCAGGTGCGCCCGCGGCATCAGGATGTTCGCCACCTGCATCACCGGGTACGTGTAGAACGCTACCGGCACCGACTTGCGTTCCTGTGAGCCGTCCTCGGGCTCCTCCAGCGCCGCCATCTCCGCCTTCAGCGTGGGGTTCCGTTCCAGCATCGAAACGGGCAGGAACCATCCGAGCAGCGTAGCCAGCTCCGCATGCTCCGGCACCAGGCTCTCGATGACGAACGAGCTACCCTCCGGGTCCAGCCCGACCGCCAGCCAGTCCAGCGCGACGTCCCACACGGCATCCCGCACCCGCTGGATGTCATCGGCATAGTCCGAGACCTGGTAATCCGCGATCAGGAAGTAGGTCTCGTACTCGTGTTGCAGACGGACCCAGTTCTCGAGCGCGCCCGCGTAGTGCCCCAGGTGCAATGCGCCGGTCGGCCTGATTCCCGTGAGGATGCGCTTCCGCCCGGTCATCGCGGGCCACCACCGCCACGCGGGCCGCTCGCGGGGCGTGGGCCGGCGCCACCGGGCCGCAGAGGCGGGCGTGGTCCTCCCGGGGCCGGTCCGCCGCGCTCCAGCGAGCGCGCATAGGCGTGCACCTGCCGAGAGGCCTGCTCCACCAGGTCCAGCTCGTTCCCGAACACCGATTCCTGCTCATTCGTCACTGCGGCGAGGACGTGGATCCACGACCGGCACTGCGCCAGTGCCCCGCGCGCATCGCGCAGCAGCCCGCCCTGTGCCGGCCCTTCCCGGGTTGCCGCCTCGGCGATCAGCCCGCAGGCGATGCCCGCAAGCTCGAACGCTTTTGCCTGCGCGTCCGCCGCCGCCTTCAGGTTCGAACCGATCTTCAGCCGGCCGATGGCTGCCGCCAGCCGGATGGCCGTGTTCCACGCTTCGATCGTCTGTTCTCCGTCTGCCATTACCCTTCCGCCTCCGCGTAGCACCCACCGAGGAAGTTCAGGAGCCGGTCGCAGGCCGCCTCGACGGCCGCCACCACCGCATCCTCATCGGTGCACGCTTCGTTGATCGCCTCCATCTCAGCCCCGGCATGCGCAATGTCGGCTACCAGGTGGACGGAGAAGAATTCGAACTGCCGGGGCTCGAAGCCGTAACGCTCCGTCAGCCCCTTGATTGTCTGCCAGGAGATCGCCGGCACCTGCCCTTCGAACGCGAAGAGCGTGCCGAGGGCTTCCGCGATCGGCGCCTCCCGGGCCGCCGTCCAGTAATGCTCGACGAGAGCCCGTGTTTCCGGCCGGAGCGCCGCCTGCTGGACTTCCTCGCGGCTCAACCCCAGCGCTTCGGCGAACTCCAGCCAGAGCACCGGGTGATTGCGCTCGCCGTGTTCCTCATCCCAGAGGTTCTCCAACAGGAGCCGGCGGATGGTGGGCGACTCCGTGCGCGCATGGATCGTGCTCAGGTAGCGCGGGAACGCCGCTTCGAACGCGTAGTACTGCCGCGCGAACTCCCGCACCTTCGCAAACGGAAGCGTACCCGCCACCCAGTCCCTGAAGAACGGGTGCCCGAGGAGCCCCTTGCGCCCGGTCACGGCCTGCAGCCGCTGTTCGAGCGTCGCGCCTGCCTCAGTCGTACCCATCACTCGCCTCTTCCGCTGGAGGGGGACCGCTCATCCCCCGTTGTCGCACCGCCCTAGATGACCGGCAGGTGCTTCATCGCCTCAGCGACCTTCTCCACCGGGTAGTGGTCGTCCACCAGGTTCCCGGCGAGGTAGTCATCGTAGGCCTGCAGGTCGAGCAGCCCGTGGCCGCTCAGGTTGAACAGGATCACCCGCGACTTGCCTTCTTCCTTCGCGGCGAGCGCTTCGTCGATGGCCCCGCGGATCGCGTGCGAGCTCTCCGGCGCCGGGATGATCCCCTCGGTCTGGGCGAAGAGGGTTGCTGCCTCGAAACACCCGTTCTGTGCGTACGCCTTCGCCTCGATGTAGCCGCCGTCATACAGGTGGCAGAGCAGCGGCGCCATGGCGTGGTAGCGCAGACCGCCCGCATGGATCCCGGGCGGCATGAACGTGTGGCCCAGCGTGTACATCTTCATCAGCGGCGTCAGCCCGGCCACATCGCCGAAGTCGTAGCGGTACTCCCCCTTCGTCAGGCTCGGGCACGAGGCCGGCTCAACCGCGAGGAAGCGGGTGTTCTTCCTGCCTTCCAGCCGGTCCTTCATGAACGGGAAGAGCAGGCCGGCCGCGTTCGATCCACCGCCCGCACAGCCGATGACCACGTCCGGGTACTCCCCGGCCATCTCCATCTGCTTCATCGCTTCCTGGCCGATGATCGTCTGGTGCAGCAGCACATGGTTCAGCACGCTGCCGAGCGAGTAGCGCGTGTCCTCGCGCATCGCGGCATCTTCCACCGCTTCGCTGATTGCGATACCCAGCGACCCCTGGCTGTTCGGGTCTTCGGCCAGCACGCCGCGCCCCGCGTTCGTTTCCTCGCTCGGGCTCGCCACCACTGAACCGCCCCAGACGCGCATCATCGAACGCCGGTACGGCTTCTGGTTGTACGAAACCTTCACCATGTACACCTTGCATTCGATATCAAACAGCTTGCAGGCGAAGGCCAGCGACGACCCCCACTGGCCAGCGCCCGTCTCCGTGGCGATCCGCTTTACGCCTTCCTGCTTGTTGTAGTAGGCCTGTGCCACAGCCGTGTTCGGCTTGTGCGAGCCGCTCGGCGAAACCCCTTCGTACTTGTAATAGATGTGCGCCGGGGTATCGAGCGCCTTCTCCAGGAACGTCGCCCGGATGAGCGGCGCCGGCCGCCAGATCTTCAGGATCTCCCGCACCGGCTCCGGGATCTCGATGTACCGCTCCGTTGCCACTTCCTGCTTGATCAGTTCCATCGGGAACAGCGGCGCCAGGGCGTCCGGGCCGATCAACTCATGCGTCGCCGGGTGCAATGGTGGAGGTGGCGGTGTCGGCAGGTCCGCCGTGATGTTGTACCAGTGTGTCGGCAGCTCCGACTCTTCCAGGTTGAATTTGCGCGTTGCCATCGTGTTCTGTCCCTTGCCTCGTTGGTTGTCCACCATCGCCGGGCCGGCGGGGCCGCGTTGCCGTGCTGTCCCACCGTTGTGTCTCCGTGGTGGCTGGCCTCGCGGCCCGGAGAACACAAAACCCCTCGCCTGCAAAGGACGAGGGGTTCTCGCGGTGCCACCTTTGTTCCCGCGCGGATCGCTCCCCGCAGGCACTTGTCAGCCGCCACGGCACAGCCGTGAGGGCCCTGGCTCTGATAACGGTGCCACTCCGCCGCAACCTAACGCTGTTCGCCTCGGATGCGGAGCTCCCGGGCCCATTCACCTGTCGCGCTGCCACCGGGCTCTCACCTGCCCCGGCTCTCTGGAGGCTCGCCTGACCGGCTACTTTCCCCGATCGACGCTACTTCTTCAGTTGAGTCATCAAGGTAGGTGCGCTCCGGCCGCTTGTCAATAACTCCATCCTACCCTGCGAGGAATTCGTCCAGGGCCTGCCGCGCAGCCGGCTCCGTCAGCGTCGGTGCGTGCCCAACGCCCGGCACCTCCACCACCGTTAGCGCGGGCAGCGCCTCGGCCATCCGGCCCGCGATGTCGCGGCTTAACAGGTCGCTTTCGGCGCCCCGGATCAGTAGCAGCGGGCACCTGATCGCCCCGAGCGCTTTCCACGGGTCCATCGCTGCTGCCTGTGCCGGTACCTTCCGGATCGCCGGGTCCATCTTCCACACGTACATCCCGGTGTCGCTCTTCCGCACGTGGTAGCGGGCGAACTCCGTCAGCTGGTCATCCGAAAGACCCTTTGCTACCGCGGCGTAGTGCTCCCGGTAGTAGCGCGTGACTGCCTTCATATCGGCGAACATCTCCGGCGCTCCGGTCACGTACCCCAGGATCCGCGCCACCCCGGCCGGGTCGAACTCCGGCCCCACATCGTTCAGTACGGCCCGTTCCACCCGCTCCGGGTGGAGGGCGGCGTAGTACATCGCGATTGTCCCGCCCATCGATGTCCCCACCAGCGCCATCCGTTGCAGTCCCAGGGCTTCCCGGACAGCCTCCAGGTCCGCTACGTAGGTGTCGGTCCCATACCGGTCGTGCGGTCCCCACTCGGTCTCACCGCGCCCTCGTACATCCAGGGCGTACACATGGAAACGCCCCGCCAACTGGTTCGCGATCCCGTCGAACACGTGAGCCTGCCCCGCCAGCCCATGGATCATCATGACCACCGGCGAACCCGGTGCTCCCCGTGCCACCAGGTGGTGCCGCAGGCCGTTTGCCTGCACGAAGATGTCGCGGATCGGATGGATAGTCGTGGGCATCGCGGGCCTCCCTCGGATGTGCCGCGATTGTATGCGCACCCCGCGACAATGGAACCCCCGCTAGCTCTTTGCCGGCTGCTACACGAA
>CAZRUZ010000167.1:0-5559 GCA_964603275.1 uncultured Anaerolineaceae bacterium | reverse complement strand
CGACGCGTTCCACCCCCTCGGGTGCCGCCGCGCCGGCCGCGGCCAGGGCGGCATCGGTGCGGGTATCGCTGATGGTCACGCGGGCGTTGTTCGCCAGCAGCCAGCGGGCGAGGTCGCGTCCCTCGATCCCGAGGGAGTAGACCAGCACACGCTTGCCGCGGACATCAATGGGCTGGGTGAGGAGGGACCCGTTGGTGGAGGTCATTTCTCGGGCACCTCCAGAGCGAGTGCGACACCAACCATGGCCGCGACGATGGAGATCAGCCAGAAGCGGGTGACGATCTGTGTTTCAGCCCAGCCGATGAGCTCGAGATGGTGATGGAAGGGGGCCCGGCGGAAGATGCGCTTCCCGCCGCTGATCTTGAAGTACCCGATCTGGAGAATATTGCTGCCCGCCTCGGCGACGAAGATCACGCCGATGATGGGAAGGAGGAGCCACTGCCCGGTCATGAGGGCGACGACGGCGAGGGACGACCCGAGCGCCAGCGCTCCCGTATCGCCCATGAAGACGCGGGCGGGATGGGCGTTGTACCAGACGAAGCCCAGGTTGGCGCCCGCGATGATGAAGGCGAAGGTGGCCACGAACTCCTGGCCCTGGATGAACCCGATGATGCCGTAGGCGATGAAGGCGATGAGTGTGGTGCCGCCAACCAGCCCATCGAGACCATCGCTCACGGCAACGGCGCTGGTGGTGGCCACGATGATAAGGGCGGCCAGGGGGATGTAGAACAGCCCCAGCGCGTAACTGCCGACATAGGGGATGTTGATCGACTCGACCTCGATGTACCGGTAAAGCACGACGGCCGCGCCGAGCGCGAAGAGCGAGGTGAACGCAATCTTGAAGCGCCAGGAGAGCCCCTTCTGCGAGCGGTACTGGAGCGTGCCCAGGTCATCGACGAACCCGGCGGCCATGGTGATACCAATCATCCAGAGGGGCAGAAGGATGGAACGGTGTTCCCACCAGTCGACCGCGACCGCCGTGACGATGAAGGTCGGCAGCCAGATGATGAAGCCGCCGAACGTCGGTGTACCTGCCTTCTTCTGGTGTTCGGGCAGGTGCTCGCTGACTTCTTTGCCGACCTTGCGGCGGCGCAGATAGCGGACGATGGGTTCTCCCAGGAGCAGGGCGAGGACAAAGGTGGCGACGCCGGAGAAGAGCGCGTGGATCACGGACGACCCTCCAGCACGGGGATGGCGGCCTCGAACGCTTCGCCGCGGGAGGCCTTGACGAGGACCGTGTCGTCTCCACGGAGGATGGCGGCGGCCTCGGCAGCGGCTTCATCGCGCGTGGGGAACCAGCGGACATCGGCGTGGCCGGCGGCCCGGGCGGCTTCGGCCAGCGTGCGGCACGTCTCGCCGGAGCAGAAGAGCACATCGCAGGAGGCGGCGGCGATTTCGCCGGCCTTGCGGTGCTCCTCGGCCTCATGCTCACCGAGTTCCGCCATGCGACCGAGGAATGCGATCCGGCGGCCGGAAAGCCCCCGGAGCATGAGCAACGCGCCCGCAAGCGATGCGGGGCTGGAGTTGTAGCGATCGTCGATGATGGTTGCCCCGGACGTGGACTTGAGGATGCGGGCGCGGCCTTCCACCTTCGCGTGGTAGACGGCCGAGGCGGCGCCGCGGAGGGTGAGCCCGAGGGCCAGCGCAGCCGCGATCGCGGTCAGCACGGCAGGGACGGTGTGGGCGCCGGGCAGGGGCGACGTGATCCGCTCGGTGGATTCGCCGAAGGTGACATCGAAGGACGTGCCCAGCAGGCCGTTCCCGGTAATGGGACCGCGGTGCAAGGTGGCGGCTTCGTCTTCGCCGAAGGTGATGGTCTCACAGCGAAGGCCACTGGCAGCGGTGGCAACGCGCGGGTCATCGGCGTTGAGGATGGCGCAGCCATCGGCGGGGAGGTTCCGGACGAGCGAGAGCTTCTCACGTTGAATCGCCTCGATGCTGCCGAGCTTCGAAACGTGGGTGAGACCGACGTTGAGGACGGCGCCGATGCGGGGTCCGGCGATCGCGCACAGCTCTTCAATCTCACCGGGGCTGTCCATCGCCATTTCGAGGACGGAGACCTGGTGGTCACGGCGGAGGCTCATCAGGGCGAGGGGGAGGCCTTCCCGCGAATTGAGGTTGCCGGCGCTCCGGTGGACGGAGAAGCGGTCCGCGAGGGCCGCCGCGGTCATCTCTTTCGCGGTGGTCTTGCCGACGGTACCGGTAATGCCGATGACCTGTGGGTTGCAGGCACGGCGCCAGGCGCCGGCAAGCTCGCCGACCGCGCGAGTGGTATCGGGTGCGAGGACGAAGGTCTTGCCCGGCCAATCGCCCTCCGGAAGGCGCGAGCAGATCACGGCATCGGCGCTGGCTCGGAGGGCATCGGCGACGAAGAGGTTGCCATCGGTCTCTTCGCCGGGGAAGGCGCAGAAGAGGTCACCCGGCCGGACGAGGCGGGAATCGGCAGCGCCACCGGTGATGGGGAGTTCAGCGCCGGCGACAACCTGGTAGCCGTGGCGAGTCATCTCTTCCCAGATGAAACCGGTCGTCAGATGCTGGGTCATCGCTGGCTCACATACGCACCCTTTTCAGGGCGGACGTTGAGGTAGCGCAGGGCATCGTCGGCCAGCGACGCGAAGACGGGAGCGGCGGCGGCGGTGCCTGTCAACCCGTCCTTGTTCTCATCGAGCTTGACGAGGACCAGGATCTCGGGGTCGGTAAGGGGAGCGAAGCCAACGAACGACGCGATTTGCGTCTCATCGTAGCCGTTTGGCACGGGGACGTTGGCGGTGCCGGACTTGCCCCCGGCCGTGTAGAACTTCGGGTTGCCCGGGTGGATGTTCCCTTCGGGATCGACCACCTTGTTGAGCATCTCGCGGATGGTGGCGCTGGTATCCGAGGAGACCGCCCGTCCGACAACTTCGGGGCGGACATCGCGGCGGACGCCGTCATGGCTGATGTAGGCCTTCACCAGGTGGGGACGCATCACGTTGCCGCCGTTGATGGCGGCGGCGATGGCGGTGAGCATTTGGATCGGCGTGACGCTAATCGACTGGCCGAAGGCCTGGGTGGCAAGGTCGACGGGCGAATAGTCGTCGTCGGTGGTGCGCCGGATGATGCCGTCCGCTTCGCCCTGAAGGTCGATGCCGGTGGGCTTGCCGAAGCCGAACGCGTCGAGATAGGCCTGGAAGGCGCCCGGTTGCTTCGCTTCAAGGGCCTGCATCATGAAGATTGCGCCGGTGTTGATGCTGTGCTGGAGGACGCCAGTCATCGTCTGTTCACCGTAGACGTTGTCGTCCCAGTTCTTGATCGGAACGTCATAGATCAGGGCAACGCCATTGTCGGTGTAGGTGGTGCCGGGGGTAACGGCGCCACCATCGATGGCGGCGGCGGCGGTGATGATCTTCATCACGGAGCCGGGCTCGTAGAGGTCGGTGACGGCGCGGTTCCGGAGCAGCTCCAGCACCTGGTCGCTACCTAGGTCGAGGGAGCTGAACTTGAGCCCGGGCGAGGTTGCCAGTGCGAGGATCTCGCCGGTGGCGGGGTCCATGATGATGATGGACCCGCCGGCCGCCCGGTGGTCCTTGATGGCCGCGGCGAGGCGCTCTTCGGCCATCTGCTGGAGGTACCGGTCGATGGTCAGCACCAGGTCTTCACCGGGGCGCGGCTCGGTGGCGACGTAGCGGCCGTAGGGAATGGGCTCACCGCTGGTGTCGCGCTCGTACACCGCGCGGCCGGGGATGCCCTGGAGGACGTCGTTATAGGCGGCTTCGATGCCGGCGAGCCCGGTGTTGTCGGTGCCGATGAAGCCGAGGACCGAGGCGGCCACATCGCCTTCGGGGTGTTCGCGGGCGGTGTTGGCGATGGTGATCACGCCAGGCAGACCCTTGCCAATGATCTCAAGGCCAATTTCGTAGTTGACGTCCTTGCGGATCGGCACATCGACGAGGTCGGTGGACGCGACCTGGCTGCGGAGCGCGGCGGGGTCGATCTTCAGGAGCTTACCGAGCTCGGTGGAGGCCTCGAGGGCATCGGCGCTATCGCGCCAGGAACGGGAGCTGACGTAGATATCCCAGGTGCCGACGCTGTTGGCAAGGACCGCGCCGTTGCGATCGAGGATGGCGCCGCGGCGGGCGTAGATGACCTGGGAGCCGGAAAGTTCGGCCTTCGCGCGCTCGGCGTAGGCATCGTGTTGGATTACCTGGAGCTGGATGAGGCGGGCACAGATCACGAGGGCAAACGCCCCAAAGAAAAAGGCCGGCAGCCAGACACGGCGCGTAGGCCGTGCTTTAGCGTGCGACATCCGAAACGCGCCTCCAGCCTGTCCCCGAAGGGCCAGGCAACTTGGGCCACCCGATCAGGGCAGCCAGCTCACGAGCGGCTTCCACCAGGGGTCCGGCTTATCCTGTTGAGGAACGGGCCGGGGGAGATAGTCGGCGGGAAGCTTCGCCGGCGCGGGGCCGGGCTCGTTTACAGAAACAAAGATCGGGTTGGCGGCTTTGACCATCCCGATTTCCTGGGCGCGCCGCTCGATGCGATTCAGAGAGGTGAGGCGGGCCACATCGCTTTCGAGGAGGGAGATTTCCCCTTCGAGCGTGGCCTCGCGCTGACGCATGGCCTGGATATCGAAACCCTGGCTCGTCGCAGCGCTGTTCTGGACTACCGGGAGGAGGGCGCTCACGCCAAGCAGCAGGACGGCAGCAACGACCCACCAGTTGAGCCGCGGGAGGGGCGCCCCAAACGGGATCCCATGGCCGCCCCTGCCGAGGGGGTGGTTGATCGCAGCCATCTAGACGATCCGTTCTGCCGCGCGGAGGACGGCGCTGCGGGAGCGGGGGTTGGAGGAGACCTCGGCTTCCCCGGGGCGGATGCCGCGGCGCGTGAGTTCGCGCAGGGTAGCCGTGTGCCCGCAGCGGCACACCGGGAGTTGCGGCGGGCAGATGCAGCCGGTCGATTCGCGCCGGAAGTACTGCTTGACGATCCGGTCTTCAAGAGAGTGGAAACTGATGACGGCGAGGCGGCCGCCGTGCGAGTTTCCAGAGCCGAGCAGGCTGTGGGCGAGCGGAAGAGCCGCGTGAAGGCTGTCGAGTTCACCATTCACGCGGATCCGGAGCGCCTGGAAGACTTTGGTGGCGGGGTGAATTTGGGTGTGTCTCCTGGCACCCCCCACAGCCTGCTCGACGGATCTGGCTAAATCCCAGGTCGTCCGCAGCGGGCGGTTGCGCACGATCGCTTTCGCGATGCGGCGCGACTGCCGTTCCTCACCATATTCAAAGATGAGGTCTGCGAGCGACGCTTCGTCCCAGGTATTGACGATCTCGGCGGCGGTGATGCCGTCCGAGCCCGGATCCATACGCATGTCCAGGGGGCCTTCGAGGGCGAACGCGAAGCCGCGCCCGGCCGTGCCCATCTGGAATGACGAGACGCCGAGGTCCATGAGGATCCCGTCGGCTTCCTGGAAGCCCTCCCGTGCGGCGACATCAGCGATGTCACGGAAGTTCGCGTGGACGAATCTGACCCGCCTCCCAAACGGCGTCAGTCTCGCACGCGCGAACTCCAGCGCTTCGCGGTCCTGGTCGA
>CAZRUZ010000166.1:0-5632 GCA_964603275.1 uncultured Anaerolineaceae bacterium | reverse complement strand
CGCCCGGTGAGGCGCTGGCCCGGGGTGTGCATGCAGCCGCCCCGGTTGCCCATGAGCGTCCCCCGCGCCGGGACGGCATGAATTGCGCCGAACGGGTCGACCCGGTTCTGGAGGGGCAGCGTCATACTGCGCGGACCCCGTCCACAATCATTCCCCCGGCGAAGGCGATGAGGAGGGCGCCGCTCAACCGGGCGGTGGCATCGGCGGCCGCGAACCGCCCGGCCCGGAACGCCACAGCCCATACGGCAGCCGCAACCACTGCCACCGCAGCTACAGCTGCCGCCCCGGCGTCACCATCGGCGCTATGGCTCAGGACGGCTGCCAGCCCGGCCGGCGAAACGAGCATTGGAAGCGCGAGGGGGAAGGCGGCCGCCCACCGGGAATCCAGAGCACCGCCATAGCCGGGGCTCCCGGACCAGACGGCGAACACACCGCCGACCGCCATGACCAGGCCCGCTGAGACGCGGAAGGTCTCCGGTTCGATGTCGATGGCGTCCAGCAGGCGATTGGCCCCGGCCGCCGCGGCGGAATAAGCCAGCACCGCGATGACCGCGGCCGAGGCAAGGACACGCGGCGAGAGGCGCAGCCCGGGCCTCTCGGCGGCAACCGCCACCGCGGCGGGACTGATTGCCACGAGCACCGTGGCTGCGATGCGCAGGAAGTCGCTCACTCGGGTTTCACCCCCTGGAGAATCAGTGATGCGTTGAGCAGGCCCGAAAGCGCATGCTGCTGGTCATCCATGCGGGTGACGCCGCCGGTGAACCAGGCGCCCTCGACGCGTGCGGGGGCATCGTAGCGGGCAGCTTCGGCTCCCGAGAACTGGCGACTGGCAAGCATCCCCGCTCCGCAGGCGATACGTTCGCGGATCTTCGGTTCGAGGTCCGCGAGGCGCGGGTCGGCCATCGCGAGGGCATGGAGCGAGGTGAGCCCTTCGACCCAGGTCCCCATGCCGGCCGCGCGCGCCTGGCGGCCGTGGACGAACTCCGACCACCAGGTGTCGCGGCGCTGCGACTCAACGCGGATGAGGAGGCCGAAACGTTCGGCGAGGCGGCGGGCGTACGCGAGGTGGTGGTCTTCCGGCGGCCATGTGGCCATCTCGCCGAGGCCGTAGGCGGCCCATTGGTCGGCCCACGGCGGGAACTTCTGGTCTTCGACGTCATCGCGGTACAGGGAAAGGTAGTCAGCGGTCAGGCGGGCCGGGGCGTCCCAGCCTTCACCGGGGAATGCGCGGTGCATCAACGTGAGGGCCCAGAACGCTTCGCCGGTGGCGTACTTCGAGCGCTCGCCGGGGGCGGGGGAGTTGGCAGCCACGTCCCACCGATTCAGGAACGCGCCATCGGGAAGCTGGAGGGCGACCAGGCCGCGGGCGAGTGAGCGGGCAAGCTCGTCGTAGGTTGTCTCACCGGTCGCGAAGCGGCGCTGCATCACCCCGGCCAGCATGAGGGCACTGGCGCCGAGCCGGACGCTTCCGTCCGACGGATCGCGCAGGGCGGCCCAGCCGTTGTTTCGATAGAGATTCAGATTCATCCAGCGCAGGCCGGCATCGGCGGCGGGGAGGACGGTCAGCTCGCCAGCGGCGGCGAGCTGGTAGAGGGACATGGTGACTCCGGCGTGGCGGACCACGTTGTAGCCCCCGAGGTCCGCGCCATCGGTGAGCCGGTATTCGTACACGTAGCTTCCATCGGGAAGCTGGTTGCGTTCGATCCAGGTAGAGGCGGACCGGGACGCCTCGAGCGCTTCAACCGGGGCGATCGAGGGGCAGTACTGGGGCATGAGGAGCGTTGAACGCAGGATGGCCACGCCGGCGGTCCACAGCGCAAGAGTCAAGAGCAACGGTCGGCGCACCGGCGGAGGATACCCGATCAGGACCGTGGCAGGTTTACCGGCGCTTACCGCCCGGTAGTGATGATGAGAGCATTTGGCGACAGGGGAGTGAGTCGTGAAATTCTTGTTTGGCAGCATGGCGGGACGGCTCGCCGTGGCAGCGGTGGCACTGGTTGTGGCACTCGGGGCGGGCTGGTACTTCTTCATCCGCGAAGAGAACAGCGCCCAGGAGTCGGCCGCGGAAATCACCGATGACGTGAAGCAGGCGGCCCAGACGGCCACTCAGGCGACGGGCACGCAGGCAACCGGCACCCAGGCGACGGGGACGACGGCCGCCCAGACGCCCGCGACGGCCGGGGCGGGCGGATCGACGTATGCGGGCAAGAGCTACCGCATCATCGAAGGCCAGTCGGAGGCGTGGTACCTGGCGCCGGAAAAGATTGCGCGCCTGCCCACCTCATCGACGGCGAAGGGCGTGACCAAGGGCGTGACCGGTGAGTTCCACCTGACCAAGGATGGCCTCGATACCTCGAAGCCCACAACTTTCACGGTGGACCTGACCAAGCTGCAGAGCGATGAGTCGCGGCGCGACACGCGGACCCAGAGCGCGCTGGAGACTTCCAAGTACCCGACGACGACCTTCACCGCGACGAAGATCAGCGGGCTGCCAGCGGAATTCACTGCAACAGACACGGTGCTCCAGCTGACGGGGACCATGGACCTGCACGGCGTGAAAAAGGAAATCACGTGGGAACTCAAGGTGAAGCGGGATGGGAACATCCTGAGCGTCCTGGGGACCACCGAGTTCAAGTACTCCGACTTCGGGATCCAGAAGCCGGACATCGCCGGGATGGTGACCGTGGAGGAGAACGTCACGCTCCAGGTGCAGCTGTTCGTCCAGGAGAGCTAAGCCCACCGCGCGGAAGCGAACAGAAGGCCCTCACCGGCACAAGCGGTGGGGGCTTTCCGCGTCCCGGCGGCGCCCCGGCCAGGGGTGATGACGTCTTTTCGCGACGAGGGGTTGACAGGCGACTCATCGTATTTCTACGATGGCATCGTAACTTTCCGATGAGGTGACCACGATGCCAACTACAACCGACGACGAAATCCGCGCAGCGGTCTCCCAGGCGTACGGGAACCGCGTCAAGGGCGTGCTCGAACAGGCCGAGGCGGTCCCGCTGCTCCAGGCGAACGACTGTTGCGCCAGCAGCGCGCCCGCATCGAGCTGTTGCGGCGATACGACCCCGGACGAAGTCCAGATCACGAACATCGCCCGCCTCTACGCGGACACCGACGTTTCCGACCTGCCCTCGACGGTGACTGATGTGGCGTTCGGGTGCGGTAACCCGACGGCGATCGCCGCACTCAAGCCGGGGCAGACCGTGCTCGACCTTGGCTCGGGCGGAGGCATCGATTGCTTCCTTGCGGCGAAGATGGTGGGCGACGCGGGCCGCGTGTACGGCGTGGACATGACGCCCGAGATGATCGCACTGGCCAACCGGAACGCGGCAAAGGTGGGCGCGACGAACGTGGAGTTCCGGCTCGGGGAGATCGAGCGGCTGCCGATAGACGACGGTTCGATTGATGTGATCATCTCGAACTGCGTCATCAACCTTGCGCCGGACAAGGACCGGGTGTTCGGCGAGGCCTTCCGGGTGCTGAAGCCGGGCGGGCGGCTGCAGGTCTCCGACATCGTCTGGACTCGGGCGGTGCCCGAGGACGTGAAGGGCGACATCGAGAAGTGGGCCGGGTGCATCGCCGGGGCACTCCCGGAGACCGACTACCTCGGGAAGATCAGGGCTGCGGGCTTCGTGGACGTCGTATCGCAGGCAGCCGAGTACCCGGGTGGGCGTGGGCTCGCCTCGGCCGCGGTGGTGGCGGTCAAGCCAGTGACCGAAACCGTCGCGGCGGGCCGGTGCTGCTAGCCACGCCTTCGAGATAGGAGGACGGGGGGCCGGGATCAACCGGCGCCCCCGTGCTTCGCAGGCCACGAGCGCAGTCATGGCCCCGGTGCGTAAGGTCGTTTGAATATGGAGGCCCAGATGTTCAGGGCGGGCTTGGGCGAGAGGTCGGCGTGGGCCAGGCCCATGCTGGTGAACGGGCGGACACGCTCCGGGTCGGAGTTGGGCGGGGCCACAGCCTTCCAGGCCTCCAGGTCCAGGTCCGCGAACAGGAGCAGGATGACCAGCTCGGGCTGCACCGAATCCACCAAAACGAAGAAGCGTTCCATGAAGCGGGCCTGGGCGGCGAGAGACTCCGCTGTTTCGCCCGTGCCGGCCGGGTCGGAGCTCCAGCCGCCTTCGGCCACGAGGACAGGCTTGCCGCTGGCGACCATGAGTTTGCTGAAGTAGTCGGGAGGAATGTCGGACGGGTCTTCGAAGAAGAACGATGGGTAAGACGAGAGGCCGAGTACGTCGATATCGAAGTCGCGGGTGAGTTCGAAGTGGTCGACGCGGGATGGGAGACCGGGGACACGGGCCCACGCTTCATCGACCTGGAACGAGACGAAGACGCGGGTCTCCGGGGAGATTTCGCGAATGCGCGGGGCGAGCCGGTCGCACATGAGCTTGACGGCGGCATAGAGTTCGGGGTCGCCGCGGGCGGCGAGGGAGTTGATCTCGGAGGCCAGGCCGAGGAATTCCGGCTTGTAGCGCGCCGCGAGGAATTTGACCCACTGTTCGTGGATGGCGCGGATCTCCGGCTCTTTGAGGGACCGGCCGGAGGCGCGCATTTCGTTGCCTTCGCGCGTGCGGTCCAGGCCATCGAGGGGGTCGACCAGGAGTGAGACGTGTATGCCGAGACCGGTCAGGAACTTGACGACGCCGTCGTACTCTTCTTCGGCAATGGTTTCCATCGAATCGCCCGCGAGGAGGCGCTTCCAGGGGACCTCGCGCTGGATGAGGATGGCGTCGGAGAAGCCAGCCATGACGGGGCTCGTCTTGACGACCGACTGCGGGGTGGGCTGCGGTGGCTGGAAGAACCAGCCCATGCGGAACGGGCGGACCGGGGTGGACGAGGAATCGGCGGCAAGGGCGGGGACGGTGACGCGATTGGCAGTGTCACTCGTGGCGGACTCGTGCGCCCCGTCGCAGGCGACCAGCGCCGTCACCGGCAGACTGACGAGCAAAACCAGGATGAGTGCCCGCAGCATGGGCGGGACTGTAGCATGGGTTTGGAGAGGGGATCGACGATCGGGAGGCCGGGTGATTTCCGGGACCGGCTGGCAGCGGCAACGAGCGGGAAGCTCCTTGCCATTGAGGGGACCGGGATTCATACTTAGAGCTTGATCCGCCGAGGCGGATCGTTTTTGTGTTGGGATCCGTTTGGGGTTCCCGGGACCTCGCCCGGGTGGCGCAACGGCAGCGCATCCGATTTGTAATCGGACGGTTAGGGGTTCGAATCCCCTCTCGGGCTCCAGCACAACCTGCCCGTGCCGCGCAAGCGGCGGGGGTTATTCAGTGGAGAGATGGCCGAGTGGTTAATGGCAGCAGACTGTAAATCTGCCGCGCTACGCGCTTCGTAGGTTCGAATCCTGCTCTCTCCACCACCGACATTAGCCAGCGGCCCACGGGCCGGTGGCCCAGCCGCGGCAGCAGGCCGCAACACCAGCAGGCCCTCATAGCTCAGTCGGCAGAGCGCGTTCTTGGTAAGAACGAGGTCTCCAGTTCGAATCTGGATGAGGGCTCCAGGAAACCTCCCCGGCGGTAAACCGCCTGAGAAGATCACAACTCATGGCCCGGAGGGCAGCCCAACATGGCGAAGGCGAAATTTGAGAGGACGAAACCGCACGTAAACGTCGGGACGATTG
>CAZRUZ010000165.1:2772-5635 GCA_964603275.1 uncultured Anaerolineaceae bacterium | reverse complement strand
CAACTGAATCTCCAGTGCCCGCGCCTGCGTGCCCGGTTCCGGAAGCGTTCTGCGAATTTGCGGCGGGGATTGAATCAGCCCTTCGCACGAACGATCCATCTGCTCTCGAAAATTCGGTGCGGGTGCACCAGTTTGAGTGTCCGTTCCCCCGCCCGAGCGGTGCGGGCGGGCCATACCCTCTTTGTGAGAGTGTGCAAGGCCCCGGAGAGACAAGATTTGGGGTGGGTTTTGCCAATGATTCGGCGGGCTTCGTCTATCCACCAGAAGCGATGCTGGATCGTGTCTGGAAACTGATCATTGATGAGGCGACGGACGGATTCGATTGGCGCGTGCGCGCAATCAGCTGCGAGGTATCCTTCGATGTGGGCGACTGCAGGGCTGCTGCGATTGCCCTTGCCAAAGTAGATTCATTCGGTGCAGTAGTCAGTGTAAGTGAGGTGCTGGTCTTGAAGGCATCGATCGAGAGTGGCTTGGAAGAAATCAAAGTCAATAGTGTCGTAGCCGCACTTGCAATGAAGGATGCAAGCATCGCTTTTCAAGGAGGCGAGGTAGATAGTCCGGGACATTTGTTGTTTTTTACATATCGCAAATGGCACGTATGGGATCCGCCGTGATGCGGCAACTCATCGTGATTGGGGCGGGAGTACTGTTCGCCGCAAGCATGCGCAGCAAGCTCCAGATGTCCCCCGGGTTCATGGCTGCGATTGGGTCCTGGGGGGTTGTGCCACCCGCGCGGGTCCGGATGGTCGCGCGGAGCCTGGTGTTTCTCGAAGGGGCGCTGGCTGGGATGGCCTTCGCCGCACTCTCCGTCCCTGCCCTTTGGGCTGTGACGGTTGCCGCTTCCGCGGGGCTGCTTGGTGTGTTCGCCGTGGGGCAGCTGGCGATTGCGCAGAAGTCGCGTGTTGCGCGATGTGGTTGCTTCGGGGCAGGTCGCCGGGTGGGAGTCGGATCGGTGGTGCGGACGAGCACACTTGCTGCGGTCTTTGCTGCCGTTCTCGTGTTCGGTGGACGGTTGCCTTGACAGGAGCCGCGGCGCCTTCGTCGTTCGCCCCAATTCCGCAGGGATAACCTCCTTCAGGGTGCGTCGGCCAATCCGCACCGGGGGCCGTCGAGCGCGGCGCGGCGTTCCTGGTCCCGCCTCAGTTCTGACTCCATCCCCTCCCCGCGCTAGAATCCGCCTATGCCTACTCGTACCGAAACCGACTCCATGGGCGCGATCGAGGTCGACGTGACCCGCTACTGGGGCGCCCAGACGCAGCGCTCCCTCCAGAACTTTCCCATCGGCGTTGAGCGCTACCGCATGTCCCCGGCCGTCGTCCGCGCCCTCGGCATCCTCAAGAAGGGCGCCGCCCTCGCCAACGCCGACCTCGGCGAGCTCCCGCGCGAAAAAGCCGGCCTCATCGCCAGGGCCGCCGACGAAGTCATCTCGCTCGCCCTCCTGGAGCACTTCCCTCTCGTCGTTTTCCAGACCGGCTCCGGCACGCAGTCGAACATGAACGCCAACGAGGTCATCTCGAACCGCGCCATCGAGATGGCCGGCGGCGAAATGGGCTCGAAGAAGCCGATCCACCCCAACGACGACGTCAACCGCGGCCAGAGTTCGAACGATACGTTCCCCACCGCGATGCACATCGCTGTCGTTGAAGAGCTCCACCGCCAGCTGTACCCGAAGGTCCAGGAACTGCGCGATACCCTCGCCGCGAAGTCGGCGGAATTCGCCGGGATCGTCAAGGTCGGCCGGACGCATCTCCAGGACGCCACGCCGATCACCCTCGGCCAGGAAGTCGGCAGCTGGGTCGCGCAGCTCGATTTCGCCCTCGATGGCATCCGTCACGCGGAAAAGGGCCTGTACGAGCTGGCCATCGGCGGCACCGCCGTCGGCACCGGGCTGAACGCGCACCCGAAGTTCGGCGACCTCGCCGCCTCGTACTTCGCGAAGGAGACGGGCTACCCGTTCGTCTCCGCCCCGAACAAGTTCGCCGCGCTTGCCGGCCACGATGCGCTGGTGGCCGTGAGCGCATCGCTGCGCACGCTCGCCGGCGCGCTGATGAAGGTCGCGAATGACGTCCGCTGGCTCGCCTCGGGCCCTCGCAACGGCATCGGCGAGCTCACCATCCCCGAAAACGAACCCGGCAGCTCGATCATGCCCGGCAAGGTCAACCCCACCCAGTCCGAGGCGATGACCATGGTCTGCGTCCAGGTCTTCGGCAACGATGCCGCGGTGGCCTTCGGTGGCAGCCAGGGCAACTTCCAGCTCAACGTGTTCAAGCCCGTGATGGTCCACAACACGCTCATGAGCATCCAGCTCCTGGGCGACGCCTGCGAAGCCTTCAACGACAACTGCGCCGTGGGCATCCAGCCCAATCTCCCGAAGATCGAGGAAAACCTGGCGAAGAACCTCATGCAGGTCACGGCCCTCAACCGCCACATCGGCTACGACAAGGCCGCCAGCATCGCGAAGACGGCCCACAAGGAGGGCACCAGCCTGAAAGAGGCGGCGCTGAAGCTGGGGTACCTGACGGAGGCCGAGTTCGACCAGTGGGTGGTGCCGATCGAGATGACGCGGCCGAGTTAGCCTGGCGAAGGCAGTTGGTTCTCCGGGTGGGGTGCTGGTGCGGCCGGGGGTGTCGTGCCACGTTTTACCCCAGCCGGGACCCCACCTCCAGGCCCACTTCCCGCGCCCACTCGGTGGCTGGCATCTTTTTCCCGCCCGCTGGCTGGACGCGCAGCACTCGCAGCACGCCGCCGTTCAGGCGTACGTCGAAACCTTCGTCCTTGATGCGAAGTATGCGCCCAGGCATCCCCGCCTCCTGCGCGCCCGTCAGCCGGCAATCGAAGATCTTGAACTCGGCGTCGTTGTACG
>CAZRUZ010000165.1:0-2672 GCA_964603275.1 uncultured Anaerolineaceae bacterium | reverse complement strand
AGGACCGCCTCGCCGAATGCAGCCTGTCCCATCACAGAAACGCGCATGCCATCCCTCCCTGCCGGGGCGGCTGCCGCCGGCAGGTGCAGAGACTACAACTCCGGCGGACTCCCGGTAAGTTGGTGGCATAACACACGGTTTCCCGTACACTGGACCTCCAATGCCGATGATCGTTCATCGTGAGGTTCTCCCGGGCGACGCCACGCACGTCGCCCCTGCCCGCTGCGGCTGAAGCTCCCACCACACCGCCCACCCCAGGAAGCTTCAAGGAGAACCACCCCGTGCTCTGTATCGAACCCGCTCGACTTTCGGATGCTGAAGCCATCCATCAGCTCGTCACACACTGGGCCGACCGTGGCGACATGCTGCACAGGCCCATTGGCGAAATCTACGAGGCCATCCGCGACTTCAAGGTCGCCCGAATCGACGGCGAGGTGGTTGGCTGCGGCTCGCTCCACATCATGGGCAGCGACCTTGCCGAGGTCCGCTCGCTCGCGGTTTCAGAGAGCGTACAGGGGAAGGGTGTCGGTGCGGGCATCGTTGCCGCCTGCGTCGAAGATGCCCGCCAGTTCGGCCTTGATCGCGTGTTCGCGTTGACCTACCGGCCCGGCTTCTTCGAAAAGGTGGGCTTTCGTCTTGCCAACGTGATGGAGTTCCCGCAGAAGGTCTGGAATGAGTGCGTGCGCTGCCCCTTCTTCACCAACTGCAAGGAAGTGGCGGTGGTGATGGACCTTGTCCCGCGGGAGCTGGACTAACCGCACCCGGGCTCGAACGCATCCATCGCGGCAGAAGGAAGGGTCAGCGCGTTGGCGCCTGTCCCGGTTGCGGCCGAGATCGAAACCGCGTAGCGCGGCGTGACATCGGGCAGCCGGTTGAGGTGGTGCGAAAGGCGGGCCGCGACCGCGCCGGCGGCGGTCACTCCCGTGCCCTGGAGCACCACGCCGAAACTGCCATCCCGGAGCCGCCCTATGCAGTCAGTTGCCCGCGTCAGCTCGCGGATCCGCGTGGCCACCGCCGCGAACGGAGGCGCCGCTGTTTCGGCGTCTTCGCGCGCCGCCTCGACGTGGACAACGAGGAACGACAGCGGGGCCCGCGGCGCGAGGTCACCCATCATCGCGAGCCGTTCCACCAGGGCGCGCCGCGTGGCGACGCCGGTCTCCGGGTCCTGTTCCGATGCCGGGAGCACCTCGGGGTGGATGCGCGTTGGCGCCGGGGCCGATGGCCAGAGCGCGATGGGCGCCGGGACGAGCGTGAGGTGGGAGGGGATGCGGGAGATGGACATGTGCGGAAACCGCCGGTGAAGTTGGCGGGATTGTCCTATGCCGTATCGGTGCGGGAGATAGGTCGCATCCCCTGTCCGCTCCGGGGCGAACCCCTAACACCTCAGTCTGGACTACTGCTTTCCCGCCGCTCCCGGGCGTGCCAGCAGGTGATGCCGCCGCATCCAGAAGTAGCCCGCGCTGGCGAGGATGACCCCCACCCACACGCCGCCGGCCGCGAGCGTGATGCGCGGGTCGCGCCCGAGCCCATCGCCCGCGACAACGGCTACCGCCGTCGGGAACAGCATCCCCAGGAAGCTGTAGACGATGAAGACCCGGAATGACACTGCCGTCATGCCCGCGACGAAGCTGATCCAGTCGAAATTCACCGCCGGGATCATGCGTGACCAGAACACCACCCGGCCGCCCATCGTCTCGACCAGGTGGTCCAGGCGGTCCGCCAGCCGGTGGCCGATGAGGCGCCGCAGGTGGCGCTGCCCGGCCCAGCGGGCAATCCAGAACGCAACCGCCGACCCCATGGTGAGGCCCACCATGCAATACACCGTGCCCAGCACCGGGCCCCACAGGATCCCGGCAACAATGTAGATCGGCGCATTCGGCACCGGTGCGAAGAGCACTGAGAGCGCCAGCACCACGATGAAGACGATGGGCGCCAGTACGCCCCGGTCTTCCACCCAGTCCTGGAACGGCTCAGCATCGATGCGGTAGGAGATCCCGAAGAACTCCGTGGTCAGGAAGTAGAGCACCACCACTGCTGCAAAGGCTCCGGCGATACCGAACACCACCTTCTTCTGCAGGAGGAGCGGCGTCTCTTCGGAATCGAACAGCGAAGCGTTGGGTTGGCGCTCCCCGGGGTCAATCACGGGCAATGGTCCGCGCGAGGCGCGACAGGCTGTCGAACATGGGCGCCCCGCGAAAGTGTGGAGTGCATCAAGCCTATCAAAACACGCGAAGCTCAAGGAACAGGTACAGGACCGGGAAGACCAGCAACACGGAATCGAGCCTGTCCAGGAACCCGCCGTGGCCCGGGAGCAGCCCGGAGGCGTCCTTCACGCCCATGCGGCGTTTCATCCAGCTCTCTAGCAGGTCACCAATCATCGCGGCCGGCGGGACCGCGACCGCAAGGTGCCAGATGGTCCCGGCCGCCACGCCTGTATCGAACAACGCATTCAATCCGAACACTGCCCCGGCGCCGGCGAGCGCTCCGCCGGCGGCGCCTTCCCACGTCTTCTTTGGGCTGATCTTCGGGGCCATCTTGTGCCGCCCGATCGCCCGCCCCACCACATAGGCCCCGGTATCGACTGCGAACGTCGCCAGCAGCCCGAGAAAGAACCACTCGCGCCCATGCTCACCATCGCGGACGAGGACGAGGGTTGGGAGCAGCAGCCCCAG
>CAZRUZ010000164.1:3163-5772 GCA_964603275.1 uncultured Anaerolineaceae bacterium | reverse complement strand
CCCCGCAACCAGGTCGAGAACTCCGTCGTCTTTCCCGGGACCCATGACAACGATACGACTCTCAGCTGGTGGGATTCCATCCCTGAGTGGCACCGCCACACCGTCCGGGTAGAACTGGGGATCGATGGGAGCAATGTTGTTGATGACTTGATCCGCACGGCCTATCAATCGGTGGCCCATACGGCCATCGTGCCGATGCAGGACGTCCTCAGGCTCGGGGGTGAAGCACGGATGAACCGCCCGTCGCAACTGGAAGGGAACTGGGCCTGGCGCTTCGAGTGGGACCAGGTGACGCCGGAACGCGGCGCATGGCTCAACGGCCTCGCCGTGACCACCGGTCGCGCACCCGGCGGGTGACGGCCCGGCAGGGCCTGCGGTATGGTCGCCGCACCACTCCCCACAGGTGACCCCACAATGGAACTTCGCCCCCTTGGCCGCACAGGCATCAAAGTCAGCAGCCTCTGCCTCGGCTGCATGATGTTTGGCGGCAAGACGACGCCCGAAGACTCGGCCGCAATCATCGACCGCGCGCTCGACGCGGGCATCAATTTTCTCGATACGGCCAACGTCTACAGCATCGGCCGCAGCGAAGAGGCCACCGGCGACGCCCTCAAGCGCAACGGCAAACGCAACCATGTGGTCCTCGCCACCAAGGTGCACGGCAAGATGGGCCCCGGCCCGAACCAGATGAACAACTCCCGCCGCCACATCATCGAGCAGTGCGAAGCCAGCCTCCGCCGCCTCCAGACCGACTGGATCGACCTCTACCAGATCCACCGCCCGCAGTCCGACATGCCCATCGATGAGACCCTCCGCGCGATGGATGACCTGGTCCGCTCGGGCAAGGTCCGCTACATCGGCACCAGCACCTTCGCCGCCTGGCAGCTGGTCGAAAGCCTCTGGGCTTCGAAGGAGTACGGGCTCAACCGCTTCATCTGCGAGCAACCGCCGTACAACCTCCTGGACCGGCGGATCGAACGTGAGCTGCTCCCGATGGCCCAGAGTTACGGCATCGCCACCATCCCCTGGAGCCCGCTCGCGGGTGGCCTCCTCACGGGCAAGTACAGCCGCGATTCGCAGCCGCCGGAGGACAGCCGCTATGGCAACCTCGACGCGAACCCGATGTACCGCCGCCGCATGAACGACGCCATCTGGGACGTCATCGAAGGGCTCGAGGTGATCGCGAAAGAAAAGGGCGTCAGCCTTTCGCAGCTCTCGCTCGCCTGGGTCATGCAACAGCCCGGCGTGACCAGCCCGATCATCGGGCCCCGAACCATGGAGCAGTTCGAGGACAACCTGAAGGCGGTGGAGGTGACCATCACAGATGACGACCGCAAGGCGATCGACCGGGTAATCCGTCCGGGGACGAACGTCTCGCCGTACTACGAGGCCGACTGGGGCGTTAGCCAGTACCGCTGGTAAGAGCCCCATAGTGGGTAGCCGATTGACACCCTCAACGCCCCCACGATAGCGTCCTCGCACGTTTGAGCACGGATCTGGAGTGACCACCATGCGCGAAATGAACGGCGGCGAGGCCGTCTATGAATCACTGCGTGCCCTTGGCGTCGAGTACGTCTTCGGCATCGTCAGTGTGCACAACATCCCGATCTATGACGCTATCCACCGCGGGGGCGGCATCACGCCGATCGCCGTCCGCCACGAACAGGGCGCCGTCCACGCCGCCGACGGGTATGCGCGCGCCACCGGCAAGCTCGGAGTTGCCATAACGAGTACCGGCCCCGGCGTCACCAACGCCATGACCGGCCTCTTCGAAGCCGGCTTTGCTTCCAGCCGCGTGATGATGATTACGGGCCAGGTCGATTCCGTGTACTACGGCAAGGGCAAGGGTTTCCTCCACGAAGCGGAAAACCAGCTCCCTATGCTTCGCACGCTGACCGGCCGGACGGAGTCCGTCCGGCGCCCCGAGGAGATCGGCGAGGCGGTGTTCCGCGTCGCTTCGGACATCTCCACCGGCCGGCCGCGGCCCGGGGCCATCGAGATCCCCGTGGATTTCCAGTACGCCCGGGCGGCCATCGACATCCCCCACGTCGAGGCGTGGCCCCGGGTCGGGCCTTCACGCGAGGCCGTCAGCCGCGCCGCCGCGCTTATCCGCGAATCCTCGAAGGTGGTGATCTGGGCCGGAGGCGGGGTCCTCACGGCTGAGGCCGAACAGGAGCTTCAGCAGCTTGCCGAGTCGCTCGGCGCCCCCGTCTTCACCTCGGTGAACGGCCGTGGCGCAATTCCCGAAGACCATCCGCTGTGCATGGGGCCGCTCACCAACCTGCCCGCATTCGCCGAGGCATTCAACCAGGCCGAGGTCGTGCTGGCCGTCGGGACCCGGTTTCAAGGCGGCGCGACCCGGAACTGGACCATGCCGATCCCTGGCAAGCTCATCCACGTCGACGCCGACCCCGGCGTGATCAACCTGAACTACCGCGCGGAGGTGGCCGTGGTCGCCGATGCCCGGCTCGGCCTCGCGAGCATCCTGAAGGACGTCGGCGATCACCGCTGCGACGGTAACTTCCTCACCCACGCGCAGGAGGTACGTGATGCGGCGCGCGCCCAGATCCGCCGGGAGATCGGACCCGACTACGAGGCCATCATGGATG
>CAZRUZ010000164.1:0-3063 GCA_964603275.1 uncultured Anaerolineaceae bacterium | reverse complement strand
TTCCGCGATGCCTTCGCCCGTGGCATCGCCCACGATGGGCCGTACCTCATCGACATCGATGCCACGCAACTCGCGCCTATGGCCGGGCTCGGGTCTCCACCCCCGAGGCGCGCCTGACCGTCCCGGGAGGCATGCCCCAATCTGACGTCCCAACGGGTTTGCACACGAGTGTCCAAACAGCCAGAATCGGGCGGAGTTCACGTCGCGCGGAGATCTGCCTCATGCCAACCCCCTCGCGCGCACAGCGGCTGGAAGCTGCCTCCAGTGCGTTGTTCGCAGCCAGTGCCCTGCTCGACGCAATACGGTTGACCATCTGGGACAGGGAGAATCTGACCGTTACCCAGCTGCGCCTGCTCGGCCATCTGCTCCAGCAGGAAGGTCTCAGCAACGCCGAGCTAGCCGACCGGCTGTACGTGACCCGGCCCTCAGTCTCCGCATTGCTTGAACGGCTCGAGCGAGGCGGGTTCATCCGCCGGGAAGTCTCCCCGAGTGACCGCCGCGGCATCTGCATCCACCTCGAGCCACGTGGCCGGGCGGCAGTCGAGAGCCTCCGGCAGGAAGTGCGCGAATACACCGTGGGCCTGATGGAAGGCATGAGTGACAGCGACCTCGATGCGTTTACTGAGGTTGTCGGCCGCTTCGTCGAGGCCGGCCGGTTGCGCCGGGCGCGCGACCTCGCCGCCGAGCCCGGTCACACGGCCTGAGCACGTGGGCCCCCGCGAGCCGCTGCGCCTCACGGAAATTCTTACGACGTCATCAGCCATCGCGAACTTCCTTGGCGAACCCACCATCCGGGCCTCACACCTCCTCCGCGCCATCCAGATCCTCCAGGGGGTGCTGACCATTGAAGATCTCGGGCGGCCCGTCTCGCCGCTCGTTCCCCGCGGCCGGGATTCCGGTGGCGTCGAGCCGAACGTGCAGGATCTTGTTCAGCGCTGGTTCGCCGCCCTCGGGAGCGATGCGAAGGCAGAGCTGAGTGAAAGCCAACTCACCGAGTTCGTGGACGCGCTCAGGGCGATCGACGTGGACCCGGCCCTTTAGCCGGCCGCCAGCCTGCGCACGACCTCGTACAAGACCTGGAGCCCAAGCCGGACGTTCTCGATGCTAATCCGCTCGTTGTGTCCGTGGATTCCGGCGAGGTCTTCGGGGTCGACCAGGCAGGGCACAAACCCGTACGAGGGTACGCCGCGCAAGCGGAAGATCCGCGAGTCGGTAAACCCGCTGGTCATCTCCGGCGCCAGGTGTGCACCTTCCACAAGTTCCGAGACGACTTCCCGCACGACCGAGACAAAGCGCGAGTCCATGGGACTCTCCGCGCCGTCGTACCAGCGGTTCATCACCGCGACCTCGACCCGGTCGTCGGCCAGAACGCCGCGAAGCTCCGACAGGAACGCCTCGGGGTCGGCATCCGGCAGGAGGCGGCAGTCCAGCGTCGCCGTCGCCTCCGCCGGGATGACGTTGACCTTGATCCCGGTCGAAATCGTGGTCACCGTCACGGTGTTGCTCATCCTGGCCCGGAGCGCCGGGCTCCGCTGGGCCTCGTTGCCGGCGGTGCTACTCCCGCCGCCCAGGCCCGCCCTTCGCATGACCTCGAGATTGGCTTCCACGGTCGGCATCAGGCGGAGCGGACGTTCCCAGTGTGTGAGACGTTCAAGCGCCTGGACCAGGTGCTCGGCGCAGTTGTCGCCGTGTGGGATAGAACCGTGCCCGGGACGCCCTTTGACCGTGAGGCGCACCCAGAGCGGCGCTTTCTCGGTCGGGGAGACCTGGAAGACCTGCGCCCCGCTCCTGGGGCTCAGCCCATACGCCCCCTCGTTGATGACCAGCGAGGCGTCCATCCACTCGGGCCGGTGCGCTTCCACCCAGCTCATCCCGTACGTACTCCCTGCCTCCTCATCGGCGGTAGCGAGGAAGGTGACAGGCTCCTTTAGAGGGACACCCTCTCGTTTCAGGAGGATGAAGGTCATCAGTTCGAGGATTCCCATCGTCTTCATGTCCAGGGCGCCGCGGCCCCAGATCATCCCGTCACGGAGTTCACCGGCGAATGGGTCCACCGCCCAGAAATCGCGCTCGACCGGGACCACGTCCGTGTGGTTCAGCAGGCAGATGCCCGTGCCAGCCGGGCCAAGCCGTGCGTACAGGTTCGCCCGGCCGGGCGCCGACTCCGCCGTCTCGCAGGGGATGCCCTCCGAGGCAAGCACGCCGGAGAGGAATTCCACCGCCTTCGCCTCGTTCCCGGGCGGGTTGGAGGTGTCGATCCGGAGATACTCGCGCAGCAGCGCCACAGCCTCGGCCGTTACTGATTCCCAATCGATCCTGCCCATTGGCTGCTCCTGGTTTCAGCTGAGGCGAGTGTACTGGCAAGGTGCGTTGCGGGTACCGTGCCTTCACCGCATAGTCGGCCCGTGGGGACCGCCGCATCGATTGCCGCCGCGAGTCTCGGGGTTGTCGTTGGCGCACTGATCCCGACGTTGCAGCACCGGCTCTACCGCTCCGGGGAACACCGGGCCAACCCGGTCTCCGGAACAAAGTTGCGGCTGCTCCAGGCGTTCTGTGCGCTGGCGACCGGAGCAGCGTGGGGTCTGGCCTTTCGCCCCGGGTATTACGAATTCGGGCCTGCCGCGCTCACCGCCGCGTTCGCGCTGGTCTTTATCGTCCTCAGCAGCACTGACCTGGAACGCCGGATTATCCCCAACCGGTTGAGCTACCCGGCCATCGGAGCAGCGGTCGTGTTCTGCTGGGCATGGCCCGACCGGACCAGCGCGGACATCCTTGCCGGTGGCGCCTTCGGTCTGGCCGTCGCGGCTGCCATGGTTGCCCTCGGGGTGGTGGTGGGCGGACTGCTACGGGTCCGGGACATCGCCTTCGGGATGGGCGATGCGAAACTGATCGTCCTGATCGGCCTGACCACTGGCTGGCCTGGTGTCATGAGCGCGCTCTTCTATGGCGTGTTGCTCGCCGGTGGGGCCGCCTTTGTGCTGCTCTTCCGCCGGGGTTGGCGGAGCGTGTTCAGCTACGGCCCCTACCTCGCGGCGGGCGGCGTCATCGTCCTACTCTGGGCCG
>CAZRUZ010000163.1:0-5837 GCA_964603275.1 uncultured Anaerolineaceae bacterium | reverse complement strand
GGCGGCGCCGTGGTCAGCGTCTTGCTGGCCCTGCCCGTCGCCATCCTCGCGGCGCGCTACGTCAGCCCCATCGGGTCACTCGCCGAACAGGCGGCATATCTCACCCATGCCCTGCCCGGGGTGGTGGTAGCCCTCGCGCTGGTCTTTTTCGGCATCGGCTACGCGCGCCCGCTCTACCAAACCACCGCGATGCTTCTCCTTGCCTACGTCATCCTCTTCCTGCCGAATGCGCTCTCGGCGCTGCGGGCATCGCTCCTGCGCCAGCCCCGTCGGCTTGAGGACGCGGGCGCATCGCTCGGCCGCTCGCCGCTCGGCGTGATCTTCAGCGTCACCATCCCGCTCGCCCGGCCCGGCATGATCTCGGCCGGGCTGCTCGTCTTCCTCACCGTCATGAAGGAACTCCCCGCGACCCTCCTGCTCAGTCCCCCCGGCTACGAGACCCTCCCCGGGCTCGTCTGGAGCCGTAGCACTGACGCGCTGTACGCTGGAGCCGCGCTGCCAGCCCTCATGCTCGTCGGCCTGGCTGCGATTCCCGTGGCGGTGCTGACCTGGAGGGGCGAGCTTGGATCGCTCGAGTCCTGAATCGCTGACCTGCGAGGGTGTCGAAGTGCGCTTCGGCTCGCTGTGCGCGGTCGATGGCGCCAGCCTCTCGGTGGCGGCCGGCGAGATCGTCGCCCTCCTCGGCCGCAGCGGCAGCGGGAAGACGACGCTCCTGCGCGCCATCGCCGGCTTCGAACGCGCCACCGCCGGCGAGATCCGGATCGGCGGCAGCCTGATTGAAAGCCCCACGACTTCGATCCCCGCCCACCGCCGCTCGGTCGGGCTGGTTTTCCAGGAATACGCGCTCTTCCCCAACAAGACCGTCGCCGGCAACCTCGCCTACGGCCTGGGCGGCGGCGCGAGCGAGCGGGTGGAAGAGCTGCTGCGCACCGGCCAGCTCGAAGGCCTCGCCGGGCGCTATCCCCACCAGCTTTCCGGCAGCCAGCAGCAGCGCGTCGCGCTCCTGCGCTCACTTGCCCCCTATCCGCGCGTCCTCCTCCTCGATGAGCCGTTCTCCAACCTCGATGCCGGCCTCCGCCTTGCCATGCGCGAGGAAGTGGCCGCCATCCTCCGGGCCGCCTCCATGACCGCAGTCCTCGTCACCCACGACCGCGCCGACGCGATGGCGATCGCGGACCGGATCGCCGTGATGGAGGCAGGCAGGGTGATCGAGCTGGCCACGCCATCCGACCTCTACTTCCGGCCCGCCAGCGCGGCCGCCGCGGGCTACGGTGGCGAGGCCCAGTTCCTTAGCGGTACCGCCCGGGGGGAGACGGCTGAGACGCCCCTGGGCGAAGTCACCCTCGCGAATCCCTTCGAGGGGCCGTGCCGCCTGCTCCTCCGCCCCGAGTGGCTCGCCCCGGGCCCCGGCGCGCCCGTCACCGTCGTTGCCCGCCGCTTCGAAGGCGCCCACACCCGCCTGACCATCCGCGCGCAGGATGGCGCCCTCGCCGCCATGACCGTCGACAGCGCCACGCCACAGGCCCTGGACGACCACCTCTGCGTGGCGGTCCGCCAGCCCCTTCCCGCCTATCCGTCCGAAGGTTGATTCATAGGTCGGCCGCTGCGCTGGCAAGGTAGATGGACCGGAGCCCGTGTTCCGCCCGTGTCAGTTGACGGTCGTTGGAGATCAGCGCCTCGGCCCCGTGGAGCAAGCCGGTCGCCACAATGATCGCATCAAACAGCCTCAGACCGGTGCGTTCGCGGATGATCGCTGCTTCTCCCGCGGTCTCGTGGTCGACAGGCAGACACTCGAGGCCCGGGAGCCCGAGGAACGCAGCCTGGGCCCGCTCGACCTCGGTGCGCGTACCCCGCCGGGCCACCCCCACCAGCAGCTCGGCCAGCGTAACGGTTGACGTGATCAATTCCGCCTCGCCACGCGCCCCCAGCTCGAACAGCCTTGCCATGTACGCCTGCTCGCGGCCCCCTGGGGTTTCGAGCAAGTACACCAGGCAGTTCGTATCCAATAGCAGGCGGCCGGCGGGGATCACGGCGCTTCAGTCCGCAGTTCCCGCTGGAACTCGACAGGGTCGACACCTTCGAAGAAGGGGCCAACGGCATTCCGGAACCGTTCAACGGGACTCTCCGGGACGGGCTCAAGCACCAGTCCCCCGTCCGAGACGGACAGCTCGAGGACCTGCCCCTCTTCAATGCCGAGCACGGCCCTGACCTCCGCCGGGATGACCAGGGTGCCCCGCTTGCCGACGCGGACCAGTTGTCGCTGAGACTTCTTGATCATGTCTGACATAGTAAGGACTTGTCAGACAGGCTGTCCACAATTCAGATGCCCTGGGCGGGTGGGCCGGCGGCCGGCGTTGCCCCCGGCGCTACTCCGTGTTGGCGCTCTCCAGTTCGAACGCGGTGTGCAGCGCCCGCACCGCATCGTGCACCCGGTCAGCGGCGATGATGCAGGTCAGCCGGATCTCGCTCGTCGAGATTAGCTCGATGTTGATCCCCGCATCGAAGAGCGCCCGGAACATCCGCCCCGCGTAGCCGTGCGCCGTCTGGATGCCGACACCGACGATGCTCACCTTGCCCAGGTTCGCATCGGAGGTGAACTCCGGCGCACCAACGCTCGCGCAGATCTCAGGCATGAGCCCTTCGGCCTTGCGCAGGTCCTTCCGCGAAAGCGTGAACGTGAGGTCAGTCAGGTTCCCTTCGCTCGAGTTCTGCACGATCGTATCGACGCTGACGCCGGCTTCGGCCAGCGGCTCGAAGATGTTCGCGGCGATGCCCGGCTGGTCCGGCACCCGCCGGATGGTGATCTTCGCCACATCGGAATCGTGGGCGATACCCCGGACGCGATTTCGTTCTTCCAACTCAGCTTCTCCTCGAATGAGGGTGCCCGGCGCCTCGACCATGCTCGAGTTCACCAGGATGGGCACGTTGTAGACGGATGCCAGCTCCACCGCCCGGTTGTGCATCACCGTCGACCCCTGCGTCGCCAGTTCCAGCATCTCTTCGTAGCTGATGTCCTTCAGCTTCCGCGCCGTCGGCACGATGCGCGGGTCCGCGGTGTAGACCCCTTCGACATCCTTGCAGTTTTCGCAGCGGTCCGCGCCGAGGGCGATGGCCAGCGCCACCGCCGTCGTATCGCTCGCGCCGCGCCCGAGGGTGAAGATCTCCTGGTCTTCGTTCACGCCCCAGTAGCCCGCTACCACCGGAACCCGCCCGGCGGCCAGTTCGGCCCGCACCCGGTCGGCTTCCACGCGCGAAATGCGCCCTTCGTAGTGCCGCCCCTGAGCGATGATCCCGGCCTGCTGCCCGGTCAGACCGACGGCATCCTGCCCAAGCGTCTTGAGCGCCATCGCCACCAGGGCGACGGAGACCTGTTCGCCCGTCGAAAGCAGCATGTCGAGTTCGCGCGGCTCCGGGTCCGGAGCCACCTGCAACGCCAAGTCGAGCAGGTCGTCGGTCGAATTCCCCATCGCCGAGACCACCACGACCACCTGGTCGCCCGCGTGGACCCGTTTCAGCACCCGCCCGGCGACATGCCGGATGCGGTCGGCATCGGCGACCGATGTGCCGCCGTATTTCTGGACAACAAGCATACCCAGAATGTACCCCGGCCCTGCCTAACAGGAGAGGCACGGGCCGCCACCCGCCGGGATGTCCTAGAATGCCGGGCCATGGGCGCCCCACTCGATACCTGCCCGAACTGCGGTGAGACAATTCCCGAAGGGGCCCGCTTCTGCTCGGGTTGCGGCGCAGAGGCGCCCGTAGCGGTCTTCCGCTCCGGCCACCCCGATGCCGCCATTGGCCGCCAGGGCGTGTTCCGCGGGCTTACCAGCCGCTGGGCGGTGGCCTCACCGCGTGACCGCCGGACGGCCGTTGCCGCCGTTGCCGCCGCCGTCGCCCTCGCGGTCATCATCTGGTTCCTGCCGATCGGCCCCGATACATCGCCCGAACCCGAAACCGGGACGCTCACGGTCCAGGAGACGCCGGCTCCCTGAAGCCCCGCCCGCAGCGGCGGCAGAACTGCGCGCCGTGGCGTCCAACCAGCCCGCAATGGGGACAGCGGCCGGGCAGCGAGGCGCCGCACGCCGCGCAGAAGCGGGTGGTCCCGGAGCTCGTCTCGCCGCACACGCCACAGGTCAACTCGACCTGTGCATCCGGGACAACCTGGAGCCGCCGGGCAGCCAGAACGCCAACACCTGCGGTCGCCAGGCCCGCCACCAGCGCGCCGCCGAACCAGGGCCAGGGGTTGCGCGAAGGCTCGCGCAGGTCGTCCCCCGGGATGATGTTCGGGATCTCCGGCACGTCCGCCGGGACGGCGCTCGCCACTTCGCCGAGAGCGGTGGTCAGCTCCTCCATGCCGCTTGCCGGGAGGTACACGCCGCCGCCTGCCTGGGCGATGCCGGCCAGCTCCTTCCCGGTATCGGCGCCCACGGCGAACCCGATCGTGCTCACCCGGATCGGCCCATCATCCGTTGCCTGCTGCGTCACGCTTTCCCCGGCCGGAGCCCCGGCCGAATACGAGACCGGCACCAGCCCGACCGCCGCGGGCGCCCGGTTTTGCGGTGGCGCTGGGGCATCGCCTGCCTGCGCCGCCCCGGCTGCCGTGTAGGGGTTGCCGCCGCACGTCTCCTTCCCATCCGAAACGACCACGATCTCGCCCGGCTGGCCGTTCTTCGCCGCCTCGGTCTTCATCTTCGCGATCGCTTCCGTGATGGCATCGGCCAGCGGCGTCGACCCCGACGGTTCGGCCATCTCGATGTGGATCACCAGCGACTTGTGGTTGGTTGTGAAGGGCTCCCAGTCGATGTTGCGGCAGTCGTAATAGATCACCAGCCCCACTTCAACCGTCGGCGCCAGCGCACCGCTCGTCAGAAGGCCCTTCACCGCGGTCTTGGCCGCGTCAATCCGCCGCTCCCCCGTGGGCAGCTTCTCGCCCATGCTCCCGGAGGCGTCGAAGACCAGGATCATCGATGCCGTCACGGCGGACGACTCTCCCGGTTCGGGCTCGTCGGGTTCCTCGCCGCCAGGGGTCTTTGTCCCGCAGATGCCCGCGGTCCTGATCCGCTCCCAGGCGTCTCCCGCGAACAGGGACCGCGGCATGAAGAGCGCGAAGCTGTTCGCTTCCGACTCCAGGATGGGGTCGGAATGGGCAGCCGCCCCGTCTTCGCTGCCGGTCCGCCGCAGCTGGACCACGTGCGCGAGCTCGTGGATCAGGGTCGCGGCCAGGCCGTACGGGGAATCGACCCCCTTCTTCAGCGACGGGTCGATGGCGCCAAGATTCGTCAGGCCCACCCGCGTGGAGCTCGAGGTGAACCCCCCGATCTTGGTCCCGGTGAGCGCCTCGTAGTCCAGCTTCAGGCCCGGGTCGTTCAGGATCTTCAGGAGCTCGATCCGGTCCGCGAACGAGGGCCGGTTGAGCGTGAACCGGCTTTCGCGGGCGATTGCCGGCTGCGTCAGCCATTCCTGCTGGGAAAGCGTGAACTTCAACGCTGCCAGCACGGCGGGGAGCTCGGGGAAGCGCTCGGTCAGCGCCGGGTCGACCGTCAGGCGCGCACAGGCCGCCGGGTTGTTCTTGAAATACTCAACAACGGCATCGCCCTGGTTGGTGGTACCGCCAGCGACCGCGGCATGTGGCGGCCCCGCGCTCGCCGTCATCGTGATGCCGGTACCCGCGAGCTGGGCGGTGATAGCCACCCCACCCGCGACCATCATGATGAGCAGCCACCAGCCGAGATGCATCCGGCTCGTCCCCCTCCAATCGCAACCTCGCAGCCAGCGGCAGCATACACCGCCGGCCTGCAGCACTGCCTAGGCCGTGGGCCGCACCCGCGACGGTGGGG
>CAZRUZ010000162.1:0-5843 GCA_964603275.1 uncultured Anaerolineaceae bacterium | reverse complement strand
GTCGCTCTCGGCCTACGCCCGCCAGTTCCTCGGCCTCATGGAGAAGCCCGATGTCGACCACATCGATGGCCTCTCCCCGGCGATTTCCATCGACCAGAAGTCCACGTCGAACAACCCTCGCTCCACGGTCGGCACCGTCACGGAGATTTACGACTACATGCGCCTGCTCTGGGCGCGCGCCGGCCGTCCCCACTGCCCTGCGTGTGGCCGCCCCATCGAGCGCCAGACCGTCCAGCAGATCGTCGATGCCACCCTGGCCTATCCCCCGGGCTCGCGTCTCCTCGTCCTCGCCCCCGTCGCCCGCGCGAAGAAGGGCGAGCACGCCGGTATCTTCGATGAGGCCCGCCGCGCCGGCTTCGTTCGCGTCCGCGTCAACGGCGACGTGCGCGACCTCGACGAGCAGATCGTCCTCGACAAGAAGAAGCGGCACGACATCGATGTCGTGGTTGACCGCCTCGTCGTCCCCGAGCCGGGCGAGGACCCGACCGCCACCAGCCGTATCGCCGACTCCGTCGAACAGGCCCTCAAGGTCGGGCAGGGCACCATGCTGGTCGCCTACGCAGGCGGCGCCCGCACCGGCCCCGAGCCGGAGGCCGAACGCATTTTCTCCGAACACTTCGCCTGCGCCTACGACGGCACCTCCATCGGCGAGATCGAACCGCGAACGTTCAGCTTCAACAGCCCCCACGGCGCCTGTCCGAAGTGCACCGGCCTGGGTGTCGAGATGCAGATCGACCCCGCGCTCGTCATCCCTGACCGGACGAAGTCGCTCGCCGGTGGCGCGATCGAACCCTGGTCGAAATCGCCCAGCATCGCCGGCTGGTACATGCGCCAGCTCGAGGCCATCGCCGAGGACCAGGGCTTCAGCGTCAACCAGCCGGTGAGTGAACTCAGTGAAGACCAGCTGCACGCGGTCCTCTTTGGCACCGGCGAGCGCCTCCTCCGCCTGCGCTTCACCAACCAGTACGGCCGTACCCAGACCTACGACACGAAATACGAAGGCGTGGTCAGGAACCTCCAGCGCCGTTACAAAGAGACCGATTCCGACTGGGTCCGGACCGACATTGACAAGTACATGGGCGCGATCCCCTGCCCCGAATGCAAGGGCTTGCGCCTCCGCAGAGAAGCTCGCAGCGTCCTCATCGATGGCAGGCCTATCGTCGAGGTCGCGAACCTCAGCATCACTGCCGCGCGCCAGTGGTTCGATCGGCTCGCCGGTCCCGAAACTCCGCTCAACCAGCGCGAGCAGACCATCGCCTACCAGATCCTCAAGGAGATCCGCGCCCGGCTCGAGTTCCTGGTTGATGTCGGCCTGGAGTACCTCACCCTCAACCGCGTTTCCGGCACCCTCTCCGGCGGCGAGTCCCAGCGCATCCGCCTGGCCACCCAGATCGGCTCTGCCCTCATGGGCGTCCTCTACATCTGCGACGAGCCTTCAATCGGCCTGCACCCGATCGATGGTGACCGGCTCATCCGCACGCTCGAACGGCTTCGCGAACTCGGCAACACCGTCCTCATCGTCGAGCACGACGAGGCCATGATGCGCGCTGCCGACTGGATCATCGATATGGGTCCCGGCGCCGGCGTCCACGGCGGCCACGTCGTCGCCGAAGGGGATATTGATGCCATCAAGGCCACCGAAGCGAGTATCACCGGCGCTTACCTCTCCGGACGGCGGGAGATCCCCGTCCCGCAGCAGCGCCGGCCCGGCAACGGCAAGACCATCCGCGTCCGTGGCGCCCGGGAAAACAACCTGCGCAACATCGATGTCGATATCCCGCTCGGGAAGTTCGTCGCTGTCACCGGTGTCTCTGGTTCGGGGAAATCGTCGCTCATCACCGATATCCTCGTCCGGCGCGCGACGAATGTGCTCCACGGCGCCCGCCAGCGGCCCGGCCTCCACGATGCCGTCGAAGGCCTCGAACATGTCGACAAGATCGTCGACATCGATCAGTCCCCGATTGGACGCACGCCGCGTTCCAACCCGGCCACGTATACCGGCGCGTTCGGCATCATCCGCGACCTGTTCGCCTCGGTGCCGGAGGCCAAAGCGCGCGGCTACAAGGCCGGTCGCTTCAGCTTCAACGTGAAAGGCGGCCGCTGCGAAGAGTGCACCGGCGATGGCTACAAGGTCGTCGAAATGCAGTTCCTGCCCGATGTGACCGTGCCCTGCGAGGTCTGCCACGGCAAGCGCTACAACCGCGAGGCGCTCGAAATCCTCTTCCGCGGCAAGAGTATCGCCGATGTGCTCGACATGACCGTCTCCGAGGCGGCCGAGTTCTTCGAACGCTTCCCCCGCGTGAAGCGCATCCTCGATACGCTCGAAGCCACGGGACTTGGCTACATCCACATCGGCCAGCCGGCCACGACCCTCTCCGGCGGCGAAGCCCAGCGGATCAAGCTTGCCAGCGAGCTTTCAAGGCGCTCCACCGGCCGAACGCTCTACATCCTCGATGAGCCCACCACCGGCCTCAGCTTCCAGGACGTTGCGCACCTGCTGGACGTGCTCCAGCGCCTCGCCGATGCCGGCAACACCGTCCTCGTCATCGAGCACCACCTCGATGTCATCAAGGCGGCCGACCACGTCATCGACCTCGGCCCTTTGGGCGGAGACCGCGGTGGAGAAGTCGTGGCGACCGGGACTCCCGAGGAAGTGGCGCTCGTTGTTACAAGCTACACCGGCCAGTACCTGCGCCCGATCCTGCAGGCGGCGGGCATGTTGCCGTCCGATGGATCGGGACCGGGCCTGGCGGGCGCCGCCCACCGTGCCCCCGCGAAGGTCGAGGTCGATGGCATCACCATCACGCCGCGGAAGCGAAGGGCCGGTGCAGAGGTCGCCCCACCCGTACCTGCCGGTACCGCGCCTTCGGCAAACGGCCGGGCAGCGAGGCCGGACGTCGCCGGCGTCGGCTCGGGCGCGGCCGGAAATGAAGCGAAAGCGTCCGCGGCAGCCGGACGGATCGATGCGCGCATCTCGCGCGAAGCGACTCCCGAACCCCAGCGTCCGGAGACGAAGGCGGCCGCAAAGCGCCGCCGCCAGGCGGAAAGCCCGCGCAAGGAAACAGCCAGTGAGCGCAACCTGCGCGAGACCCGCGAGGCGCGGGACACCGCCCGGGGCGAGTAATCCGCCTACACGCACCACGCGATGATGGCGCTGGTCAGCGCGTGCGCGGCCTCCCACTGCACGAAGTGTCCGCAGTCCCGCAGCAGGAACGGGCCAACATGGTCCGGGAACACCACGGCCGCCATGCGGTCGAAGTCCGGGTAGAGGACATGGTCACTCGGCCCGAAAAGGATCATCGTTGGCGTCGGGTTGGGCGACGCCATCGCCGGTGGCCCGGAGCGTGCCGCCGCGTTGAACGTGCTCTCGTACGCCCCGAAGCTCGCGCGCAACTTCGTGCCATCGGCGAACGGTTCCGTCATGAAGTCCACCGCCTCCGGTTCGAATGCCCCCGGATGCGCCCAGAACCGGGACGTGTAGAACGTCGCGATGTAGCGCCGCCGTTCGCCTGCCGTTGCGAGTTCCGCCGCAAGCGCGTCTGGCTCCCGCCCCTGCCGCACGAAGTAGTCTGACGACTCGCGCGGTGGCCGGGTCCGCATCCCCGCCATCTTCCCGGCATCGAACGGCAGCGGTGAGTTGAACAGCACCATCCGCTCGATAAACCCCGGGTACCGCAGCGAAAGGTCCTGGATCACCGGCCCGCCGAGGTCGCCCGCTGCCGCCACGATCCATTCGTGACCCAGGTGGTCGTGGACCAGCGCGTACAGGTCCTTCGCGTGCGACGGCACGTCGTGGAACCCGTCAGGGCCGACTTCTGAGTCGCCGAACCCCCTCAGGTCCGGCGCGATCACCTCGAACCCGGCGGCGGCGAGTACCTCGATGTTCCGCCACCAGATGCGCTTCGTCTCCGGCCACCCGTGGACCAGTAGCAGCGGCGTCCCGCCCGTACCCTCGCGGACGAACGCTTGCCGGAACCCCCGTGGACTGGCGTACTCCACCCTGAAACGGTCCGGGCGCAGGTCGTCCGCCACGCCGTCAGCCCAGCCTGACCAGCGTCCGCCCCCGCACCTTGCCCGAGAGGATCTCCGTGCAGACGCTCCGCACACCATCCAGGTCCGTCTCGACCGCGATCGACTCCAGCAGGCCCCGCGGCTTCAAGTCGCCAGCAAGCCGCTCCCACACGCGGCTACGCCGCTCCATCGGGCAAAACACCGAGTCAACCCCGAGCAGGTTCACCCCCCGCAGGATGAACGGATAGACCGTCGTCCCGAACGCGCCGCCTCCTGTCAGGCCGCTGAGGGCGATGCTCCCCCCGTATTTCATCGTCCGGATCAGATACGCGGTGGTCGCGCCACCGACCGGGTCCACCGCCCCTGCCCAGCGCTCGTTCTCGAGTGGCCGTGGGCTTTCCGCGCTGACATCCTCTCGCGACAGGATCTCCGTCGCCCCGAGCTCGCGCAGGAAGGCATGCTCGCTCGCCTTACCGGTGCTCGCGGCAACGCTGTACCCCAGCTGGGCGAGCATGCTCACGGCGGTGCTGCCAACGCCACCAGTCGAGCCAGTCACGATCACCGGCCCCTGGTCCTGCCGAAGGCCGTTGTGTTCGAGGGCGATCACCGAAAGCGCCGCCGTGAAACCCGCGGTGCCGAGGGCCATCGCCTCCTTCGCAGTCAGGCCCACGGGCAGCGGCATCACCCAGTCGCCGGGGATGCGCGCAAGCTCCGCGAACCCGCCGGGGTGCGCCACCCCGACGTCATAGCCCGTGACCATCACGCGGTCTCCCGGCGCAAACCTGTTGTCCGCGGATTCCCGAACCGTCCCCGCAAGGTCCACCCCGGGCACCATCGGGTAGCTCCGGAGGACGCGCCCGGTCGGCGACATGGCCAGGCCGTCCTTGTAGTTGATGGAGCTCCACTCCACGGAGACCGTCACCTCGCCGGCGGGCAGGTCGCCCTCTGCGAGTTCCCGGACGGCGACGGAAAACTCCTCGCCCTGCTTGTCGACGACGATTGCGCGGTATCCCATGGGTGCTCCTGGATCGTGGTCCCTGAAGCGTGATTGGCGACCGGCGATCCCGCAAGCGATAACCATGACTGGCGACTTTGTGTCGTGTTTGCAAAACCGCCTTGCAATGTCCGGTGGCTCTCCGTACAGTCCCCTCCGCGGACCGAATTGACCCCACTCGGCCCGACCTCAGCTGCGCTGCAATGGCTCGAGCGGCATGCCTCCCGGGTTGTTGCCGGAGGTGTCGTGATGGGTGTCTTGCGCCCTGCCTGGACCCGGCCACTCGTGCTTGTGCTGGTCGCCCTCGTCATCGTGTTGATGGCGAAGCTCCCTGCTCTGCACGCCGAATCGGTTGCCGATGGCCCCCTCAGCCCTTCTGCCCAGGGTGTTGATTCGAAGTGGGGGAAGTCGCAGAGGCCCGCTACCAAGGATGGGGCGGTCTCAGAGGCGACCTGCGACTTCGGTGACGCGACCTACGTAACATCCAGCACGGCAGGCGACCGCCAGTCGTTCAATCTCTCGCTGGACCCCGCCAACGCCACGAAGAAGATCGCCCGCGTCGAAATCTCCCTCTGCCATCGCGTGAGTGGATCGGCCATGAGAGAGGCGAGTTATTCGCCGTTTCTCCGTATCGCCGGCGCCATCCACGAGGGTCAGGCAGTGGCAGTGAAAAACATCGAAGGGTGCGTCGAGACCACGCAGGTGATCTCTTTCCCTGCGCCTCTGGTCTGGTCGGAGGGTTCGAACTTTGAGGTCGGCCTGCTCAAACTGCCCGACCAAGACACCGCGAAGACCGTCCGCATCTGCTCCATCCGCGCCACCATCTACTACGAGGACG
>CAZRUZ010000161.1:0-5890 GCA_964603275.1 uncultured Anaerolineaceae bacterium | reverse complement strand
CGCGGGCCATGGCCCGCACCACCATCGTCGGGCACCTCGGCGACCTCCTCCTCGCAGGGGCAATCGAGCACCTTGACGGCCTGGTCCCGGTCGAAAAGACCGCGCTCATCCGCGAGGCGACCGGCGATCGCCCGTTCAAGGAGCTCGGCCCGGTGAAAGAACGCCTCGGCGACCGCGTCACGTACGAAGAGATCCACCTCGTCCGCGCGTACCAGCACGCCCGCCACCGCCAGACCGTCCGTTCCTAGGCGCGCGCGTCAGCAAGCGCGGGGCTTTTGGCGGGCGCGAGGGGGTTTGCCGGAGTGCGGGAGCTGGCGTATTGAAACGGTGACGTTTGGCTGGGGTGGACATCCCCGCGCTTGCTGACGCGCGCGCCTGGGACGTTCGCGCCGGGCGCCTCGCTGCGCACTTACCCGGACCGGCTCGCTGATCACAACGTCCCCGCGCTTGCATGACGTGCCCCCGCCGTCCTACCGCGCCCCCGCTGCCCGGCGCACCACCCGGGCCACCTCGGCCGCCAGCTCAACCGCCGCCTCGGGAAGCCCCCGCGCGCGCAACATCCCGCCGTCCAGAAACCGCCCGATGTACGCCTCCGCAGTCATCCAGCGCCACACCAGGTGCTCATCGTTGATCACCGGCTCGGCCCCCTCGGGGCACACCGCGTTATAGATGATGGCGTGCGCCGTCCCGCCGCTGCCGGCATAGGTCATCACATCCACGAGCCGCAACAACGCGGGGTCGATGACGATGCCTGTCTCCTCGAACACCTCGCGCGCCGCTGATTCCTCCGGGCGCTCGCCCTGCTCCACGTGCCCACCCGGGATGAACCAGCCACCGCCGCCGAAGCCGTCCAGCCCGCGCTTCATCACCAGGATGTCGTCCCCTCTCCAGAGGACCACTGATGCCCCGAGTTCGAAACCTGCCACCGGCCGAGGATACACCGCCCGGCCTCAGGCGGTGACCGCCGCATGCAACAGCCCCGCCCCGATCCCCGCCAGCACCAGCCACGCACTGTTCGGGTTGAAGCGGAGGAGTACCGCCGCGCCGATGAAGAAGAGACCGACCGTGTACCAGCCATCGAGCACCTCGCCCGCCAGCTGGAACGTCACCACCATCATCAGGACCAGCGCCGCAACGTTGACGCCATCGAGGAATGGCGCAGCCCAGGGCGAACGCCGCAACCGCGGCACCAGCGGGTGCGTTACGGCGACAAATACAAACGACGGCAGGAACAGTCCGGCCGTCGCGGCCAGGGCCCCGGGCACCCCATCGATCACGTAGCCCGCGAACGTGGCGCTGCTGAAGAGCGGCCCCGGCGTGAACTGGCCAACCGCGATCGCATCCACCAGCTGCTGCTGCGTGAGCCAGCCGCGGCTGTCCACGAACTCGGCCTGCATGAATGCCAGCAGCACGTAACCGCTCCCGTAAAGGATCGCGCCGATCTTGAGGAAGGCGAGAAACAACTCGCCCAGTGAATACGCCGCCGGCGCCGAGGCCGGCAGCGAAAGCGCCGGGAAGGGTAGCCCGAACGGCATGATTGCCCGGTCGCGGCGGCGGAACGGCCCCCGGCCGCGACCCGATGGCTGCCCTGCGCGGGGCAACGGTGGAAGGTTCTTCTGGCCGTTGCGGGTAAGCGCCCGTGTGACCATGGAAACAGCCAGCATGGCCGCGCCGGAGCCGAGCAGCAGCGCGATCTCGTCCGCGCCGAAGACGGCCAACAGCGCAACGACCCCGCCAAGCAGGAGCGTTTCGTACCCCTTGATCGCGGCGCCCCGCAGGCCCCAGATTGCCTGGATGATGACCGCCAGGATGAACGGCTGGATGCCCAGGATGATCCCCTCGCCTGCCGGGGTACTGCCGTACTCCACGTAGGCCCAGGCCAGCGCCAGCACGATCACCGTGGCCGGGAGGACGAACCCGAGCCCCGCCAGCCAGAGCCCCCACCAGCCCGCCCGCCGCGCACCGAGGTGCATCGTCATTTCGGTAGAGTTCGGCCCCGGGATCAGGTTGGTTACACCCAGCATGTCCACGAACTCCGCATCAGAAACCCAGCGCCGCTCGTTGATCAACTCGCGCCGCATCATGGCGATGTGCGCCGCCGGCCCACCGAAGGCGATGAAGCCGAAGCGGAGGAAGTAGCGGAGCACCTCCCCAAGACGGCCGCCGGTAGATTCGGGCATTGCCGCACAGCCTACCGCCTCCGGCGAGCAGGAGCGCGATCGGCGCGTGAACAACCGCTCCCCGGCCCACCCTGCCGGGCCGGGACAATCGCAAGGCGTGCCAATTCTCACATGCGAGCGAAGATTGTTGATTTCGTACTTGAAATTCTTAAGGTCTGTGTTAAACTCCGCCATCACGGAGGGGATGCCATGCCAACAAACCTCGGCTCGCCGCTCTCACAACTCGTGACCCACGCCGTTGGCGCCGTCACGTCCCGGCTCGGCTCGATCGGCATCCCGGTCCGCCCCGAGCCCGTCAGCGACGTCGTCGACCAGCTCGCCAGCGGACTGATCGAGGCGGCGGGACTGCGCGAAATCGCCGACGACCTGGACGTGGAGTCGGTCTCGCTCCTGACCGCCGCCAGTATCGTCGGCCTCAAAGTGCTCGACCTCGCCGAACCAGGCGTCTACCACCTCCAGGACGCGCTCGATACGCTCGAAGACCTCCTGCGCCGGACGGCGGAAAGGGAATCACGATGACCATCCACGGGGGACCGCCGCTCCTCGACATCCGCAACCTCGAAAAGCGTTACCGCAACGGCACGCTGGCAAACGCGGGCATCTCGCTGGCATTGCAGCCGGGGGAGGTGTTCGGACTGCTGGGGCCGAACGGCGCCGGGAAAACCACGCTCGTGCGCCAGGTCCTGGGCATGCTCCGGCCGACGTCGGGGAGCATCACCCTGAACGAGGTGGACATCGTGGCCGACCCGGGATTTGCCCGCCGGAACATCGGCTTCCTGCCCCAGGGCCAGTTCGATCTCGAGGCGCTCCAGGTGGGCGAGCTCATCGAGTTCTCCGCCCGGCTCCGGGGAGTGCCCCCTCGCGATGCCCGCCAGACGGCCGCCCAGCTCATCGAACGGCTCGACCTCGGTCCCTTCCGCAAGACCTCAATGCACGCCGCGTCGGGCGGCGTCAGACGGCTCGCCGGGTTTGCCGCGGCCATCGCCGCACCCGTCAGCCTGCTCGTCCTCGATGAACCCACGAACGACGTCGACCCTATCCGCCGCCAGCTGCTCTGGCAGACCATCGATGAGCTTGGCCGCGATGGGGCCACCGTCCTGCTGGTCACGCACAATCTCGCCGAGGCCGAGCGGTTCATCGACCGGCTCGCCATCATCGATGGGGGCCGGATCGTGCGGGAGGGGACCCCGGCCGCGCTCCGGACCATGGTGACGGAACGTTTGCGGCTCGAGCTGGTGGTGGCCGGGGAGTTTTCGCCGCATCCCGCGCTCCTTGAGGAACCCGGGAACGCGGGATGTTACCTGTTTGAGCAGCGCGACCTGGCTGCGGTGAGCACCTGGCTTGGCAGCCTGCGCGAGGAGGGCCTACTCGCCGACTTCCGGATCGGCCCGCCGACCCTGGACGACATCTACGCGGCGGCCGTGCTTCCACCGGCCAACCTGGAGGCCGTCTCATGACATGGCTCCGCCAGTACCGTGACCTGGTTTCGATGCAGTTGCGCGCCATGCGGAACGAAATCTGGTTCGTTGCCATGATCCAGGTCGTCCTCTCCCTCGGCCTCGTCGTGGGCTTCGGCTACCTGATCCCGGATATCTCGGAGACGACTGCGCTGTTCCTGGTGACGGGAACGGCAACACAGGCGTTCATCACCGTCGGGCTCGTGATGCTGCCCCAGATGCTCGCGCAGGCAAAGGAGATGGGCCGGATCGAGTACTTCCTCACGATGCCGATCAGCCGCGAGGCCTACCTCCTCGCGCTGGTGACGGTCGTTGCGGTGATGGCGTTGCCCGCGGTCGCGTTCTGCATCCTGCTCGGGGCGTGGCACTACGACCTCTCGTTGACAGTCGAGCCAGCCTTCGCGGCGGTGGCGCTGCTCGCCGTGTTCTCGCTTGCGGGCGCGGGGGTCGCGATGGCGGTCTATTCGCCCCACCCGCAGGTCACGAACGCGCTCACCCAGCTCATCATCTTCTACGTCCTGTTCTTCGCCCCCGTGCTCCTGCCGAAGGAGCAGTTGCCGGAGTTCCTGCAATTCACCTCCGCGTTCGCGCCACCCACCTATGCGGCCGATGGAATCCGGGCCACCCTCACGGATTTGCCGGGGACACACCTGGGCCGCTCACTCACCATCATGTCCGGGTTTGCGGCCGGCTCCCTGGTCTTGAGCGCGGTCGCGATGCGGCGGCGGGGGTAGCAGCCGATGACCTGGCTTCGGCAGTACCGCGATCTCGTCTCGCTCCAGCTCCGGGTGCTGCGCGCGGAAGTGTGGTTCGTCGCCATTCTCCAGGGGGCGATGTCGCTCGGGCTCGTGTTGGGGATGGGTTACCTGGTGCCCGATATCTCGGACACGACCGCGAAGTACCTGGTCACCGGGACCGCCGCCCAGGCGTTCACCACCGTCGCCCTGGTCATGTTGCCGCAGTCGGTGGCGCGGGCGAAGGCGCTGGGGACGCTTGAGTACTACCTCGCGTTCCCCATCAGCCGCGAGGGATATCTGCTTGCGTTGGTGACCGTCGTGGCCTGCATGGCGTTCCCGGCTGTGGCCTTCAGCGTCGCATTCGGCATGTGGCACTATGGCCTCCCATTCCACTTCGACCCGGTGGCTCTGGTGGTTGGCATACTCGCGGTGCTTTCGCTTGCAGGCGTTGGTGCGGCCATCGCGGTCTATTCGCCCCACATGCAGGTTACGAATGCGGTGACTCAGCTCACGATCTTCTACGTGGTGTTTTTCGCCCCCGTGCTGATGCCCAAAGAGCAACTCCCGCAGTTCCTCCAGTTCACGTCCAACTTCGCGCCACCCACGTACGCCGCCGACGGGATCCGGGCCACCCTCACCGACCTGCCGGGGACGCACCTGGCCCGCTCGCTGATGGTCATGTCCGGATTTGGCGCGGGTTCCCTGGTCCTGAGCGCCGTCGCGATGCGCAGACGCGGGTGACCCGTGGCACGGGCCCGCTACCCCCTCGGGTCAGCGCCGGGGATCCCCTCTCCCGGCGCTGACCCCACTACCCGACACCCATCCGAGGCGGGTCAGGCATGCCCCGCTGCAACGTCACTCCCCCGAACACCGCACCGCGTCGCCCACCACCACGCCGCCACCTCGAACCCGCAGGCAAACCGCGTTCGGGCCACGAACATCCCGGCGCGCCATCCCCGGCGCGCCTCCGATCGGACCGGCGATTACTCCGGATACCTCCACGGCCGCGCCGCCTCGAACGCCGCGCTCACCTGCAGCAACAGTCCGTCGGCATAGCGCGGCGCCACCGCCTGCAACCCGATTGGCAGCCCGTTCGCCGAAAGCCCCGCCGGCAGCGACGCCGCCGGGTGGCCCGTGAAATTGAACGGGTACGTGAACGGGATGAACCCGGCCGGCCCGACACTCTTCCCCGCGATGGACGATGGCGGCGGCCCCTCAGCGACGAACGCGGTCGTTGCCGTCGTCGGCGTAAGCAACAGGTCGTACTGCCCGAAGAACGCGGTCATCGTGCGGTTCACCTGGTGGCGTTGCTCCAGCGCCTCGGCTACCTGCAGCGCGGTGATCGAACGCCCGTACTCGGAGAAGTTGCGGAACCCCGGCTCGAGCCGATCGCGCTGCTCGGGGGTCATCCCATCCACCAGGAACGTATCCCCGGAGGCGGCGATCGTCAGCCACCAGGGCATCGGGTCGGGGAAGCCAGGCCCGTCTTCCACCAAGTCCGCGCCCAACGCCCCGG
>CAZRUZ010000160.1:0-5954 GCA_964603275.1 uncultured Anaerolineaceae bacterium | reverse complement strand
GCGCCGCGAGGATGGCGACGGGCAGGGCCAGCAAGACGCTGACCACGGCGCCGCCAAGGCCCAGGCCGAGCGAGTGGCGGGCCGCGAGTGAGACATCCGGGAAGGCCGCCTCGGCCTGGATGCCCCGCGCCAGCCAGTAGAGGAGAACGCCCAAGGGAATGCCGAGCGAGAACAGCGCGATCGCCCCGAGGAAGGCGATGGCCGGCCACGTCCAGCGGCCCAGCGGGATGGGCCGCATGAGCGACTGGCGGCGGGATGCCCGGCGGCCCATGCGGGAGCGGATGCCCAGCTCGGCGGCGAGGATGACGGCCGCAACCATCGCCAGCATGGAACCGAGGACCGCCGCGCCGGTGCGGTCGAACGAGGTTTGGTACTCGATGAAGATCGACCGCGTGAACGTGTCGTAGTTCAGGAGCGAGACGGCGCCGAAGTCGCTCAGGGCATAGAGGACGACGAGCAGCACGCCCGCCGCGATGGCGGGGGTGAGCCCCGGCAGCACGACCTTGAAGAAGGTCCGCAGCGGCCCAACGCCGAGCGAGCGGGATGCTTCTTCTTCGGAGACATCGGCGGTGGCGAAGGCGGCCCGGAGGACGAGGTAGACGTAGGGAAAGCTGGCGGCTGTGAGGGTGAAGGCGGCGCCCCAGAAACCGTAGATCTCGGGCAAACGCTCAACGCCCAGCGGTTCGAGCCAGCCCTGGAGTGTGCCCCGCGGGCCGAGGAAGTCGACCACCGTCATCGCGACGATGTAGGAGGGGATGGCGAGTGGCGCGGCCATGAGGATAGCCCAGAGGCGGCGGCCGGGGAGTGCCGCCCTGGTCGTCAGCCAGGCAGCGGGCACGGCGATGAGCACGGATGCCACGGCGACCGTCAGGGCCAGGCTGATGCTGCGTGACATGAGCGGGACGGCGGAGTTTTCGAGGGCGCGCTGCCACGGTTCCCAGCCGCGCTCGCTGCTCCGTTTCGCCAGGTACCACGCCGGGATGAAGGTGGCAGCGACAACGAGCAGCCCCGGCAGCCAGATGGCTGCCGGGGCCGGGCGGTTGCGGGACCGGAACACCCGCACCGCCATCGCTACTTCAGGACTCCCGCGGAACGCAGCAGAGCGAGGGTGCCCTGAAGATCCTGAAGGTCCGAGAGGTCCAGCGCGGGCGGCTTGACCTCGGTGAGGGGCTTGATCCGGCTGTCGGCCGCGACCCCGCTGACGAGCGGGTACTCGAAGGTCTGCTCAGAGAAGTACTTCTGGGCGGATTCACCGAGCAGGTAACTGACGAGCTTTTCCGCGGCGCCCTGGTTCGGGGCCGACTTGAGGATGCCGACGCCGGCGACGTTCACGAGTGAGCCGGCATCGCCGGCGGCGGTGTAATGGTTACGGGCGTTGAACGACTCGCCCTGGTCCTTGAGGAAACCGTAGAGGTAGTAGTGGTTTACGAGTCCGAGTTCGATCTCGCCGGCGGCAACGGCGCTGACGATGGACTTGTTGTCCTGATAGCTCTTCACATCGTTCTTGAGCATGCCTTCGAGCCAGGCCTTCGCGCCATCTTCGCCTTCGACCTTGCGCAGGCCGGTGACGAAGGCCTGGAACGAGCCGTTGGTGGGGGCCCAGCCGACCTTGCCCTTCCAGGCGGCATCGGTCAGGTCCTTCACGGAATCGGGGAGTTCGCTCTCCTGGACGAGCTTCGGGTTGTAGACGATGACGCGGGCGCGGCCGCTCACACCAACCCAGGTGCCATCCGGCGAGCGGTAGTCGGCGGCGACGAGGCCGGTCACCGAATCGGCGAGCTTCTCAAACGCGTCTTCCGCCCGGAGCGCACCGAGGGCGCCGGCGTCCTGCGCGAAGAACACATCGGCCGGCGACTTCGAGCCTTCCTCGGCGATGAGGGCTGCGAGCTCGGCGGTATCGCCGTACTTCACCTTCACCTCGATACCGGTCTCTTTGGTGAACTGTTCGAAGAGCGGCTTCACCAGCGACTCACTGCGGCCGGAATAGACGGTGACGGACTTGTCATCGCCTTCGTCATCATCGCCGCAGGCAACGGCGCCGAGGGCGAAGGCGGCGAGCGCCAGGGGGACAAGGACAAACCGGAAGAGCTTCATTGGCGGAGCAATCCATCAGAGCAAAGGTGGTTGACCTCCAGATATTAGGTGCGCCTAATCGGAAGTGCAAGCGCCATCTAAGCAAACGGATTGCGGCCGGTTCAGCTGGTCATGCCCTGGAGCCCAACGAGGGCGCGGCCGTGCTCGATCTCCCCCATGTGGCGCAGGCCGTGCTGGTAGACGAAGCATTCGAGCACTTCAAGCTTTCGCAGCGGGGCGCCCGGCCCGATGACGATCGCGCAGAAGATGTTCTGCATGTTCGGCGGCAGCTGGGGCAGGATGACCTCGGCGAGCATCCCGGCGGTGAGCGTTTCGAGGACTCCAGCAGTGCGCGCGATAACGGCGGCCTGGTACGCCTTCCAGGCTTCGAAGTCGGCGAAGCGCAGGTGCTGCATCTCCTCAACGGTCTCCTCGCGGCCCAGGACGTCGATGTTCACGCCCACCTTCTCTCCCCAGCCGCCGCTCAACCAGAGGGGTTGTTCGCGCAGGAACATCACGCTGATGGACTGGTCCTGGGCGCGGATGTAGTGGCTGAAGCTGAACGCCATGGGCAGTACGCCTTCACGCTCGTGATGGTTCACCTGTTCGAGGGTGAGATCGCTGGCGGCGCGCTCCCAGAGGATGTTCATGGCGCGGACGCGGTTGCGCAGGGAGTCAACGAACATGGCTTCGTGGGTCATGGGGTACCTCTCATGGGGACGGGAATGTGTTCCGCATCGCGGGCGACATGGATCGGGCCGGCAAAGACCTCATCCATGCCCTGGATGAACGCCTGGACTTCCGGCCCGTCGTTGGGGATGGGCGGGATCAGGTGGGAGAGCACGAGTTTGCCGACGCCCGCGCGGCTCGCGAGCCGCGCGACCTCGCCGGTGGGGATGTGGTACGAGGGGATATCAGCGAAGAGCGAGGCCTGGAGATCGCGGCCCATGAAGCGCAGGGCATCGCGGCGCATTTCGAGCATGGGCACGTTCATCGCCTCGCAGACGAGCATGTCAGCGCCTTCCGCGGCGTGCAGGAGCGATTCGCAGAACGTGGTATCGCCGGACATCACCACGGAGCGGCCATCGAACCGCAGCCGGTAGCCGAAGGCGGGGACCACCGGGTAGTGGTTCACCTCGAAGCTTTCGATGCTCATGCCGCCGAGGTCCAGGAACTTCTCGGCGCGCGAGGTCACCGGCACCTCGGTGACCTCGACCCTGATGCCATCCGGGTGGAGCTTGCCTTCGTGGTGCTTGAGCCGGAAGCCGATGTCGCGCCGGAGCGCGAGGAGGAAGCCTTCAACCATCTCCCGGGTGCCTTCGGGGCCGAAGACGCGGAGGGGCTTCGCCGCCCCGGCCGTCCAGCGCAGGAAGAGGAAGTCCGGGAAGTCGGTGATGTGGTCGGAGTGCATGTGGGTGAAGACGGCCGTATCGATCTGGCCCGGCATCAGGCCGCTGACCAGGATCTTCCGGGCCGCGCCCCAGCCGCAATCGACGAGCACATGCGTATCACCGGCAACGACCACATGGCCGGCGCCGCAGCGGTCGGCACTTGGGAGGGGGCTCCCGGTACCGAGAAAGACCACATCAAACCGTTCTGCCACGGGTACCTCGGCTCCGGGGATCGGAGGCTGCCGGCGCGACTCCCCGGTGAATCGCGCGGCAAGCGGGCGGGGCTAGAGCCCGGCGGCCTCGGCGTAGCGCTTGAGCGCGGGGATAGCCTTCTCGGCGGGCTCGGGGCGCAGGCCGAAGAGCACGCGCTCGACACCCATGGCGGCGAAGGCCTCGATCGCCTCCTTCGAGGGCGGGACTCCGAAGATCGAGACGGGGATGGGCCCCCGCCCGGCGGCTTTCGCCATGCGCTGGAGCTCCTGGATCCTGGCCGCCAGCCCGGCGCCGCCGCGGCCGCCGATGGGCATCCAGCCATCGCCATATTCGACCACCCGTTCCAGGGTACGCGGGCCATCGCCACCGACGAGCACCGGCGGGTGGGGGCGCTGAGCCGGCTTCGGCCAGCTCCAGATGGGGTCGAAATTGACGAACTGGCCGTGGTATTCGGCCTCATCGCTGGTCCAGATCTGTTTCATGGCGAGGATGCGTTCGCGGAGGATCTTCCAGCGGACGGACGGACGGGTGCCGTGGTTCTCCATCTCCTCGGCGTTCCAACCGCCACCGATGCCGAAGAGGAAGCGCCCGCCCGAGAGGAAATCGACCGAGGCAACCTCCTTGGCGAGGGTGATAGGGTCGCGCTGGATCACGAGGCAGATGCCGGTGCCCACCCTGAGGGTGCTCGTGACGGCGGCGGCGGCCCCGCAGGCGACGAAGGGGTCGAGCGTGTGGCTGTACTCCTGGGGCAGCGGCGCGCCGCCGGGCCAGGGGGTGCGGCGGCTGGTGGGGATGTGGGTATGTTCGGGGAAGAAGAGCGATTCAAAGCCCAGGTCTTCGCAGGCCCGGGCGAGCTCCGTCACCGGGATGGCGTAATCGGTGGGGAACATCTGGACGCCGAACTTCATGGTGACTCCTGTGGTGGGCCAGGGTGAGCGGCCGCCGGGGTTGTCCGCGGATTGTAGCCGGTTCACCGGCCCGGATGGTCGCGGATGGAAGGGTCCGGGTTGCGGGGCCGAACGGGCGATGGCAGGGCGGCTGGCAACCGGCTACAGTGCCGGGCATGAACGGGAGCAGGAGGGTGGACCGCGGTGATTCGGCTTGAGCATGTGACCCGCGCCTATGGAGAAGGGGCGACCGGGGTGCGGGCCCTCGATGATGTTTCGCTCACGATTGGCGATGGCGAATTCGTGGTGGTGCTGGGCCCTTCGGGCAGCGGTAAGACCACGCTGCTGAACATCATCGGCGCGCTCGATACGCCGACCAGCGGCGCCGTTCAGGTGGCGGACCGCGACATCACCCGGGCGAGCCGGGGCGACCTCTTCGCCATCCGGCGGCAGACCGTCAGCTTCATTTTCCAGGGGTTCAACCTCTTCCCCGGACTGACCGCGCAGGAAAACGTGCAGTTCGCGATGGACGCCTGCGGGCGCAAGGGGCTCGCTTCGGCCGCCACCGTGCTGGAGAGCGTGGGCCTGGGCGGGCGCGAACGGCAGTTCCCCCACCAGCTATCGGGTGGCGAGCAGCAGCGCGTCGCGATTGCCCGCGCCCTGGCCACCGGCAACCCCGTGCTGCTCGCCGATGAGCCGACCGGCGAGCTTGATTTCCACACGGGCGTGCGCATCCTGGAACTGCTGCAAAAACAGGCTGGGCCGGGCCGGGCGGTCATCGTGGTCACCCACAACCGCCAGATCGCACGGGCGGCCGACCGCGTCATCGAGCTGAGCAGCGGCAAGATCACCGGCGACGGTCCACCAGAAGGGGGCAAGGCGAATGTCGCCGACCTCTACTGGTAGGTGGGCGGCCTGGGGGCTCTGGCTGCGCTGGTCGTGGCGCGACCTGAGAGCGCGCTGGGTGCAGGTGGCAGCGATCGCGCTGGTCATCGCCCTGGGGACGGGGAGCTATGCCGGGCTTTCGAGCGTGACCAACTGGCGCCGCGCATCGACCGATGACGGCTACTCCCGCCTGAACATGCACGATCTGCGCGTTGCCGTCGCGGAAGGCTCGGCCGTTGAGGAGGGGGCGCTGATCGAGGTCGCGGTCATGCTTGGCGGCGGCACTGCCGTGGCGCGCGCGGAGGAGCGGCTCGTACTGCCCATCCAGGTGGATGCCTCGACCGCCGATGAGGCGATCCTGGTGCCCGGTTCGCTGGTGGGCGTGCCGGTGGGCGATGGCGCGCCGGCGGTGGACGGGCTGTTCATCCAGGCGGGGCGCGGGCTCTCGGAGGCCGATGCGGGCCAGCCCGTGGCCGTGCTCGAACGCCACTTCGGGCGGCACTAC
>CAZRUZ010000159.1:0-5964 GCA_964603275.1 uncultured Anaerolineaceae bacterium | reverse complement strand
CGTCCCCCGTACGGGTGTGCCCCGCGCACTGCGCGAAGCTGAAGACCGCCGCTAGGGAAATCCCTGATTGCCGGGCTTCCGGATGGCCCATACTGTCAGCGGATGCAATCGGGAGCCATTCCTCCAGCCGGTTCGCCGGAAGAGGCGGAACTCTTCCGGCGTGAGGCGCTCGGCGCTTTCGCGCACGAGATCCGCACCCCCCTGACTTCCATCAAGATGGTCATCGAGCTCGCCCGGCGGCAGGCGTCCGAAGGCCGCATGGTCCTCGATGACGAGCTGGCGGACATGCTCCGGATCTCGGTTGAAGACCTCCAGTCGCTCGCCGATGACATCCAGGAAACCTCCCGCCTCGAGCGCGGCCGCCTCAAACTGGCGCTTGGCCCCTGCGACCTCGAAGCAGCGATCGGGGCAGCCGTCGAATTGCTCGACGGCCGGCCCGCCCTCGAAGTCAGCGGCGATCCCCGCCTCGAAGGCCCCTGGGATGCTGCCCGGCTGGTACGCGCGATCGCTGGTTTCGCCCAGTCCGCCAACCGCGCGGGAGACGGCAGTGGCCATGTCCGCCTTCGTGCCGGACGGTTACCCGGTGCGGTCTCGCTGACGTTCACCAGCGGTGAGCCCGGCGGCGAACCGGTCCCCATCGGCGCCGATGTGGGTTTTGGATTTTTTCGCGCACGACAGCTTGTGCTGGCAATGTCCGGTTCGGTACAGTGTTTAAGGTCGGAACGATACGCTGAATTCTGCGTTGTGCTTCCGCTAACGGAAGGTGATCCGGATGGTTGAGTCGATGCGGATCCTGCTCGCCGAAGATGAGCGCACCATCTCGCGCCTCATCAACCAGGTACTGACCAACGCCGGTCACGAAGTGGTTGCCGTCCAGAGCGTGCTCGACGCACTCGAGCAGTTCAAGGCCCGCGTGTTCGACCTCGTCCTCCTCGACCTTCACCTTGCCGACGGCGACGGGATGCGCCTCCTCAGCTCCCTCGATGAACTTGGCTACCCCATCCCCCCGGTCGTCCTGATGACCGGTGAAGGCTCATTCGAGGAGGGCGACCCGCGCGCCAGCCGCGTCGCTACCGTCCTCTCCAAACCGTTCGGGCTCGATGACCTCGAGCGCACCGTGAACAACTTCGTCGCCTGATCCCCCCGTCCCGGCGCTCCTTCTTGGAGAGCGGCAGCGCGGGCCGCACCGTAGACTGGCGAGATGACGAGCGCATCTCCCGGCCGCAGGTCCTGAACAGGTGCCAGGCCGCGAAGACATCCCGCTCACGCCGCCGGTCTCCGGCAACCGCGATGTGACCCCCGCCGTCGAAGACCGGTCATACCTCTGGTTCATCGCCGCCGCCCTGGTCTCCGCCCTCGCAGGGGGCTTCCTGCTTGCCGTCTGGTTGCCGCTGGCCGCCACCGGACTCGCACCCGGGCAGGACCGCGTGCCCTGGCTCACCCAGGCGCACGGCTGGGTCCAGTTGCAGGGCTGGGCCGGGCTGTTCGTCGCCGGCATGGCCGTCCGCCTGATGCCCCGTTTCGCCGGGAAGCAGCCCGTCCGCCCGCGCGTGACCATTCCCCTCCTCCTCGTCCTCGCTGTCCCCGTCGCATTGCGCCTCACGATCCAGCCATGGGCCAGCGGGACGCTTGCCGAGGTGACCGCCGCCGTCGCCGGCACGCTATCTGCCCTGGGCGCCACCGCCGTGGCCGGCGTTCTCGCAAAGACGCTCTGGAAAGGGCGCAAGACACGCGACCCCTGGCGGCACTTCGCCTGGGCCGGGACAGCCTGGTGGCTGGTCTTCGCCGTCTTGCTCGGGTGGTGGGGGCGACGGGCCGCGGAAGGCCAGGGCATCGTGCCCGCAGCCTGGGACGATACGGTGACCTGGGTCGTCCTCTTCGGCCCAATCGGCAACTTCATCTGGAGCGTCCAGAGCCGGAGCGTGCCGATCTTCTTCGGGCGCAAGACGCCAACCCGCCGCCAGGCGCTCGTGCCCGGCATCGCCTACAACGCGGGGGCGGCCCTGCTCGCGCTCTCCCTCCTCGTCGAAGGCGTCAACGCGGCGCGCATGGCCGGCGCCGGGCTGGTTGGCGCCGGTGCCGGGATGGCCTGGCTCGCGGTCATCGCCGGGTCGGTCTGGGGGCGCGCCACGCGCCTCCGGCCACGCGCGAAGCCCGCTGCGAACTTCGTGCTCGCCGCGAACATCTCGGCCGTGGTCGCCGGGGCGCTGCTCGTCTGGGCGGGTGCGGAGACCTTCGCCGAGGGGGCGTATGCCGCCTTCCCCGCGCGCGATGCCGCCCGCCACACTGTTGGCATCGGCCTGGTCACCATGCTGATCATGGGCATGGCCCGCCTGGTTGCGCCGGTGTTCGCCCTCGAGCGGACCGAATCGGGCGTGCCGCGGCTCTACGAGCGGGCGCCCTTCTGGCTGCTCCTCACTGCCCTCGTTCTCCGGGCCGGGTCCGGCCTCCTCGCCGAGCAGATCTCCTACGATGCCCGCATGCACAGCGCCGCCACCGCGGGCCTGCTGGCCTGGACCGCCATCGCCATCTTCGCCCTGAGTGTCGCGCGCGCCGTCCGCGCCGAGCCGGCCACGAAGCGCGCGATCGAGGACCTGGTCCGCGGCTAATCCTTCGCGGCCGGCAGCCCTTCCGGCAGCGCCACCTTCGCCCCCACGCCGAGCCCGTGACGCTCGAACCACCCGGCGTTCACCTCGAGGACATAGCGGTACGGCCCCGGCGGAGCGAGTACCCGCTCATCAAGTGGTACCCCCTGGACGATGCCGATCACCTGCCGGTTCGAGTCGATGTAGGCGATGTCCAGCGGCAGGTAGGTGTTCCTCATCCAGAAGCCGGTGGTCACGTCCCGCGAGAACAGAAAGAGCATCCCTTCGTCTTCACCGAGCGCTGTCCGGAACATTAACCCCTGTTGCCGTTTTGCCAGCGTCGCCGCCACCTCGACGCGCACCCCCACACTGGTGTTCCCCTGGGCGACAACGATGGTGTACGTCCCGTTCTCGTGTTTCCGGGGCTGGACTGGTGTCGGTGAAGGTGCAGGTGTTGGTGAAGGTGCCGGCGTCGATGTGGAAACAGCGGTGGGCGCCGGTGCGGATGTGGCCGTCGCGACCGGCACGGTGGTGGTAACGGTTCCCGGCGGCGCCGCCGGAGTTGCCGTGCGGGTTGGTGTTTCCGAAAGGGTGGCGCTCGCCGTCGTGGCCGGAGCTTCCGGCCCCGGCGTCGGCCCGGAAGGAGACTCCTCACTGGAACACGCCGCCGCGATGAGGCCGGCAAGGAGCGCCACGCCCAGTGCACAGCTGGTGCGCCGCGGTTTCCGCCACTCGGTACTCAAAACTCGCATCTTGCTACACCACTACCAGCACGATCCCTGCGACGCACAATACCGTCCCCGCCCCGATCCTCCGCGTAAAGCGCTCGCCGAGAAAGACCATCGAAAGCGGCAGCGCCAGCAGAGGCGAGGTGGCCGAGAGCACGGCCGTCCGCGCCGCCCCGGCAGTCACCACCGCGTATACGTACATGAGGCTCCCGAACGCCGTCCCCGCCAGCCCGGCAGCGGCGATCCCCAGGATGTGCCCCCGTTCCCGGAACGGCGCCCGCAGCTCTCTCGGTTGCATGGTCGCGGCGAAGGCCAGCAGCGCGACCGCCCCCGCGGGGGTGCGGATAGAGCCGGCCGCGACTGCCCCGAGATCGCCCTTCGCCGATGCCAGCCACAGCGTGGCGGCGGCCCAGAACACGCCGACCAGCACGAGGAGCGTGTAGCCGCCCGGGCCCGGCGGCGCATACAGCGTGGCGCCGCTTTCAGGTCCCTCCAGCGGTACCTCCACCGCCGAGTCCGCCGGGGCGAGGTGCGCCGCTTCCCGGTTTGGGACCTGCCCCGGGATCACAATCAGGTAGATGCCCGCGCCGATCAGGAGCGCGCCAGCCGGCAAGCCCCACGTCAGCGGCTCATCGAGGATGAGCACCCCGCCTGCGACCGTCATGCTGATGAACAGCGCCATCGAGACCGGAAACGTGCGCTGCATCCCCAGCCGCTTCAGCGCGAGGATGTAGATCGTGTCGCCGATACCATAGCCAACCAGCCCGCTCCCGATCACCTGCGCGAGCGTCCATGGCGAGGCCTCCGCAAGGTCGCCGGCCTGGCCGCTCGCCCAGAGGATGAACGGCAGCACCAGGGTCGCCGTTCCCAGCCGCAGCGCGCTCAGCACCACCGGCGAGGTCCGCGCTGAAAGGGAGGTCAGCCCCACGCTCGTCGCCGACCAGGTCATTGCCGCAATCAGTGCCGCGAGTTCTCCCACGCCTGCCGATGCTACGCCTTGCCGCCCAACGCTCCATGGTACGCCTCAGCGCGGCTCGGCGAGGACCCGCCCGGCGCCGCCGCGGTAGCGCTGCTCCGTCCCGTCTGGCAGGCGCACCACGGCGAGCCACCCATCCACCAGCGCCTGGGAGCACACCTGTCCCGGGCTCGCGAGCCCGAGGCAGCCATCCGGCCACGTGACCCGCTCAAGCTTCAAGACCCGGATACCGCTGGCCGCCACACCGGTCGCGGCGGAGATTGCCTCCGTTACATCGCGCTCGTCAAGGGGCGTCTCACCGCCGGCGGCACGCGCCAGTCCCGGTGTCGGGGCCGCCTCCGCCGCGGATGGTGCTGCCGACCCATCCCCGGCGCCGTCGTCCCCACCGCAACCCGTCAGCGCAAGGCCAAAGACCGCGCATAGCCCGAAAGCCCACCATCCACGCTGCCGGAACTGCATCATCTCCAGTGTTCCAGACGCCGCCCGGTGTTGTCTGGTTCCCCGCGCCCTCAGTCCGCGCCGATGTGGACGTGGAAGTGGCGCGAATCCTGGTAGCGGCCGAGGTTCGTGACTACGTGGGCGCCGCCATAGTCCGCCACCAACAGCGCCGCCACCGCCTTCACCACCTCGAACACGTTGGCGAGTGCCCCGGCGTCGATTTCCAGCAGCGAGTCAACATGTGTCTTCGTGGTCACCACCGCGTGGTGGGCGTAATGCGGGCGCGTGTGCCAGTAGGCGATGACCGACTCGTCTTCGAAGATCCGCTCCACCTCCGTTCGTCCGGAGAGCAGTTCTTCGCAGTACCAGTCGCTCACCCCAGGGCTGCCGCGATCTCCGCTTCATCCAGGTCAGGCCCGACGACCGCGCAATGCAGCTTCTCGCGCCGCAGGATCCTCCGCGCGACGGCCTGCACCTGGTCCGGGGTCACCGCCTCGATCTGCCGGACGACGGAGTCAATAGGCTCGATCTCCCCGCGCGTGATCAACTGCTCGCCGTGGCGCTGCCCGAGCGAATACGCCGTTTCCAGCGAAAGCCGGAAGCGGCCGATGTTGTGGTCTTTCGCCTTCCGCAGCTCCTCGGCCGGGACGATTTCCGCCGCCAGCTTCTCCGCTTCCTCGAGGCAGACCTCGATCGTCTCGCGCACCTTGTCCCGGTTCACGCCCGCCGAGATGGTGAACACCCCCGCGTCGGCCAGGTAGCCGTACCCCGACCCGACCGAGTAGGCCAGCCCGCGGCGCTCGCGCACCTCCCGGAACAGCCGCGATGACATCCCCGCGCCGAGCACGTCGTTCATGATCCGGATGGCGAACCGGTCCGGGTCGTCCCGGCCGAAAATCGGCAGCCCGATGTACATCGTGCACTGGTCGATCGTGCGCGAATCGGTGCTGACCCGGTCACCCCTGACCGTGGGGTCGTACGGCACAACCTCCGGGATTGGCCCGGGCGTCATCCCTTCGAACAGCGGCCGCGCGAGGCCCACCACCTGTTCGTGCGTCACGTTGCCTGCCACCGAAAGCACGATGTTCCCCGGCTTGTACCACTCGCCGATGTGCTCCACGAAGTCGTCGCGCTTCCACGTGGCCACCAGTTCGACCGAGCCGCCCACGTCCCAGCCGGGTGGCTGCGCCCCGTAGACCGCCTGGCCGATGAGGCGGCCCGCCCACGCGCTCGGGTT
>CAZRUZ010000158.1:0-6069 GCA_964603275.1 uncultured Anaerolineaceae bacterium | reverse complement strand
GGTGTTCCAGAGGCAGTGTCCCGCGGTGAGGACGGCATCGGCGCCGATGAAGGTGCCTGTGCATGAGCCGAAGGGCTTGCCGGCCGCATCGAGCAGCTCCACGAAGGCGATGGCGCTGAAGGGATAGGCGGACGTGTCCACCACGCGGGTGCGCTCGTCTGTCCCGATGATGGTCTGTGCCCGGACCGGGATGTCGCCCTCGCCCGCGGCGCTGCCGGGCCGCAGGACGGCCAGGGCCAGGACGACCGCGGAAATGGCAGTGGCGGGCCAGCGCGATACCGCCGGGAGATGGTCCATCGCTCCAGTCTCCCGCTTTGCTGGCACGGAGGCGAGCGGGCGGCTTCCGTCCCGGGCCGTGGGATTTCCCCGATTCTTGTGCGGAATGGCTTGCCAGTGCGGGCCTTCGTCACCCAGACTCGGGAGACCGGAGGACGACCCATGTTGCGTGCACTGCTGGCCCCGTTTCTCGTCATCGCGCTGGTGTTGGGCGCGTGTGACGGCGGCGATGGCGCCGATGCAAAGACCGAGGCGGGCCTGAAAAAGGCCGCCGAAAAGGCCGCCAAAGGGCTCTTCGGCGGCGACCTCCACGATACCTATGACGCCTACTCCAAAGAGTGCCGCGAGCAGGCATCGTTCGCGCAGTTCAACAGTTCGATGAAGCTGGCCGAGGCGTTCCTCGAGGCCTTCCTCGAAGCGTCGTTTGACGACGTCAAGGTCAAGGAAGTGCAGGTCCGCAACTTCGAAGGCGACTCGGGCGAGGTCCTGTTGGTCCTGCAGTCCGACAAGATCAAGGACATCAGCGACTTCGAGGAGGAGTGGACGGCGTGGGCCTGGGAGGACGGCGCCTGGGTGCAGACCGACTGCTCGGACATGGGCTCCACGGACGACGGCGGAGGGACGAGCCCGTCAGCCACGCAGGAGGTGCCGCAGCCCGGTTCCGGCCCCGCCATCGGGACGCCGATCGAGGCTGGCGGCAGCCGCTACACGGTCCACAGCGTGGTCGACCCGGCGCCCAAGGGCGAGTTCTTCGAACCAAAAACGGGCAACCGCTGGGTCACCATCGAAGTGACCCAGGAGGCGCTCAGCAAGAAGGTCTCGGGGAGTTCGTTCGACTTCAGCGTGCAGGACAAGGACGGGTTCATCTACGACTTCACGTTTGGCGGCAAGGAGCCCGAGTTCACGATGATGGACCTTGGCCCGGGCCAGCGGCAGCGCGGCTTCATCACCTTCGAGGTACCAGAAAAGGCCGAACTCGTGGCCATCTGGGTGGATGCCGACTGGCCTGATCCCCAGACGCTGCTCACTGACCTGACCCGCAAGTAAACACGATGGGTCCGCGAGGTGGCCACGTCGGCTTTCGTCGTGGCACAGCCAAACTCGTGATTGCCCGCCGTCGTGTCCCGCGGCCGAACCCTCAGTGCGCCTGCCTTGCCAGCCCCTCGCGGATCTTCTCGATCGCGCTTCGGGGTGTGGTGGCGCCCCGGGCCGGCGCACCCGCCGGGATCGAAGCTGCCTGCTCCCGGCGCACCCGCTCCCGGATGCGCTCGACCAGGGCGGCCGCCGCGGCGTAGGACGCCTCCACCTCCGTGGCCGATTCCCCGCTCAGCATCGAGGGGTCGATGGCGGGGTTGGCGGAGATGAGCGCCGCCTTGAGCCGCTCGATCGTGGCGCCGGCGGCCTCGCGGCTGGCGGCAAGCTCGGCCTCAGTGCTGGAAAGCTGTTCCTGGAGCGCTTCGATGGTCAGCTCGGGCTGGCCGGTTTCGTGGTCGTCCATGTGGGTCCTCCGGGTTCCGGTTGGTAGTGCAGGGCAGACTCGGATGCGGGCGCGGGTAAAGCCAAGGTGCAGATGACACACTGGTTCGAGCGGCGGGGCGATGCTAGCCTCGGCTTCGTACCATGAGATTCGCCCTGCTCTTCCCCGCCTCACTCGGTCTCGCTGCCCTGCTCTTCGCCGGCTGTGGCGATGGCCCCGATGGACCGGCCGCCGCAAGCACACCGGCTGTCGAAGGCACCCCCGGCATCCCGGACGATTTCGGTCCGGCGCCGCTCTTGGGCGGCAATATCACGGCCATCTTCCCCGAACACGGCAAGACCGTTGCCGCGGCACTCACGAAGAGCCTCGTTGATGGCGATGGCAAAGGCGTCTGCGCGAAGGTGACCTTCGATGGGCTGCCGCAGTATGCCCAGTGGTTCCGCATGGCCGTCGATGGCGTCGAAGTGACCGAGGAGCTGCTCTGGATCGTGCCGACGCGCGAGGCCCCCACCAACGGCACGATGTGCTACACGCCGAAGGACGGCCTCACGGCCGGCAAGCACACCGCGGCCATTGCCGTGCAGGACCCGAACAACCCTCTGGCGGATTCGAAGCAGGTAGTGGGCTGGGCCTTCGAAGTGGCCCCCTAAGCCCCATCCCGCGGGCGTGTTCCGGTCGGCTGGATGGGATGACCGGCCGGTTGGCCGTGGCGGTAGCGCGCTGATCAGGCGAAGATCGTCCCCGTGCTGGATGTAACACGACGCTACTGGTTGTTTGCCGCCACCCTGGCCGGGCTGGCGGGCGGTGCTGCCGCGTGGCTGGCGGACCGTGATGGGCTGGCCGATGGGGCCTGGGCCGCGACGGCCGTCGTCGCCCTCGTCCCGCTGGTGGTCGACATCGCTCACCAGCTGTTGATGCGCCGGGCGGGCGTGGATGTGATTGCCGTGCTGGCGATGGCTGGCTCGCTGGCCCTTGGCGAATACCTCACCGGCGCCGTCATCGCGATCATGGTCGCCACGGGCATCGCGCTCGAGGAGTATGCCGAGGCCCGCGCCAGCCGCGAACTCTCGTCGCTCCTCCAGCGTGCGCCTCGGACCGCTGTGCGCCTGGAGGGCGATGCCCTCGTCACCGTCCCCATCGAGGCCGTCCAACCCGGAGATATCCTGGTCGTCCGCGATTCGGATGTGGTCCCGGTAGACGGCATCGTGGCCGAGGGCGTGGCCGTGCTCGATGAATCGGCGCTGACCGGTGAAAGCCGGCTGGTGGAGCGCGGCATGGGCGAGCGCGTCGCCAGCGGTGTCGTCAATGCCGGGGCGCCCTTCCGGATCCGCGCGACGGCCACCGCCGAGGCCAGTACATACGCCGGGATCATCCGCCTGGTGCGCGCCGCGCAGGAGTCCAGGGCCCCGCTGGTCCGGCTTGCCGACCGTTACGCGATGTTCTTTCTGCCGATCACACTGGCGGTCGCCGGGCTGGCGTGGGCCCTGGCCGGCACGCCCGAGCGCGCCCTGGCTGTCGTGGTGGTGGCGACTCCCTGCCCCCTCCTGCTCGCCGCGCCGATCGCGGTCGTCTCAGGCGTTTCGCGGTCGGCGAAGCGCGGCATAGTGGTCAAGGGGGGTGGCGCCATCGAAGTGATGGCCCGCGCTCGTGCGCTCTACATGGATAAGACCGGCACGCTCACCGCGGGCTCGCCCGTGGTCGACCGGATTGCCGTGTTCGGGGCCATCCCCGAGTCCGAGATGCTGCGCCTCGCGGGCTCGCTCGACCAGCTCTCTTCGCACGTCATGGCAGCCTCGCTGGTCCGGGCCGCGCGCGACCAGGGGCTTGCGCTTTCGATCCCAACGGAGGTGGTCGAAAAGCCGGGCGCCGGGATCGAAGGCGCCGTCGATGGCCGGCAGGTGCGGCTGGGCAAGTTCGACTGGCTCAAAGGAGATGGAGACATCCCCGATGCCGCACGGCGGTTCTACCGGGGCATCCGCCGGGAAGGCGGTTCGACCGTGTTCGTGGAGGTCGATGGCGGCCTGGCCGGGGCGTTCGTGCTCCAGGACCCCATCCGGCCCGAGGCTCCGCGCGCGATCCGGGCGCTCAAGCGCGCGGGTGTCGCCGAAGTGGTGATGATCACGGGCGACCACCCCACCATCGCCGATGCCGTGGGCGCCGCCCTTGGTGTCGACCATGTGCTGGCGGGGCTCACGCCGGGTGAAAAAGTGGAGGCGGTGCGCCGGTCGAAAGAGCGGCAGGTGACGCTCATGGTGGGCGACGGGATCAACGATGCGCCCGCGCTGGCGGCGGCTGATGTGGGCGTGGCGATGGGAGCGCGCGGCGCCACTTCATCATCGGAAGCAGCCGATGTCGTGCTGATGGTGGACCGGCTGGACCGCCTTTCCGAGGGGGTCGTGATCGCCCGCCGGACGCGGTCGATCGCGGTTGAGAGCATGGTCCTGGGCATGAGCCTCTCGTTCGTCGCGATGGGCTTCGCTGCCTTCGGCTACCTGCCGCCGGTTGCCGGGGCCGTGCTCCAGGAAGGCATCGATGTCCTGGCGATCCTGAGTGCGCTCCGGGCTCTTGGCGGTGGGCGCGGTACCGCACGGGCGGCCCGCATGCCCGCGGACCTGGCGGAAGAGCTGAAGCGGGACCACCTCCGCCTGGTCCCCGCCATCGAGCAGCTCCGGTCGCTCGCCGACCGCATCGAGGATATGAGCCAGTCCGAAGCCGCCACCGCGATGGATGGCATCGACGAGTTCCTGGTGGGCGATATCCTTCCTCACGAGCGTGAAGACGAGCGCGAGCTGTATCCCAAACTCGCCGCGCTCCTGAAGGGCGATGAGCCGCTGGCCGCCATGAGCCGCACCCACCAGGAGATTTTCCACCTGGTCCGCCAGTTCCAGACGCTGCATGAGGACATCCCATCGGCCGGGCCGGATCGCGAGGACCTGGCCGACATCCGGAGGGTGCTCTACGCGCTGCATGCGGTGTTGCGGCTGAATTTCGCCCAGGAGGAGGAGCTCTACCTCTCCCTTGACGATGAATACCTCACCCGGGGCCGCGGTTCCGCCACCGAACCGGCCCCGGCGCACGCCTAGCCCTGTTCGGTTGGCGGGGGGAACGGCACGGGGAGAGACCGGCGCACGAGGCGGAACGGCAGCCCGCGGCGCACCTGGCCTTCGCCGCTCCCGGCGATGATGTTCACCCGGTAACCCCCGAACCGTGGCAGCGAGACCTGGACGGTGACCGCCGCCTGCGATAGCTGGGATGAGCCAGCGGGCAGCCCCGGCGGCCGGCCCATGTTCACCTCGGCCTGGATGCGCAGGACCTCGCCGGCATCGTCATCCTCCACGGTCACCACGACCGGGATGGGCGTGTTCGTCTCCTCCCAGCCGATGCGGATGCCGCTGGCGATGGCCAGGCGCACCGGCGCGGGGACCTCGGCTGCGCCCATCGTGTCCCAGCCGCCACCCATCAGGTAGAGCTTGTTCCCCACGACTTCAGCGTGGTCGGCGAGGATCGCGTAGTCGATCTCCATGGTTCGGCCATCGTACCGCCCGTGCGCCAGCAAGCCAGCGCCACGGCAAGATGGGGGTTCGGGACCCCCGCGCCTAGGTGCCACGCTGCCGCTACCTAAGTGCCACTCCGGAGCACCCCGCGAACGTACGCAAACGAAGATACAAGCAGAGCACCGGCAGAGCGCCAGCTCCCGGGGCGGAACAGGGGTGTCTAGATGCGGCTGATTCACAAGATCCTTGGGGGCTTCGTCGTGGTCCTCGTCCTCATGGTGGTTGTTGCGGTCATGGGGATGGTCCAGCTGGATCGGGCGGCGGCGCGGACGGATACGGTGTACCGGGAAAACCTGAAGGGCGTCGAGTATTCGCTCACCACGAACGCCCACATGCTGGGCAGCCTTGCCGAGGAAAAGCGCGCCATGCTCGCCCTGGAGACCGCGCAACGCAAGGAGTTCGTCACCGCTTCGCGGGAGATGATGGAGCTTGCCCGGGCAGATATGGCGAACTACCGCTCGACGCTGACCTCCGCGGCCGACCAGGAGGCCTGGGCGGCTGTCGAGGCGCAGGCCGAAAAAGTCATCGCTTCGCGCGAGAAAGTCCTCGCGATGATCGAAAAGGGCGACACTGTCGGCGCCACGTTTGCAGCCAGTGACATGAAAGCCGATGTGGAAACGCTGAACGAGGCCCTCAACCAGAGCGCTGGCGAAAACAGCCAGCGGGCCTACAGCGCAAAGGCCTCCGCGTCCGATGCGGCCGCCTCGTCGCGCACGCTCCTGCTGGGCATCACCGTGGTAGCCGCGGTGCTCGCCTTTGGCA
>CAZRUZ010000157.1:1893-6133 GCA_964603275.1 uncultured Anaerolineaceae bacterium | reverse complement strand
AACCCTTCGTAGTTGCGCATCAGAAGCTGGGCTTCGAGCTGCTTCATGGTGTCGAGGACGACGGCGACGACGATGAGGAAGCCGGTGCTGGAGATGGTGAGGGCGCGGACATCAGTCAGGAGGCCGACGAAGAAGGGGATGATGGCGACGAAGCCGAGGAAGAAGGCGCCGGCCCAGGTGATGCGGGTGACGACGCGCATGAGGTAGGCCTCGGTGGGCGGGCCGGGGCGAATCCCGGGGATGAAGGCGCCCTGCCGTTGCAGCGTCTTGGCCATCTGCTGCTGCTGGTACTGGACCATGGTGTAGAAGAAGGTGAAGACGATGACGAGGATGAAGAGGATGAGCCAGTACCAGCCGGTGCCGCTGCCGCCGCGGCCGCCCTGGAACTGATCGACGAAGAAATCGGCGATGGACTCGATGAAGCCGCCGGAGTTGGTGAAGTACGAGGCGATGGTGGCGGGCATGATCATGATGGAGAAGGCGAAGATGAGCGGGATCATCCCGGCCATGTTGACCCGCAGGGGGATGTGGCTCTGGCCTTGCTGCCGGTACATGCGGCCGCCGCGGAAAGCGGAGCGGGCATACTGGACAGGCACGCGGCGCTGCGCTTCCTGGAAGAAGACGACCAGGTAGATGAGGCCGAAGGCAAAGGCGGCGAAGCCAAGTACCGCCAGGATGGACTGGGTGGTGAGGCTGGGGATGAGGCCGGGCAAGCTGGCGACGATGCCGCCAAAAATGATCATTGAGACGCCGTTGCCGATGCCGTTCTCGGTGATCAGTTCGCCGAGCCAGACGAGGAACATGGTGCCCGCGCCGAGGGTGAAGAGGGTGGCCCATGTGCCGACGAAGTCGTTCTGGAAGCCGAAGTCGCGGACGACATCAGCGCCCTGGCTGTTGATGAAGAGGATCTGGCCGTAGCCCTGGACAAAGGCCATGGGGACGGCGAGCCAGTGGGTGTAGAGCTGGAGGCGGCGGCGGCCCTGTTCACCTTCTTCAGCGAGCGCGCGGAAGCGCGGGACGAGGGGCTGAAGGATCTGCATGATGATCGAGGCGGTAATGTAGGGATAGACGCCGAGGGCGGCGACGCTGAGGTTCTGCAGCGCACCACCGGAGAAGATGCTGAGGAAGTCCAGCAGCGCGTTGCCTTCGAAGGCGGCCTCAAGGGCATCGCGGTCGATGTTCGGCAGCGGGACATGGGCGACGAAGCGGAAGACGACAAGCATCGCCAGGGTGAAGAGCAGCTTGCGGCGGACGTCTTCCTGACGGAAGGCATCGACCATTGCCTGCAAGAGCCGCGGCCGACGGGCCGGCTGGACACTCATCCTCAGCTATCCTTTGCCTGGGCGGTTTCAGGGCCGATAACGACGGCAGAGCCGCCGGCGGCCTCGATCTTGGCCCGGGCCGAATCAGAGAAGCGGTGGGCTGAGATGGTGAGCTTCTTCGAAATGGCGCCCTGGCCGAGCACCTTCACGGGTTCGCGGAGGTGCTTGAGGATGCCGGCTTCGCGGAGGGCTTCGGGGGTGACGGTGGCGCCATCATCGAAGCGGTTGAGGGCGCTGAGATTCACCGGCTGGAATTCGACGCGCCACTTGTTGTTGAAGCCGCGGAGCACGTGGAACTTGCGGGACATGGGAAACTGCCCGCCTTCGAAGGCGTCATAGGCCTTCTTCTTGCCGCTGCGGGATTTCTGGCCCTTGAGGCCTTTGCCGGCGTAGGTGCCGTGGCCGCTGCCATTGCCGCGGCCGACACGCTTCTTCGCGTGGGTTGCGCCCTGTGGGGGCTGAAGGTCCTGTGCACCGATGCTCATTTCGAGCCACCTTCCTGGACATCAACGAGGTGCTGGACCTTGTGCACCATGCCGCGGAGGGCCGGGGTGTCGTCGATTTCGACGGTCTGGCCAAGGCGGCGGAAGCCGAGCCGGCGGATGGTGTCCTTCTGGTCCTGGTTGTAGCCGATGGCGCTCTTGCGCCAGGTGATGGTGAGGCGGGCCATCATTGTTCACCCCGGGCGATGGCAAGGCGGCGTGCGCGCGCGCCAGTCGGGTCCTGGAGCGTGGAGAGACCCTCAATAGTGGCGCGGGAGACGTTGACCGGGTTGCGGCTGCCAAACGTCTTGGCGAGGACGTCGGTGACGCCGGCCGCTTCCATGATGGTGCGGACGGCGCCGCCGGCAATGACGCCGGTACCGTGACTGGCGGGCTTGAGCATGACGCGGGCGGCGGAGAAGCGGTGCCAGACCGGGTGGGCGATGGTCCCGCCGCGCATGGGGATCTTGATCATGTTGCGGCGGGCCTGGGTCGAGCCCTTGCGGATGGCCTCGGGGACCTCGTTGGCCTTGCCGAGACCGACGCCAACGCTGCCGTGGCCATCGCCGACGACGACGAGGGCGCTGAAGCTGAAGCGGCGGCCGCCTTTGACGACCTTGGCCACGCGGTTGATGTAGACGACCTTTTCGGTCAGTTCATCCTGGCCCTGTTCGGAGCGGTCGTAGCGGTTTTCGGCCATTTAGAACCCCAATCCTGCTTCGCGGGCGGCCTCGGCGAGGGCGCGGACGCGGCCGTGGTACTTGTACCCGCCGCGGTCGAACACCACGAGGGAGACACCGTTGGACTTCGCGCGTTCGGCGACGGCCTTGCCGACGATGGCGGCGCGCTCGGTCTTGTTCTTGCCCTTGAGCTCGGCGGCGAGGGCCTTATCGGCATCGCTGGCGGCGGCGAGGGTGTGGCCGGCAACGTCATCGATGACCTGGGCATAGATGTGCTGGGCGCTGCGGAAGACGTTGAGCCGGGGCCGGACCGGGGTGCCGGCGACGGTCTTGCGGACGCGGGCGTGGCGGCGCTCGCGGGCGAGGACGGAAGTGACGGTGCTCATTACTTGCCTACCTTCCCGGCCTTGCCAGCCTTGCGGCGAACGCGTTCGCCAAGGTAACGGATGCCCTTGCCCTTGTACGGCTCGGGTGGCCGGAGCTTGCGGATGTTGGCCGCGACCTGGCCAACGCGCTCGTTATCGATGCCCTGGACGTGGACGCGGGGACCTTCGACGGCGAAGGTGATGCCAGCGGGCGGGGCGACGATGACGGGGTGCGAGAAGCCGAGGGCCAGCTGCAGGTTGGAGCCCTGCATCTGGGCACGGTAGCCGACGCCCTGGACTTCCAGGGTGCGGGTGAAGCCAGTGGTGACACCGGTGACCATGTTGTTGAGGAGCGAGCGCGAAAGCCCGTGGAGGGCGCGCTGCTTCCCTTCGTCATTGGGGCGGGCGACGGAGATGACGCCGTCTTCGCGGACGAAGGCCATGGTGCGCGGGAACTGGCGCTTGAGTTCGCCTTTGGGGCCTTTGACGAGGATGACGTTATCGTCCTCGATCGAGACCTGGACATTGGCGGGGACGGGGATGGGCTGGCGGCCGATACGAGACATGGAGCCCTCCCTTACCAGACGTAGCAGAGGACCTCGCCGCCCAGTTCATGGCGGCGGGCCTCCTGCCCGGACATGACGCCCTTGGGCGTCGAGATGATGGCAATCCCCAGGCCGCCATAGACGCGGGGGATTTCCCTGCGCTGGACGTACACCCGGAGGCCCGGCTTGCTGACCCTCTGGAGGCCATTGAGCACGGGCTGCCTGCGACCGCCGTAGCTGAGCTCAACCTTGAGGTTGGGCTGGGGGCGGCCTTCTTCGGCGACAACCGCGAAGTCCTTGATGAAGCCTTCTTCTTTCAGGACTTTGGCGATGGCGACTTTGATTTTCGAGGCCGGGATGATGACGGAATCGTGGCGCGCGGAGGTCGCGTTCCTGATTCGCGTCAGCATGTCGGCGATGGGATCACTCACATTCATTGCACTTCCCCTCTGGCGTTTGCTCGCGCACTTACCAGCTGGACTTGGTCACTCCAGGGAGCAGACCGAGGTGGGCGTATTCGCGCATGGTGATGCGCGAGAGGCCGAACCGGCGGATGTATCCCTTTGGGCGGCCGGTGACGAGGCACCGGTTGTGGATGCGTGTGGGGCTGCTGTTGAGCGGCAGCTTGTGGAGTTCCGCGTAGATCGCGGCGACTTTCTGGGGGTCATTCCAGGATTGCTTGAGCTCGCGCTTGAGTTCGGCGCGGCGGGCGGCGTACTTGGCGTTGAGCTCTTTGCGGCGGTTGTCGCGGTTGACGATACCTTTTGAAGCCATATGGGCCTGCTCCTAGTTCTTCCGGAAGGGCAGGCCCATGAGCTCGAGGAGCTTACGGCCTTCTTCGTCGGT
>CAZRUZ010000157.1:0-1793 GCA_964603275.1 uncultured Anaerolineaceae bacterium | reverse complement strand
CCTTCGCGGAGGCGGAAGTTTGCGATCGAGCGCTTGGCGCGGGTGATGACGGCCTTCTGGCCGGTGATGGCGCCAATCTCCTCGGCCGAGCGGTCGAGCGCATTGCCATCGGTGAGGGCTTCGCCAAGACCGACGTTGACGGTGATCTTGGTGATGCCCGGGATCTGCATGACGTTGGCGTAGCCGTACTGCTCGCGCAGGGCGGGGGCAACATCGTTCTGGTAGCGTTCCTTCATTCGCGGCGGCATTACTCGATATCCTCTCCGCTGCGCTTCCCAACGCGGACCATGGCGCCATCGTCGCGGCGGCGGAAGGTGACGCGGGTGGGCTGGTCGTTGCTGGGGTCGATCAGCATGACGTTGCTGACGTGGATGGGGGCCTCGCGTTCGACGATGGCCGAAGCCTGGCCCTGCTGACGCGCGCGCTGGTGTTTCTTGATGATGTTGATGCCTTCGACGAGCACGCGGTTGTGCTTGTTGAGGACGGCGCGGACGGTGCCGCGCTTGCCGCGGTCCTTGCCGCTGAGGACGACGACCTTATCGCCGCGCTTGATCTTGGCAGGCACTAGAGCACCTCCGGAGCAAGGGAGACGATTTTCATGAAGTTGCGGTCGCGGAGTTCGCGGGCAACGGGGCCGAAGATGCGGGTGCCGCGCGGGTTTTCGCCATCGCTGGCGAGGAGGACGGCGGCGTTCTCATCGAAGCGGATGTAGGAGCCATCGGGGCGGCCGTATTCCTTGGTGACGCGGACGACGACGGCCTTGACCACATCGCCCTTCTTCACGGCGGCGTTCGGCTGGGCGACTTTGACGCTGGCTACGATGACATCACCGGGGCGGGCGTAACGGCGGCGGCTGCCTCCGAGCACGCGGATGCACAGGAGCGAGCGGGCGCCGCTGTTATCGGCGGCCTTGAGGCGGGTTTCCTGCTGGATCACTCCTGCACCTCCGACTTGGGCGCCACCTGGGCAGCGACTTCGATGTCACGGCCGATGGTCTCTGGGGCGACATCGGCGACGTCGCCCTTGGCGAGGATTTCGATGACGCGCCAGCGCTTATCGCGCGACATGGGGCGGCATTCCTGGATGCGGACGACATCGCCGAGCTTGCAAGCATCGGCTTCATCGTGGGCCTTGTAGCGCTCGGTGACCGTCACGACCTTGTGGTAGAGGCGGTGCTTCTTCTTGCGCTCAACCGAGACGACGATGGTCTTCTGCATCTTGTCGGAGACTACGGTCCCCTGGATGACTCGTTGCGTTCCCATGGCTACTCCTCACCCAGCATGGCTTCGATCTGGCGCTCGCGCTTGATGGTGCGGAGGCGGGCGATGCGGCGCCGGGCGTTACGCAGTTCGCGGTAGTTCTGGAGCTGGCGGCTGGCGTGCTGGAAGCGGAGAGTGAAGAGCGCCCGGTAGGCCTCGTTGATCTCGTGGTCCAGGCGGGCCTCATCGAGCCGGCGCAGGTCTTCGGCGGTCTGACGTGCCATTAGATCACCGCCTCTTCGCGCACCACGATCTTGGTGGGCACGGGGAGTTTGTGGGCCGCGAGGCGGAGGGCTTCGCGAGCGACGGTTTCGGGGACACCGGCGATTTCGAACATGATGCGGTTCGGCTTGACGACGGCGACCCAGCGGTCAGGCGCGCCTTTGCCGGAGCCCATGCGGGTTTCGGCGGGCTTGGCGGTGACCGGCTTGTCCGGGAAGATCCGGATCCAGACCTTGCCGCCGCGCTTCATTTCGTGAGTCATGGCGCGGCGGGCGCTTTCGATGTGGCGGGAATCGATCCACGCGGCGCCCT
>CAZRUZ010000156.1:3599-6161 GCA_964603275.1 uncultured Anaerolineaceae bacterium | reverse complement strand
CCCAAGACACGGGCGCTGCGGCAGCAGATCGAGGACTTCGAATACATCGTGGTGGGGAACGCGGGCGAGGCCCTCATCCTGGAGGCGACGCTGATCAAGCGGCACCAGCCGTTCTTCAACATCCGGCTGAAGGACGACAAGCGGTACCCGTATCTGAAGGTCGATACCCAGAATCCCTGGCCGCGTGTGTACATCACCCGGCGGATCGAGAAGGACGGCGCGCGCTACTTCGGACCGTACGCGAGCGCGGGCTCAGTGCGGGCGACGCTGGACCTGACGAAAAAGCTCTTCCCGTGGCGTTCGTGTACGAAGGAGATCACCGGGAGGGATGCTCGCCCGTGTCTCGACTACTACATCAAGCGCTGCATCGCGCCGTGCACGTCGTACTGCACCAGGGAGGAGTACGCGGAGGTCATCGAGCAGGTGATCCTCTTCCTCGAAGGGAAGGCCGACGACGTCCTCCGGCGCCTGCGGAAACAGATGGACGACGCGGCCGGACGGATGGAGTACGAGCGGGCCGCACAGATCCGGGACCAGCTACGGGCGATCGAGCGGACCGTCGAGCGGCAGATGGTCTCGACAACGCGGAAGGAGGACGTGGACATCTTCGGGCTGGCGCGGGACAGCGACCAGGCGTGCGTGCAGGTGTTCTTCGTCCGGGGGACGCAGATGATCGGGCGGGACACATTCATGCTCGAAGGAGTACGGGACGAGCCTGACAGCGCGGTGCTGATGAACTTCCTGCTGCAGTATTACGAGGGCGCGCAATACGTGCCGAAGCTTGTGGCGATCCCTTCGGAAGCGGACGAACGGGACACGATGGAAGCGCTGCTCACGGAGAAGCGCGGATCGCTGGTCGAGGTCCGGGTGCCGGAACGAGGGGAAAAGCGGCGGCTGGTGGAGCTTGCCACCGAGAACGCGAAGGAAGCCCTGGCCCTCATGCGCGTGAAGTGGATGGCTGACGCGAACAAGACCGAGCAGGCGCTCGAACAGCTGCGCGAAGAGCTATCGCTGGCCACGACGCCGAGGCGGATCGAGTGCTACGACAACTCGAACATCCAGGGGACAAGCCCCGTTTCGAGCATGGTGGTCTTCGTCGATGGAAAGCCGGCAGCGGGCCAGTACCGCAAGTTCAGGGTGAAGACCGTGGAGGGTGCGAACGACTTCGCGACCATGCAGGAGATCATGCGCCGGCGGTTCGGCAGGCATGCCCGGACGGCCGCTCCATCAGAGACCGCGGGAAGCGGGGAGAACGGGGAGAGCGGGGGCAACGGCGATGTGTGGGACCTGCCGGACCTGGTGATTATCGATGGCGGGAAAGGCCAGCTGGGGGCCGCACTGCAAGCGATGCGCGAACTTGGCGTCCACCAGATCGCGACAGTGGGGCTGGCCAAGCGCTTCGAGGAATTGTTCGTGCCGGATGAAGATGACCCGATCGTCTTGCCGCGGAACTCGGAGGCGCTGTACCTCGTGCAGCGGGTCCGGGATGAGGCGCACCGGTTCGCGATAACGTACCACCGGCAAGTGCGCGCGAAAAGCTCCATCCAGAGCGCGCTGGACACGATCCCGGGCATCGGGCCGAAGCGGAAGAAGGCGCTATTGAAAAAGTTCGGGAGCGTGAAACAGATCCGCGAGGCGGAGGTCGAGGAGATCGCCGCGACGGTCGGGTTCACGCGGGCGCTCGCGGAGAAGGTCAAAGCCGAACTGTAACCCGCAGCCCGGCCGCCGCTCCCGAGAGCCTTTTCGTCATGGTATGCTCAGCGGCCGCGAATGGAGGCCCGGGACAGGCACTCCGCAATCGGGGAGGGTTTCATGAAGGTCGGCATGCTGGGTACGGGGACCGTTGGGCAGACGCTGGGATCCGCGTTCATCGCGCTCGGGCACGAGGTCATGATGGGGTCGCGGTCGGCTGTGAACGAGAACGGCGTGGCATGGGCAGGCCGCGAGGGCGAGCGGGCAACGACCGGGACGTTCGCGGATGCCGCGGCCTTCGGAGAACTGGTGGTGCTGGCCACTCGGGGTGTGGAGAACGAACAGGTAGTCCGCCTTGCCGATCCGGCGAACTTCGCCGGGAAGGTCCTGATCGATACCACCAACCCGCTGGACTTCTCACAGGGGATGCCGCCACGTCTTGCCATCGGGCATGCGGACTCCGCGGGTGAGCAGGTGCAGCGATTGCTGCCGGAGGCCCGGGTGGTGAAGGCCTTCAACATCGTGGGGAGCGGGCTGATGTTCAGACCTGATCTCGGCGGGCTCCGCGGGGACATGTTCATTGCCGGGAACGATGACGGGGCGAAGGCGACGGTCGGGCAGATCCTCGACGAATTCGGCTGGGACACGATCGATCTCGGCGGAATCGAAGCGTCCCGCTACCTGGAGCCGATGTGCATGGCGTGGGTCACGCATGCGGCACGGACCGGGGCGTGGAACCACGCATGGAAGCTCCTGCCGACGAGGTGAGCCGGGAATACGTCAAGGCCCGGCCGGGCCGATCGACGGCGGATGCCTGATGGCCTACTGTGATCGTGAGTTCCGCCATGGCTGACAAGTTCGAACGCGAAA
>CAZRUZ010000156.1:0-3499 GCA_964603275.1 uncultured Anaerolineaceae bacterium | reverse complement strand
TGATGGCCTACTGTGATCGTGAGTTCCGCCATGGCTGACAAGTTCGAACGCGAAATCGAAGAGATCCTCGAGAAGCTGGGTGACCAACTGCCGCCCGGCGACTCTGGAGCGGAACCTATCTCCATCGCATCGCGGCGGAAGGCAAAGGCAAAGGCGGCGCGCCCCGCGACGCCACGGCCAGACCTGTCCGGGTGGTTGAACCCGACCACGATGCTGCTGGCAGGCGCCGGGATCATGTTCGGCGGGCTTCTGCTGTCCAGCTTCTGGTCGCCCCTGATCTGGGCGTCGTTCGCCGGGGTGGTGCTGTTCATCGGTGCCTTCCTCTGGTCGCTTCAGCGCCGGCCACGCGGGGCCAGGGCTGCGCCGGCGAAAGGCGTGTACTGGCGGGACCGGTACATCGAATACGGCCCCCCGGGACAATCGGCGGGCACGCGGATCAAAGGCTGGTTCAGGCGGAAATAAAGGTTGCCGGGGCCTTAACCGGCATCAACGGTAGGCTCGATGCGATGCGCGTACTTTTCCTGTTCGCCCTGTTCGTAACACTCGCCGCCACAGCGTGCAGCGGGCGCTCGGAGGAACGTGGCCCGGACGATTCCGCACCCGGGACGATCCCCGCGAGCAGCGACTCCGCTCCAACCCCCGGCGCCGCCGTCCGGGCGGCGACTCCACCGGCCGGGGGCGGCCCGACTGGCTCCGCCACCGGCCCGGCTGAGCACGATGGTGCCCGAGCGATGGCCCACCTGGCCGAACTGGCCGACGGGCCCAGGGTCTCGGGAACGGCGGCAGAAGGGCGTGCGGCGGAGTACATCGCGGAACAGCTGCGTTCCTTCGGTTACACCGTTGAGGTGATGGCGTTCGACTTCGACACCGACCCGTTCCGGGCGGGTGAGGTGCGGGTCGAGGGGGCCGTAATCGAAGCGGTCACGCTCGCCGGGAGCCCCGGCGGAACGGCACGGGCGCCAGCGATCTACGTTGGCCTGGCGGATGAAGCGGGGATCGGCGGCCGGGACCTCGGGGGAAGGGTTGCGATTGCCGACCGCGGGACCCTGAACTTCGGTGTGAAGTACGCGAACGTGAAGGCAGCCGGCGCCATCGGACTGGTGGTAGTGAATAACCGGCCGGGCTGGTTCTCAGGCAACCTCGCGACCGCGGCGACAATGCCGGTGGTCGGGGTCACGCAGGAGGAGGGACGGGCGCTGGTCGAGGCAGCGAAGGACGGGCTCGAGGTGGAGATCAACGCCCCGCCGACGACCGGGCCAACCGGTGCGCTCAATGTGATCGCGCGGACGACGGCCGGGGCCAGGTGCATGGTCCTGGTGGGTGGCCACTTCGATACCGTGCCTGCGGCGCCGGGAGCGAACGACAACGCGAGCGGCGTGGCGAACACGCTTGAGCTTGCCCGGGCGCTTGCGGCCGATGGCATGGATGAGGGTGTCTGTTTCGCGGCTTTCGGGGCGGAGGAATCGGGCCTGAATGGGAGCAAGGCGCTAGTCGCGGACCTGAAGAGCCGGGACGTGCTGCCCGCGTACATGGTGAACCTGGACGTCACGGGCATTGGCGGGCGGGTCGAAGTGATCGGGACGGGGCCGGCATCGCAGCTGGCGCTGCGGCTGGCACAGCAGGCGGGCATCGAGGCGGTACCGTCGCGGCTTCCACTGAACTCGGGCAGCGACCACCAGAGCTTCGCAGACGCTGACGTGGAGACGGTCTATTTCACCTCGGGCGACTTTTCGACCATCCATTCGCCAGAGGATGTAGCGGCCGCCATCAACCAGACAGTCCTCGACCGGATCGGCGATGTGGCGCTCCTGACGGTGAAGGCGCTGCTCGAAGAAGTTGCCGCTGGATAGGGGGCTGCCTAGCATGACCGCAATGCGGACGTTTACAGCGACGACGGTCCTGATAGTTGGGCTCGCGGCCGGGGCGCTTTCGGCGGCCTGCGGCGGGGGCGGCGGCCCGGAAGAGGAAGGGGACGGACAGCGGATCACGGACCCCGCACGCGTGCCGAGCTCGACACCGGTCCAGAACCCGACGCTGTACAAGATCCAGGGAAACCAGGTGACGCTCGTCGGCGGGGATACGTCACAGCTCACCCCGGTCGCGGGGAAAACACCGAGCGCCGGGAAGACCTATACGGTGAAGGCCGGCGATACGTGTTCGGCCATTGCGGCAGACCAGGGGGTCACCCTCGATGCGCTGGTGAAGGCCAACCCGACGGTGTGCGACTCGCTGAAGGTCGGTGATGTGATGCGGATCCCATCGGCCGCTGCGACACCAACGCAGGCATCTGGCGGGCTGACTTCAAACCCGACGGTGAAGCCGACGGCGACGAAGACACCGGGCGGAGGCGGGACGGGCAGCTCGGGAAAGACGTATACAGTGAAATCCGGCGATACGTGCGCGGACATCGCCGCAAGCTACGGGGTGACGGTCGCGGAGATCATCGCTCTGAACGGCCTCTCCCCGGACTGTCCGCTCCAGGTGGGACAGGTCGTCAAGGTACCCTGAGTCAGAGGCGGTTCAGCGAGACGCGGCGAGGACTTCGGCAATGCGCTCGACAGGGACGCCGGCACGGCGGGCGGCTTCGCCGAGGCGGAGATCGAGGTCATCACGAGAGAGGCCGAGTTCGTTGAGACGGGCGACCGCGCCGGGCCGGGCCCGGACGAGCTCATAAACCGAGGCGTTGCCTGGCAGCCGCAGTGTGGATGCGTTCATCTGTTTCACCCCTCACGGCGCCGTCCACTCCAATGACACTCGAGCATCGGAATAGTGGCGTCCGTGTTTCACCAGCAAAGAGCGTAGAGCGGGGAATCACTTACGGGAACCCCCTGAAACCAAATATTCACTATGGATCGGATTGGAGTGGGCGGGTGGGCCACCGGGACAGCAAGGTGGCCCGCCCGCCTGAAAGGGGGCGGCGCCTGGAGGGGACCGGCGCCTGACGGGCGGTGCCCGATGTCAAACACGTTCGCACTCCTCGATGACAGCCGTGTTAGGGGCGTATGAAGATCGTGTTGCGCGTGGGGGTTGGGGGCCGCTCACTGTTCGCGGCGCAGGACGTTAGGATTGGTGGTACAGAAACTTCGAGCAGGAGGATGGGCATGGGTGACGTGCAGGTCATAGAAGAGCGCTTCTTCGAGGTCATCGGGACGCAGCGGGCCATGCGGCGGCTGAAGCCGGACCCGGTGCCGGAGGAGTACATCAAGAAGGTCATCTGGGCGGCGACGCGGGCGCCCAGCGGCGGAAACCGGCAGGGCTGGCGCTGGCTGGTGATCACCGATCCGGCGAGCAAGAAGCAGATCCAGGAGTGGTACCACGAGCAGTGGTCAAAGATGACGGCGAGCGGCTATGGCGCCGGTTCGAACCTGCCGGATGATGAGCGGCAGAGCAACGAACGCGTGATGAAGAGTGCGACCTACCTGGCGGAGCACATGCACGAGGCGCCGGTGCTCATCTTCGCGTGTTCGCTCACGGGGAATGGCGACATCACCTCGGGCTC
>CAZRUZ010000155.1:0-6199 GCA_964603275.1 uncultured Anaerolineaceae bacterium | reverse complement strand
GCGCTGGCGCCTTTACTCGCACCATTACTGAGCGCATGGCGGCCGAAGCCGCGGCTATCCTTGACGGCATGGACCTGCCGGGAGCGGCAAAGGCCGAACTTCGCACAGTCGGCGATTACCTGGTGAACCGCGACGGCTGAAGTTGCCTGTTCGCGGACGCTCACCTAGCGTCAGCGTGTGTTCGAAAACGTGAAACAGGACATCGAACTCGGGGTCCAGTGGCATTCGGTCCCGGGTATCCGGCGGCGGTTCGGCGAGCGCGCCGAGCGGGTCACCGCCATCCTCCTTTCCGCCGAGTTGCAGGTGGTCCTGATCTACCGGTTCCAGGCCTGGGCACGGGATCACCACATCCCGCTGGTGCCCAACCTCTGCCGGCGTCTGACGATGGCGCTCGCGTCCGTCTCGATCGGCGATTCGGTGAAGATCGGCCCCGGGCTCCTGCTCAACCACGGCCAGGTGATCATCGACGGGACCACCATCATCGGCGCGCTCTGCAACGTCGCGCCCTTCGTCACGATCGGTCTGAACACGGGCGGACCCGATGCCTCGCTGATGGGGCCGGGCATCGGCCGCAACGTCTTCATCGGCACCGGCGCCAAGATTCTCGGCCCGGTCACCATCGGCCACAACGCCCGGATCGGGGCAAACGCCGTGGTCATGAGCGATGTGCCGGAGAACTGTACCGCCGTCGGCATCCCGGCCCGGATCATTCCCCACGATGGTGTGCTGGGTCCGGCCATGAAGCGGACGGCCCCCACCGACTAGTCGCTAGTTACCCGGGAGGAGCGTCTCGCCCATCAGGTATTCGTCGATTCCGCGTGCCGCGGCGCGCCCTTCGGCGATGGCCCAGACGATGAGCGACTGGCCGCGGGTCATGTCGCCGGCCGTAAACACGCCCGGCACCGAGGTCATCTTGTTCTCATCGGCTTTCACGTTCCCGCGCTCGGTCAGCTCGACGCCAAGCTGTTCGATCATCCCGGCGCGCTCGGGCCCCAGGAAGCCCATCGCGAGGAAGAGCAGGTCGACCGGCTCTTCGAACTCGCTGCCGGGGACTTCCTGCATCACCTGGCGCCCGTCCTGGTTCACGAACTCGACACGGACGCCGTGAAGCGTGGTCAGGCGGCCATCCACCCCGGAGAGTTTCTTCGTGAGGATCGAGTACTCGCGGACCCCGCCTTCCTCGTGTGCCGAAGACACCCGGTAGATGTTCGGCCAGGTCGGCCAGGGGTTCTCCGGCGGGCGGGCGGCCGGCGGCTTCGGCAGGAGTTCGTATTGGAGCACTTCGCGAGCGCCCTGGCGGAGCGCGGTGCCGAGGCAGTCCGCCCCGGTATCGCCGCCGCCGAGGATGATGACCCGCTTGTCCTTCGCCGAAATGGCGCGCTCCGCGGCGATCTCATCGCCGGCGTTGCGGCGGTTCTGCTGAGGGAGGTACTCCATCGCCAGGTGGACGCCCTGGAGCTCGCGCCCGGGGACTTCAAGGTCGCGCGCATGGGTCGCACCACCCGTGAGACAGAGCGCGTCGTAGCGGGCGAGAAGTTCGCGCACATCCACGTCGACACCGACGTTAGTGGATGGCCGGAACTCGACGCCCTCCCCTTCAAGTTGGGCGAGGCGGCGGTCAAGGAAGCGCTTCTCCATCTTGAAATCGGGGATCCCGTAGCGCATCAGTCCGCCGATGCGGTCGTCACGTTCGAACAGGGTGACCGCGTGCCCGGCGCGCGCAAGCTGCTGCGCACAGGCGAGCCCGGCAGGCCCCGAGCCGATCACGGCAACGGTCTTCCCAGTCTTCACGGCCGCCGGCTGGGGTGCGATCCAGCCCTCGTTCCAGGCGCGCTCGATGATCTCGTACTCAATCTGCTTGATGGTCACGGGGTCGGAGTTGATCCCGAGAACGCAGGCCGCCTCGCACGGTGCCGGGCAGAGCCGCCCGGTGAAGTCCGGGAAGTTGTTCGTCGCATGCAGGCGGTCAATCGCGTCGCGCCAGCGGTCGCGGTACACGAGGTCGTTCCAGTCGGGGATGATGTTCCCCAGCGGACAACCCTGGTGGCAGAACGGGATGCCGCAGTCCATGCAGCGCGCCGCCTGTTTCTGGAGCGTCTCGCGCGGCAGCTCTTCGTAAACTTCGAGCCAGTCATGGACGCGCTGGGCCACCGGGCGGCGCGTCGGGGTTTCACGCCCGAATTCGAGGAACCCGGTGACTTTAGCCACGGACCACCTCCGCTGCCGCGGCATTGCGCGCGGCAGTGGCTTCGCTCTCCCGGCGGCGTTGCTCCAAAACGCGGCGGTACTCCTTCGGCATCACCTTGACGAACTTCGGTGCAAGGGCGGGCCAGTCCGCGAGGACCCGCGCGGCAACCGTGCTCCCGGTGTACTCCAGGTGCCGTTCGAGCAGACCCTTCACCAGATCCAGGTCCTCCGGCTCGTCGAGCGCTTCCAGCCCGATCATCTCCATGTTGCAGCGGGTCGCGAAGTCGCCGTCTTCATCAAGGACGTAGGCGATGCCACCGCTCATCCCGGCGCCGAAGTTGCGCCCGGTCGTCCCGATGATCACGGCCCGGCCGCCGGTCATGTACTCGCAACCATGGTCACCGGTGCCTTCGACCACGCCGACGGCGCCGCTGTTGCGCACCATGAAGCGCTCACCGGCCACGCCACGGAAGAAGGCCGAGCCACTGGTCGCACCGTACAGCGCAACGTTGCCGACAACGATGTTGTCCTCGGGCACGAAGCCCTCGACGGCCGGCGGGGCAACGATAATCTTGCCGCCGGAAAGGCCCTTGCCGGTGTAGTCGTTCGTGTCGCCCTCGATCCGGAGCGTGATCCCCGATGGCAGGAAGGCGCCAAAGCTCTGGCCAGCCGACCCACGGAACTGGATCGCGATCGTGTCGTCTGGAAGCCCTGCCGCGCCATAGCGGCGGGTAAGCTCGCTGCCGAGCATGGTCCCGACCGTGCGGTTCACGTTCTGGACGGGCAGGTCGAGCTGGACCTTGTCCCCGCGTTCGAGGGCCGGCCCGCAGAGGCGGATCAGCTCGTTGTCGAGCGCCCGGGCGATGCCGTGGTCCTGCGTCGTCACCCGATGCGTGGCCACTCCCGGCGCAACCTCCGGCTGGTAGAGGATGGCGGAGAGGTCCAGCCCCTGCGCCTTCCAGTGGTTCACCGCGCGGCGGACATCGAGGATGTCGCTGCGGCCCACCATCTCCTCGAACGTGCGGAAGCCGAGCTGGGCCATGTACATCCGCACCTCCTCCGCAATGAAGCGGAAGAAGTTGACGACATGCTCGGCCTTGCCGGCGAACTTCGCGCGGAGTTCCGGGTTCTGGGTCGCGATCCCCACCGGGCAGGTGTCCAGGTGGCAGACGCGCATCATGATGCAGCCCATCACCACCAGCGGCGCCGTCGCGAAGCCGAACTCCTCGGCGCCGAGCAACGCACCGATGACCACATCGCGCCCCGTCTTCATCTGGCCATCGACCTGCACGACGATGCGGTCGCGCAGCTTGTTCAACACGAGTGTTTGCTGCGTCTCGGCCAGGCCGAGTTCCCACGGGATCCCGGCGTGCTTCAACGACGTCAGCGGGCTCGCGCCCGTGCCACCATCGTGGCCGCTGATCAGGACCAGGTCGGACTTCGCCTTGGCCACGCCGGCGGCCACGGTCCCCACCCCCACTTCGGCCACCAGCTTCACGCTGATGCGCGCCCGCGGGTTTGAGTTCTTGAGGTCATGGATGAGCTGGGCCAGGTCCTCGATCGAGTAAATGTCGTGGTGCGGCGGCGGACTGATGAGGCCGACCCCCGGGGTGGCGTGGCGCACTTCGGCAATCCACGGGTAGACCTTCGAGCCCGGCAACTGGCCGCCTTCACCGGGCTTGGCGCCCTGGGCCATCTTGATCTGCAGTTCGTCGGCGTTCACCAGGTATTCGCTGGTCACGCCGAAACGGCCGGAGGCGACCTGTTTGATCGAACTCCGGCGCAGGTCCCCGTTCTCGTCCGGCACGAAGCGGCGGCGGTCCTCGCCTCCCTCGCCGGTGTTGCTGCGCCCGCCGATCCGGTTCATGGCGATGGCAAGCGTCTCGTGCGCCTCGGCGCTGATCGAGCCATAGGACATCGCGCCAGTCGCAAAGCGCTTAAAGAGGTTCTCCACCGGCTCGACTTCCTCGATCGGAACAGGCGGCCGGTCGGGACGGAACTCGAACAGGCCCCGCAGCGTCGCCATGCGCTCACCCTGCTCATCGACGAGGCGGGTGTATTCGCGGAAGACGTTGAACTGCCCCGTCCGCGTCGAGTTCTGGAGCTTGAAGATGGTGTCCGGGTTGAAGAGGTGGTGTTCCCCCTCACGCCTCCACTGGTACTGGCCGCCCCATTGCAGCTCGCGCAGCGACCCGTCCCGCTCCGGGTAGGCGCGCGTGTGGTGGGCGAGCGACTCGACAGCAACCTCATCGATGCCGATCCCGCCGATGCGGGACACCGTCTTCGTGAAATAGCGGTCGACAAACTCCTCCGAAAGGCCGATGGCCTCGAAGATCTGCGCGCCGCGGTAGCTGTGGATGGTGGAAATGCCCATCTTGGACATCACCTTCACCACGCCCTTCTTAATCGCCTTCAGGTAGCGGTGCTGAAGCTCGTCGACCGCAATCGAGGCATCGATGTACCCGTCCTTCTGCACCTGAGCGAGCGAATCGAGGGCGAGGTACGGGTTGATCGCCCCCGCGCCGTAGCCGATGAGCAGCGCGAAGTGATGGACCTCGCGAGCTTCGCCCGTCTCGACCACGAGCCCGACCTGAGTGCGCTTCTTCTCGCGCACCAGGTGGTTATGCAAACCGGCGACGGCCAGCAAGGTCGGGATCGGGGCGTTCTCCGCGTCAACCCCACGGTCCGACAGGATGAGGATCTTGGCGCCCGCGGCAATGGCCTCGTCTGCCTGAGTGAAGATGTGGTCGAGCGCCGGCGTCAGCCCGGCCGGGCCGGCTTTCGCCGGGAAGAGCATCGGGATCACGGTCGCGCCAAGCGCGTGCTCGCGCAGCGACTTCAGCTTCGCCAGTTCCTCGTTGTCGATGAAGGGGTTGTCGAGGCTGACCAGGTGCGAGCTTTCCGGCGTCGGATGGAGAAGGTTCCCTTCCGGCCCGATGACGGTCTTCACCGAGGTCACCAGCTCTTCCCGGATTGCATCGAGCGGCGGGTTGGTCACCTGCGCGAAGAGCTGCTGGAAGTAGTTGTACAGCGGCTGCGGACGGCTTGAGAGGACGGCCAGCGGCGTGTCCGTGCCCATCGAACCGATCGCTTCTTCGCCGTTCTGCGCCATCGGGCCGAGGATGTACTTCAGGTCCTCGATGCTGTAGCCGAAGGCCATTTGCTGTTCCAGCAGGGCTTCGGGCGATGGTGGTTGGGGAGCCTCCACCTCGGGAATCTCATCGATATGCATGAGGTTGGACTTGAGCCAATCACCATACGGGTGCTCGCCCGCGAGCCGGTTCTTCAGCTCGGCGTCGTCGATGATGCGCCCTTCATCCAGGCTGACCAGGAACATCTTGCCCGGCTGGAGACGTCCCTTGTGGAGGACAAGCTCTGGCTCGATCGGCAGGACGCCCACCTCCGAGGCCATGATTACCATGTCGTCCTTCGTCACGTAGTAGCGCGAAGGGCGAAGGCCGTTCCGGTCGAGCACCGCGCCGATATTCCTGCCATCGGTAAAGGCCACCGACGCGGGGCCGTCCCACGGCTCCATCAGGCAGCTGTGGTACTCATAGAAGGCCCGCTTCTCGGGCGCCATCGAGGTGTGGCCCTGCCACGCCTCGGGGATCAGCATCATCATCGCGTGGGCGAGCGGGCGCCCCGCCATCACCAGCAGTTCAAGCGCTTCGTCAAGGCTGGCGGTATCACTCCCGTGCTCGTTGATGACGGGCAGAATCTTGTGGATGTCATCGAACAGCGGCGATGCAAAGAGGGCTTCACGGGCCGCCATCCAGTTGCGGTTCCCCCGAAGGGTGTTGATCTCGCCGTTGTGCGCGATCATCCGGTACGGGTGCGCCAGCTCCCAGCTGGGGAACGTGTTCGTGCTGAAGCGGGAGTGGAACATCGCCAGCGCGCTGATCAGATGCTTGTTGCTCAGGTCCGGGAAATAGCCGCGCAGCTGGACGGCGGTGAGCATGCCCTTGTACACGAGGGTCCGGCAGGAAAGGCCGGTGAAGTAGAACCATTCCGC
>CAZRUZ010000154.1:0-6284 GCA_964603275.1 uncultured Anaerolineaceae bacterium | reverse complement strand
GCCACGCCTGGGTGCAGCGCACCCGCACCGTGCTCGCCATGCAGCTGACCATGGCTGACTTCGTGCTGACGTGTAACGAACGGCAGCGCGACAGCTACATCGGCATGATGGTCTCGCTCGGGCTGATTTCGCCCAACGCCTACGACACCGACGGGACCCTCCGCCGCTACATCGATTCGGCCCCGCACGGCATTCGGCCCGAGCTGCCCGAGCCAGGCCGCAACGTCTTCCGCGGCGTCCACCCGGGGTTCAAGGAGAGCGACAAGGTCATCATCTGGAACGGCGGCATCATCCAGTGGTACGACCCGGCGACGCTGCTCGAGGCGCTGCGCATCCTGGGCCGGGACGATATCAAGCTGCTCTTCCTGGGCGCCGCCTACCCGGGGATCAAGGACCTGGGCAAGGGCGTGCGCTTCCAGGATGCCAAGGCGATCGCCGAGCGTAACGGCCAGCTCAACCGGACCGTCTTCTTCGAAGAGGGCTGGGTTTCGCACGAGACGGCCAAGCGCTACGTGCAGGAATCCGATATCTCCGTCTGCTCCTACTTCGATAACCTCGAGACGCGCTACAGCCACCGCACGCGCTTCGTTGACCTGATCTGGGCCGAGCTGCCGTTCATCTGCACCCACGGCGACGTCCTCGCGGAGGATGTCGCGAAGAAGGGCTGGGGCCTGGTGGTGCCCGAGGAAGACCCGGATGCGCTGGCAAAGGCGATCGAGAAGCTCATCGATGACGGCGACTTCCGCGCGCAATGCAAGGCAAACCTCGCCGCGGCGCGCGCCGAACTCCAGTGGGATGTGACCATGGCGCCGCTCATCCGCTTCTGCGCCGACGAGCGTCCCCCGGTTTCGCCGAAATGGGAGCGGTTCCCGGGGCTGGTGCAGCGGGTGTTCACCTACGTATTCCGGCGCGGCGTCTTCCAGGTGCTCGACAACCGCGACAAGCGGATCGACCGCGAGCGCGACCGGCGGGAGAAGGCGGCCGAAAGGGAACAGGCGGCGCGAGAAAAGCAGACACCGGAAGGAGGCAGGCCCGGGACACCGGCCACGGGTGGATAGGAAGAAGCTCCGTGCCCGGCTGACCGCGCACCCCGCGGATGTCCGTTTCGAGGAGCTGGACCGCCTGCTACGTCTCTATGACTGGGAACTTGATACCATTCGAGGAAGCCACCACGTGTACAAGCGACCCGGCGGACGCCTGCTGGTCGTCCCGTTCCACCGGCCGCGAGTCCTCGCGGTGTACGTCCGGAAAGCGCTTGATGCGACCAGGGATGACGAATGACGCCTGAAGAGATCGAGAACGAGGTACAGCGGCGGTTGCGCATGCCCTATCACCGCGTGATCGCCGGTGAGCCCGTGGAGGGCTACCTCGGCGAGGTGCCGGAGTTGCCTGGCTGCTACACGGCGGGCGAAACCGCCGCCGAGGCGCTCGCGAACCTGGATGAGGCGCTCGCTGCCTGGCTCGAGGCCGCGTTGAAGAATGGTGTCCCTATCCCTGAGCCCGCCCAGGGCCCGGTCCGGCTTACGGCGTGAGCAAGATCCTCGTCCTCTCACGCGCAGTCGTTGGGCCGAAGATGGCATCCCCGGGCATCCGTGCCTACCAGCTCGCCGGCGCCCTCGGCCGGGCCCTCCCGGATGACGAAATCACCCTCGCCATCCCCGGCGACCGGGGCGAGATCGCGCTGCCAGCGCCGAACGTGCGCATGCAGGCGTGGGAAGCCAACGCCCAGGCCGCCTTCCTCGCCGGCAACCACGATGTCACCGTCTCGCGGAACTTCCCGCCCCAGTTCGCCCGGCTCATGGGCAAGACCCTGCTGGCCCTCGATGCCTTCACCCCGCTCTACGTGGAGTGGATGGAGCTTTCGCGCCGCGACTTCCCGCCCAACCTCCGCCGCACCTGGATGGCCAGCAACCGCTGGTACCTCAACATGCAGCTCACCCTCGCCGACTTCATGTTCTGCGCCGATGAGCGCCAGCGGGACATGTGGATCGGCATGCTCATGGCCCTCGCGCTCGTCCCACCCGACATGTACGAACGCGACCCCTCGCTGCGCAAGTTCATCGACATCGTCCCCTACGGCGTCTCGCAGCGGCCGCTTGACCCGCGCGAACCCGTGCTCCGGGGCGTGGTGCCCGGCATCGAACCCGGCGACCGCATCCTCCTCTGGAACGGCGGCATCACCGAGTGGAACGACGCGGAGACCCTCCTCCACGCAATGGACCGGCTGGCCTCGCGCCGGCCCGAGGTGAAGCTCGTCTTCATGGGCGTGAACCACCCCGATTACGCCTTTGGTCCCGAAGCCGGGGTGACCAAGCGCGCCATCGACCTGGCGCGCGAGCTCGGGCTGGAAAACCGGAACGTCTTCGTCCTTTCCGGCTGGGTGCCGTACGAGCGCATCGATGACTACCTCGCCGAAGCCGACCTGAGCGTCTGCCTGGGCTACGAAAACGTTGAAAGCCGCTTCGCCTTCCGGACGCGCTACGTGGACCTCTTCCGCGCCCGGGTGCCGCTGCTCTGCACGCGCGGCGACGTGCTCGCCGAGCGCGTGGAGGACGACCCGCTGGGCATCACGGTGCCCGAGCGCGATGTGGACGCGGTGGTCGGCGGTATCGAGCGGCTGCTCGACGACACGGCGTTCGCCAGCCGCTGCCGCGAAAACCTCGCGCGTATCGCGGGCGAACTGAGCTGGGACGTCGCGGTGGAACCGCTGGCCGAATTCTGCCGGGCCGGCGAAAGCTGGGCGATGCCCGCCCGGCGCCGGCGCTTCGATGCCTACACGCGCGGCGCCTGGTACCTCGGGCTGAAGACGGTCACCCGCGGCCGGGGACTCCGCTCCACCCCCTGACGGTTAGCTCTTCGCCGCGTGGCGGACCACGAACGTATCCGGCAGCGAGACCACCCGGCGGCGGAAGGGCAGCAGCGGCCGCGGCTGCGGGATGCTGCCGAGCGACCCGAGCAGATCGGCACGGCGGCTCACGCGGGCCATTTCGAAGCGGGCGGTTTCAAGGGCGAGTACGTGGTTCATTGCGGGCTGCTCCAGCGGTGTTGTGCTGGTTAGACCGCCACCCCCGCGATTTCTTACACGCCCCCCGGGATCTTTTTTCAGCGAGCGCGAAACGCGGCCGGGTGATACGCTACGACGTCGGCGGGGTGTAGCTCAGCCTGGCAGAGCGCTACGTTCGGGACGTAGAGGCCACAGGTTCAAATCCTGTCACCCCGACCAACTCCCCTTCCCGTCTTCCGGCCCCTATGGAGTCGCCGTTGCCGGCGGAGTGCCCGTTGCGGCAGGCGAGGCCGAGGCGGTAGCCGTACCCGCCGGCCCGCTCACCTTTAACTCCTGGCCGATGGCGAGCGATTCCGCATCCGGCAGGTTGTTCAGCCGCACCAGTTCGTCCACCGTCGTATCGAACCGCACCGCGATGTCCCACAAGGTGTCGCCCGCGGCCACCGTGTAGGTCTGCGCCGCGGCCGGCGTGGGTGAAACCGATGGCTTCGGTGTTTGCGCGGCCCCCGTCCCGGCCGGTGTCGTCGCACCCGCCACCTGCCCCGTGGCCGTCGCGGTCGGGTTATTCCCGTTGCCGGGGGTGTCGTCATCGCCGCCACCGCCACATGCGGCGATGCTTGCGGCAAGCCATGTCACGAAAATGAGGCGCCTCACTCCGCTACCTCCCTGGCGCGGAGCGTATGCGATTGCGCTATCGCCTGTAAACCACCCGCCTTAACTTTCCCTGCCGTGCTCCGCCCAGCGGGCCGTCCAGCCGTCGATCGCGGCCACGATCGCCTCGAGTTCGTGCCCCTTTTCGGTCAGGTGGTACTCGATCCGCACCGGCACCTCCGGGTACACCGTCCGCACCACGATGCCCGCCGCTTCGAGCTCCCGCAGCCGCTCCGAGAGCAAGCGGTCCGAGAGCCCGGGGATGCGCACCAGGACCTCTCCGAAACGCACCGAGCCCGAAAGCAGCGAGCGGATGATCGCGCCCGTCCAGCGCCGCCCGATGAGCTCCACCGTCTCCTGGAACGCCGGGCAGTAGGCCGAAACTTCCGCGTGGGTCGCACTTTCGCCAGTCATCACCGGTAGCATATCACGTCCGTCGCTAATTTTCTGTAGCCCCCTTGACATGTGTTGCCTTCTGTCGGTACGGTAGTTACAGAGCATCGCTCACCTACATTCGATAAGGAAGGTACCCCATGACCTGGAACCTCGACCCCGCCCACAGCAGCATCCAATTCGCCGTCAAGCACATGGTCATCTCCACCGTCCGCGGCAGCTTCAACGAGTTCGCCGTCGATGCCGAGATCGACGAAACCGACCTCGCCCGCTCCCGCGCCACCGTCCGCATCGCCGCCGCCAGCCTCAGCACCGGCAACAACGACCGTGACGCCCACCTGCGCTCCGGCGACTTCTTCGATGCCGAAACCCACCCGGAGCTCGTCTTCGTGACCCGCGCCATCGAGCCCCTCGGCGGCGACGACTACCGCATCAGCGGCGACCTGACCATCCGCGGCGTCTCCCGGCCGATCACCCTCGAGGGCGAAATCCAGGGGCCCGTGAAGGACCCCTGGGGCGGCACCCGCTTCGGCCTGAGCGCCAGCGGCAAGCTCAACCGCAAGGAGTACGGGCTCGATTGGAACGCCGTCCTCGAAGCCGGCGGCCTGCTCGTCGGCGACGACGTGAAGCTCTCCATCGAAACCGAACTGGTGAAGGCCGCGACCCCCGAGCTCGCGCGCGCCTGACCCGTAACCCCACCGTGGGCGGCAGAGCGGGCCGCCCCTACTCCCCGAGGAGCCCCTGGATGGCCGACTTGAGCACCGCCAGGTCGAACGGCTTCTGCAGGAAGCCCGCCGGTTGCGCGCCGTTCAGGCGCGATTCCGCCTCGCTCGAACCATACCCGCTCATCAGCAGCACCGGCAGCGCGGGCGCGCGTTCGGCGATCCTCCGGAATACCTGGTCGCCACTCATGCCCGGCATCGTCAGATCGAGGAGCACGCCCGCGTAGGCCGCCGGGTCCGCGCCAATGAGCCGCAGCGCCTGCTCGCCGTCCTCCACCGATTCGACCGCGTAGCCCCAGAGCCCGAGCGCGCGCACAAGGACGCTCCGCACCGCTTCTTCGTCATCAACCACCAGGATCCGCCGCACAATGCCGGGCGCGTCCATTTGCGCGATAGTATGCATGATCCTAACGACCCTTGTGCGAGTTTTTTTTCGTTTCCCACGGAGTTCTTGCGTTTCCCACGCTGACGGCCATGCCGCACAATCGCCTCACGGCACACCTGCCGCGAGGTACACCACTTGCCCGATTGCATCGTTGAGCGCCAGGGCGGCGTCATGGTCATCCGCTTCAACCGGCCCGAGCGCATGAATTCCATGGGCGGCACGCTCCTCGCCGACCTCAATGCCGCCCTCGATGACGCCCGCACCGATGACCGCGTCCGCGCCATCATCATCACCGGCGAGGGGCGCGCCTGGTGTGCCGGGGCCGACCTGCAGGATATGGGCGGCGCCGCCGCGGCAGCCGGCGAACACAGCAAACGCTTCACCGCGCTCGACCCCATCGGCCTCGTTGGCCGCGTTGTGCTCAACATGCAGGCGGTTGATAAGCCGGTCATCGCGGCGGTCAACGGCGTGGCCGTGGGCGGCGGTTTCGGACTCTGCAGCGCGGCCGATATCCGCATTGCGAGCGACCAGGCCCGCTTCAGCACCGTCTTCATCAAGCGGGCCCTTTCGCCCGATTGCGGCCTTTCGTGGTTCCTGCCCCGGCTGGTCGGGCCCGAACGCGCCGCCGAGCTCTTCTACACCGGCCGCATGGTCGATGCCGCCGAGGCGCTCCAGCTCGGCATCGTCTCGAAAGTGGTGCCGCACGACCAGCTGATGGACGCCGCCCTCGAACTCGGCACGGCCATCGCCAAGGCGCCGCCATCGGCGATGACCTTCACCCGCCGCGCCCTCTGGCACTCACCCTCGGCCACCCTCGCCGGGCAGCTCGAGTTCGAATGGGGCAACCAGAAAGCCTGCCTCCAGAGCCCCGAGTTCATGGAAGGCATCCAGGCGTTCTTGCAGAAGCGCGAGCCCGATTTCAGCAAGTTCTAGCGGGGTAGGTGGTAGGCGGTAGGCCATAGGCGCGAGGGATTGGATGCGAAGGTCCGGCGAAACCACGCGAGCCCCGCGACTCCCTATCCTCTAGCGCCTAACCTCTATCCTCTATCCCGGTGACCGCGTGCGGGGAACGAACATCCCCGCGCTTGCTCACGCGCGCGCCTCGGACATGGGGGCGAGAGCGGCGTGG
>CAZRUZ010000153.1:0-6432 GCA_964603275.1 uncultured Anaerolineaceae bacterium | reverse complement strand
ACTGCGATGGTGGTCCTCACGTCCGTCAGCCAGCCGATGAGTCTTTCGCGAGCGCTATCGGCGTGAGCTCGCGGCATCCTGGCTTTTGCGATGCCCCTTCCCGACGCTACCAGGCCGGGCTTCGGGAGGGACAGCCTCTACTGTGGTTTAAGCAGCGAGTGCGAGTTGGCGATTATTGCCATTTGTTTTTGGCCGCCTGATTTACGAGGGTGACGCCCAACCTCGGCCTGCTATCCGGCTACCTGGCTCCCTGTCGATTCCCTTCGTCCCCGTGTGATATGCCCAGTATAGCACACCTGTTCGCACCCGCGTCACTCACCTGCCGCCGCTACCCGCGCCGCAACGCCCGCCTCACGTCCATCTCCTGGTCGCGCTCTTTCAGCTTCTCTCGCTTGTCATAATGCTTGAGGCCGCGACCTACACCGATCTCCACCTTCGCCTTCCCGCGCTTGAAGTACATTGCCAGCGGGATGAGGGTGAGCCCTTTGCCCGCCATCAACTCCTCGATCTTCCGGATCTCCTTCTTGTGCAGCAGGAGCTTGCGGTCGCGCGTCGGGTCGTGGCCCGCGTAACCGGCGCTCGCATACGGTGCGATGTGCGCGTCCTGCAGCCACACCTCACCATCCTTGATCCGCGCGTACGAACCCTGGAGCTGCACCCTGTGCTCGCGCACGGACTTGATCTCGCTCCCGGTCAGCACGATGCCAGCCTCGAACTTCGCGAGGAACTCGTAGTCGTGGCGCGCCCGCCGGTTCTGGGCAATGGTTGAATCAGCCATGGTGGTGAATGCAGCGCGGCCCCGACGTGACGGTCGGGGCCGCGGAAGTCTCTCGCCAGTGTACCGCCCCGGCTACTTACCCTGCAGGACCTCGATCGCCTTGAAGAGCTGGATGTCGCCCTGGTCAAGGTACTCGTCGTAGGTCATCGGGAGTTCGATATCCGGCTTCACGCCGAGGCCCTCGATCTGGTCGCCGTTCGGGGTGAGCCAGCGGCCAACCGAGATGTAGAGCGCGCCGCAGCCCGCCGGGTCGCCGCAGTTCTTCAGCTCCTGGAGCTGGTTCACGGTGCCCTTGCCGAAGCTTCGCGTGCCGATAATCGTCCCGCGGCCGTTGTCGCGAAGCGCCGCCGCCAGGACTTCCGCGCCGCTCGCGCTGCCCGCATCGATCAGGATGACCAGCGGGATGCTGTTCGCCACACCGCCCTTGCGCGCTTCCCACGACCGGGACTTCCCGTCGGCATCGACCTCCGAGATGATCACACCCTTGTCGAGGAACTCGTCGGCGACCTCGACCGTCGCCTGCAGCAGACCACCGGGGTTGCTCCGCAGGTCGACAATCAGGCCGATGTAGCCCTTCTTCTGGACATCGGCGAGCTTCGTCTTCAGTTCGCTCACCGTGCGGTCGTGGAACTGGCTGATGTTCACATAACCGATGTTGGTCACCGGATTGCCGTCGCGGTCAACCAGCGCGGTGCCGCTCTCGCCGGGGATGACCTCAAGGTTCGGCTCGGTGAACACGCTCTCGAGTGGGATTTCGCCTCGGGTGATCGTCAGGGTCTCCTCGGTGCCGTCCGAATGGCGCACCTTGAGCGTCACCTGGCTGCCGCGCGGCCCACGGATGCGCTCGACCGCCTGGGTCGTCGTCCAGCCCGCCATCGACTCGCCATCGACCTCCAGGACGGTATCGCCCTTGCGCACGCCGGCGGCCTCGGCGGGCGAATCGCGGAATGGGGTGACGATAGTGATGGTGCCGCTCGTATCCGAGACCGATGCGCCGATCCCGTCGTAGCTCGAATCGAGGTTGAGCGCCCCCGCTTTCAGCTCGGCGGGCGTCAAGTACTGGGTGTGCGTGTCATTGAGCGCGGTGATGATGCCCTGGATCGCCGCCGAACGGAGCATTTCCGTATCGAGCGCGTCCTTGTCGACGTACTGGTCCTGCAGGAGCTCGACGATTTCGTCGATGATTGCTGCGCCGACCGAATCGCCCGCCTCTTCGTCGCCGGATGCCGCGGCAACGTTGCCCGCAGGCGCGCTATCGTCGCCCGAAAGGTCCTTCAACCCCCAGCCGAGGCCGAACGCGAGCGTGACGATAGCGAGCAGGAGGAAGACGGCGACGGCAGCCCGTGCAGCCTTTTCGCCGGACCCGGGTTGGGACTGTTGACGCGAGAGTTCCATGGGAGTCCTTGGCCGCGCCCTGGCGGCTGCGCGGGATGGTACGAGTGTACATGCGCGGATTCCGCCGCTTCAATTTGGCAGGTTACCCGCCGTTTACCTCGCCCGGTGGGAAGAACCCGGCAAACCCCCTGGCCGCTGTCTGCCACGGCGCGCGCGCCCCGGCCTCGGCCGTCAGCACGCAATCGAGTGGGCCATCGGCGAACGACGACGCGGGCCCGTCCGTGATCAGGCGGCCCGCAAGAGTGAAATGGCGGCCGTCCGGCGACCACAGCGGATGGGACTGGGCGAACTGGTCGAAGAAACCAACGAGCGTCCGCATATCGTTCGAAAGACTCAGCGACTCCATCGCACCCACCGGCGAGCCGTCCGCATCGTGGAAGCGCACCTGCACGCGGCCATCGCTCAGGCCGCCCGGCACCAGCACCGCCAACCGGTCTCCCGACGGCGCCCACCAGAACGCCACCACAGGCCCCCGGACCAGCGGCTCGATCCCTCCACTTGGGGCGCCGAGGTCCGCGCAATGCATCCCGGTGGCGAGCCTGCTCCCTCCCGGGCGCGCGCCCGCGACAGTCAGGACCTCCGTACCCGGCCTGAACCCGAGGACGACTCCCCCGCCGAATTCGCCCACCCGCCGGGTCTCCGCGGACTGGGTGTCATAAGCATGCACCACGGCCGTCTCACCAGAGACCTCCGCATAGGCGACCCAGCGGCCCGACTGGCTGATCGCTGGGACGCGGAAACCGCCCACATTCGCCGAGATCAGCTGCCGCTCGCCGCTCGCCGCGGTGAAGATCGCCAGCTCGCTGCCATGGTGAACCGCCAGGCGGTCTCCCGTGGGCATCCAGGCGGTGAAGATCGGCATGCCGCCCGTGAGTGTCCTCGATTCGGCATCACCGGCCCGCCAGACCCGCGCCGCCAGGGTGCGGCCGGCGGGCATGACATAACACACATCCGTGCCCTGGGGGTTCCACTGGGCGTAATGGGGCAGGCGGTCCGCGATCAGGGCCGGCGGCGTGGCCATCGCCCCCGGCACCAGGATTTCGCCGCCGGCGGCGGCGCAGAGCACCAGCGCCGTGTGTGGCGCGTTCCCGCCGGGAGCCAGGCGGGTGACAGTGAACTCAGCGCGCCCCGGCCGCCATGACGGCCACCAGCCCGGGACGCCCTGCGCCGCACCGTCGGGTATGACGCGCACGGTATTGTCACTGGCGTTCAGCGCAAGGGGATGGACCGGGTTGCTCATGGTGTCGCGGTGGCTTTATACCACGGCCCCACTGTGCGGCCCCGGCCGCGTATTTCTAACTTCGCACTATATCAGTTATGCAGTGCCAGAGGGCAGGGATTCCCCCGGGGGGCCGTCAGGGATTCACCGGAGAGTCACCAGGGGAAAACCCTTATGTCCTCTCGCGTTACCGAACCACCACTCACGTGTCACGGCTTGTGCGTTGTCCTGTCACCGGCGCCCCCTGAACAATCGGTGCACCTGATCGACAACCATGGCAGACCGGTTGTCCGGTTGGGGTGCTTAGTGGGGGAGTAAGACAAGATGCAATGGCCGCAGTCCGCAGTCGAAGAATCCGGGCCTGAGCCCGCAACGCCAACCCGCCTGTCGCTCGAAGAGCAGCAGGAGCTCGTGATGCAGTACGCGCCACTGGTCCGGCGCGTCGCACGCTCGCTCCCGCTCGAGATCCCGGGCATCCTGGAATTCGAGGACGCCGTTGGTTATGGCACCTGCGGACTCGTCGAGGCCGTGCGCCGCTACGATCCGTCGAAGGGCACGAACTTCCACGCCTACGCGGTCCAGCGGATCCGCGGCTCGATGATTGACGCGTTCCGGCGCATGGACCGGCTCAGCCGCACGATGCGCCAGAAGGCTCGCGAAATGCAGCGCGCCCAGGGCGAGTTGGAGTCACTGCTCGGCCGCTCGCCGAGCGACCAGGAAGCGGCAAACCACCTCGGCATCTCCATCGAACAGTACCGCGATGCGAGCTCACACTCGCGCTGGGTGACGGTCTCGCTGGACCGCATGCTCGAACGCGACGACGACGGTGATTCATTCCCCGCCGCCGAGATGCCCACCGCCGACGAAGACATCGACTTCACCCGCTCCTTCGAGGAGCGCGAACTCCACGAGGACCTCGCCCGCTCGGTGCAGGCGCTTCCGGAACGTGAGCGGCTCGTCGTGAGTTTGTATTATGTCGAGCGATTGACCATGAAGGATATCGCGACGGTCCTCCAGGTTTCCGAGACCCGCGTGAGCCAGCTGCACGCCCAGGCGGTAAAGCGGCTCCGCCGCGCCCTGCTGCGCGAGGCTGCCTGAGAACGGCGCCAGTACTCTGCACCGTGTGATCGCGAGGCCCGGGGGAATCCCGGGCCTCCGCTTTTTCGCCGGTTTGTGATGAATACGTGTCCGGGCCGTCTCCACGGCCACATTTCTGTTACCAGAGTGGGCCTGAACCCTATTAGGTGGCCGCATCCTGCCGAAGATAGTTAAAGACAGCCGCCCATTCCTGCCAGGCGCGAGCTCGCGCCCGGACGAGGAATGGAGGCACAGCGGGCCACCCGGACGGGGCCTGGCCCATGGAAATACTGGGGGTTGATGCTATGGCGGACCGCTACGACGAGGGCTACCGGAGCCAGGTGGCGTTTGTCACGCACACGCGTGAGTACCGCTCTTCCGAAGTGCTGCCGGCGCTCGCTCGCCACGGCTTTACGACGACCGAACGCCCGCACGACCGCGAGACCGAACGCCTCGTCTCGCAGTTCGACCCGGACCTCGTGGTCCTCGCGGTCGACCCGCGCCACGATGATGACGTCGCGCTCATCCGCCACGTGGCCCGGGCCAGCAAGGCGGCTGTGCTCGTCCTCGCGCCGGGGCCCCACACCCAGGGGCTCGATAGCGCCCTCGAGGCCGGCGCCGACGTCTGCCTGCGGGACACGGACGGCCCCGAGATGCTCTCGGCCCAGCTCAGCGCGCTGGCCCGCCGGAAGACGGTCCCGGCCCAGGAAGTCCAGGATGACGGCCCGAGCACCATCACCGTGCGTGACCTTGTCCTCGACTTCGACCGCTGCCAGGCCGTCCGCGACGAGGAGACCATCCCGCTGACGCCCACGGAATTCAAGATCCTGGCCTTCCTCGCGAAGAACGCGGGCAAAGTCGTCAGCCCGGTTGAAATTCTCCGCGCCGTGCAGGACTACACCTATTCTGAGCGCGAAGCGCAGGAGATCGTGAAGGTCTACATCCGCCGGATCCGCCGCAAGGTCGAAGTCGACCCGGCCGAGCCGAGCTACATCGTGAACGTCCGCGGCTTTGGCTACATGCTCGAGCGCCGCGGCTCCCGGCGGGATTCAGCCCGGATGACCGAAGCCGCCTGATACGACCCCGTCGGAGGAACGAAAGAAGCCCGGACTGCAACGTCCGGGCTTCTTTCGTGACTGGCCGGGCGAATCTTTGTGCGCTGCCCGCGCACCGCGTGGCGTTTCGCCGCCGGCGGTTGCGGACTTCCCGGTGGCCGGGTAGTTTTCGTCCATAACCGACAGGGCACAGGGACTGACCATGCAGACCTCCGAAATGACCGCAAAGATCGCCGCAGGAAAAGGGTTCATCGCCGCGCTCGACCAGTCTGGCGGCTCCACGCCAAAGGCCTTGAAGGGCTATGGCATCGAGGAAGGCGCATGGTCGAACGATGAGGAGATGTTTGGCCTGATCCATGACATGCGCACCCGCATCATCACATCGCCGGCTTTCACTGGTGGGAAGGTGATGGGCGCGATCCTGTTCGAGCGCACAATGGACGGCCTGATTGACGGTAGACCGGTGCCGCAGGTGCTCATCGACCGCGGGGTCATCCCGTTCATTAAGATCGATAAGGGCCTCGAAGACGAATCCGACGGCGTCCAGATGATGAAACCGATGCCCGACCTGGAGAAGCTGCTCACGAGGGCGCGGGGGCTCGGAGTCTTCGGGACCAAGGAACGTTCAGTTATCAACCATGCCAACGCCAGGGGCATCGCAGCCATCGTCGCTCAGCAAATCGATGTAGGGCGGCGGGTTCTCGCGGCGGGACTCGTCCCCATCCTGGAGCCTGAAGTCAACATCAAGAGCACGGACCGGGCCGAGAGCGACCAGATCCTGCTCGACGAACTGACCAGGCAGCTTACCGCAATGCCCGGTACCGAAAAGGTCATGCTGAAACTCAGCCTGCCCGTGAAGCCGGGCCTGTTCGACCGCCTGGTCGACCATCCGCGCGTCTTGCGCGTCG
>CAZRUZ010000152.1:0-6454 GCA_964603275.1 uncultured Anaerolineaceae bacterium | reverse complement strand
CCGGTGCTCGTGGAGCCCGGGGTTGAACGGCCGGTCTCGCCCGGGGACGGCAAGTCGATCGTGGTCGGCCTCGATGGCTCGCTCGAAGCGGAACGAGGGCTGGCGATGGCGCGCAGCCTGGCAGCGTCAGCGAACCTGCCGATTGTGCTTGTGCGGGCGTTCAGCCTGCCGCCGCCAGCGGGGATCGAATTCAGCTACTACCCGGCCGACCTGGGGGCCACGCTCGAAGCCGCCGCGAAGGAGTACCTCGAGGCGACCGCCAAGCCCGGTGAGAAGTACGTCCTGGTGCAGGGCGATGCCGCCACCGCCGTCCTCGAGGCCGCGGACCAGCACGATGCCGGGCTTATCGTCCTGACCTCGACCGGGAAGGGGCTGGCGAAGCGGGTCGCCCTCGGGAGCACGACCGACCGGGTGGTGCACAGCACGAAGCGGTCGGTCCTGGTGGTCCCGCAGCAGTCCTGACGGGCAGGCAGAGGCACACGTTGAGAAGGGGCGTCCCGACGATGGGGCGCCCCTTCTTGCATACCACGCAGGCGGGCGCGGGTGGCGTACCTTCACGTTCACGTTAGAATTGCGCGTGGAGGGGGATAGACAGATGGGTTCTGGTCCATTGGATGGCGTGAAGGTCCTGGAGTTCTCGCAGGTTATTGCGGGGCCGTTTTGCGGGATGCACCTGGCGGACATGGGTGCGCACGTGACGAAGTTCGAGCCGCTGGAGGGCGAACCGTGGCGGCTCTCGGTCGAGCTGGTGCCGAAGGAATCGCGGACGTTCGCGAGCCTGAACCGGGGGAAACGGGGCGTGGCGATGGACATGCGCCGGCCCGAGGCGCAGGAGATCATCCGGCGGCTGGCCGCCGATGCGGATGTGGCGCTGATCAACTACCGGCCGGGCGTGGCCGAACAGCTGGGGATCGACTATGCCACGCTGAGCGCCGCCAACCCGCGGATTATCTACTGTGAGAACACGGCATTCGGGCGCCGCGGCCCACTGGCCACGCGCGGCGGCTACGACATCGTGGTCCAGGCGCTGACCGGCCTGATGGCGGGCGAGGCGAAGCTCGAAGGCGACGTGCCGGGCTACGTGTACCCCGCGATCGCCGACTACGCGACCGGCATCCAGATGTCGAACGCGATCTGCGCGGCGCTGTTCGCGCGCGAGCGGACGGGCAAGGGTCAGCGGATCGATTGCACGCTGATGGGGACGGCGATGGCGATGCAGACGAGCCAGTTCACCTGGTTCGACGTCTTCGACAACGAGATCATCCCGCCGATGATCGACGAGCTCCGCGATGCGCGGGCGGAGATGAAGTCGTTCAAAGAGCAGGTGGCGGTCCAGAAGAAGTACCGCCCGGCGGCGGCGGGGAACGTGTACTACCGCGTCTACCAGACGCTGGACGGGTTCATCGCGGTGGGCGCGCTCAGCAACGCGCTCCGGCTGAAGGTGATCGCGGCAACCGGGCTGGCCGACCCCCGGTACGGAGAAGATGGGACCTACCAGCCCTCGCCTCCCGGCTGGCAGGAGCAAGGCCCGATCTTCGTGAAGAAGGCGGAGGCGCTCTACCGCTCGAAGACCACCGGCGAATGGATGGAGATTTTCGAGCGGCACGGGGTGCCGGCCGGTCCCCTCTACTTCATCGAGGAGCTGTTCAACCACCCGCAGACGGTCGCTAACGGCCTGCAGGTGGAGATGGACCACCCGCTGCTGGGGCCGATGAAGCTGGTTGGGCCGGCGTTCCAGATGTCGGAGACGCCGCTCAAGGCGGAGGTGCCGAGCCCGATGCTGGGCGAACACACCGATGAGGTGCTCGCGGAGGCCGGGCTGGATGGCGAGGCGATCGCCCGCCTGCGCGAGGACGGTGTCATCCGCTAGGCCGGGCCGTTTCGCCGCCGGGACGATCTGGCGGTAGGCTGGGAGTGTGTTGAACAGCGCGCTGATGGGGACCGGCAAGGCGGCGAGGCGGCTCGCCTGGGAGGGCGAGCGGCTGCGCTGGCGGCTCTTCCACCCGGTGACGGTCGGCGCGCGGATCATCCTCTTGCGCGAGGACCAGGTGTTGCTGATCGAGCACACCTACCAGCGCGGCTGGTTCCTGCCCGGCGGCGGCGTGGACAAGGGCGAATCGCTCGAGGAGTGCATCCGGCGCGAGGCGGAAGAGGAGGCCGGCGCACGCGTGCGCGGCGTGGAGCTGGTGGGGGTCTACAGCAACTTCGAGCAGGGGAAGACCGACCACATGGCGATCTTCGTCTCGCAGGAGTTCGACTTCCACCCGCCGAAGCCGGGCAACGAGATCGCCCGCTTCGCGTGGTTCGGCACCGGGGCGCTCCCGGGAGACCTCTGGCCGGGGACGGAGCGGCGCATTGCCGAGGCGCTGGCGGGCGAGCGGGGGAAAGCAGGCCGCTGGTGACGCCGGCCGAGCCGGTTCCGGGCATTCCCGCGGAGCACCTGGCGGCGATTGCCGGGCTCGGGTCGCGCTACGGCTGGCGCGATGCCAGCGCGCCGGAGACGGTCGCAGGATCGGTTTCGAACACGAACTACCGGGTGATGACGGCCAGCGGGGTGTACTTCGTCCGGGTGCACCGCTCGCACATGACGCTGGAGCGCATCGAACGGGAGCAGGCGGCAATGCGCTGGGCGGGCGAACGCGGCGTGCCCGTGGCTCCGGCTATCGCGGACGGGACGGGGCAGCGGGTGCACCGCATCGGTGGGGCGTTCTGGACGGTCTCGCCGTGGGTGGAAGGGCGGAGCCTGTTGCGGGGGACGCTGACGGCAGCCGAATCCGCGCTCCTCGGGACCATCGCCGGGCGGTTGCACGCGGTGCTGCGCGATTGGCCGGCGGGAGACCTGCACCGCAACTCGGAGCTCGGCTGGGATACCGAACGGTCAATCGCCGAACTGAGCCGGATCGACGACCTGATCCGCTACTACCCGGCGCCGCCCGAGGACCAGCTGCGGGCGCAGCGGTGGCTCCGGGCGCAACTGGCCCGGCTCGAAAGTGGCGCGGCGCGGCCATCGGCGGACTTCGCGGCGATCCCCGTGCAACCCACCCACGGCGACCCGCACGAGCGCAACCTGATGGTGGACGGTTCGGGGAACGCCATGGCGGTGGTCGACTGGGAACGGTTCTGCCTGAACCCGCCGGCTTTCGAGGTGCTGCGCACGCTCACGTTCGCCCACCTGCTGGACGAGCCGCACCTGGGGGCGTTCCTGCGCGGCTACCGCACGGAGAACCGGCTCGCCCCGGCGACCGTCGCGCCCTGTGTCGAGCAGTGGTGGCAATCGCAACTGCACAACACCTGGGCGTACCGCGAGCGGTTCATCCGGGGGAGCCGGGCGACGGAGCAATTCTTCGCCGATGGCGCAGCGGCGATCGAGCGGTTCAGCGATGAAGGGTTCAGGGCTGGTCTCGCGGGGAGACTGCTCCGCGAGACCAGCCCCGGGGAGGACTGAGGAGGCTAGCCGCGGTGCTCCTTGCCGAGCTCCTTCTGGTCGGGCCAGGGGTGCGCGCCGGAGGGGCGGCGGGCCCGGCCGTGGGCATCGGGCTCTTCCATTTCGGAGGCGGAATCCGGCTCCGGCTCGACCACGCGGACATCGGCCTCGGCGGGGTCGAGGAACTCGGCGCCTTCGGTGAGTGCCTCCTTGAGCGCCTTGAGGGGGTGAGCCTCTTCGATGAGCTTCTTCGCGCCCTTGAGGTCATCGATGGGGTTGAGATCCTTGAGTGACATTGCGGCGTGGCCTCCGGTGGCATCGTTGCGTGCCCGTTCAGCATAGCCTCCCGGGGCAGGCGTATGGCGGGCGGGCGCATTACCGCGGATGACCCGGCGCGTGGCGAGATCGACAACCCAGCCGCGCGCGCGGCCTTCTGGCCTTTCAGCGAGAGTAGTCATGTCCGTGGCCCTCCTGGGCGGTGAACGGTGAGACGGGCGGCGGTGGCGGGTGGCGGCGGCGGGGCGATCCGGGTCAGGCGGTCTTGATTTCGACCTTGCGGGCTTCGGGTGGCGGGGCCGGCGTGGCCTTGGGCAGGCGGACGCAAAGGATGCCGTCCTTCAGGCTGGCTTCAATCTTCTCCTCATCGACATTCGATGGGAGGGAGATGCTGCGCTGGAAGGAGCCGAAGAAGCGCTCGCTGTAGGCGCGGCCTTCCTCTTCCTCGTTGCGTTCGGAGCGCTTCTCTCCGCGGACGGTGAGGACGCCATCGTGGATGCTGACATCCATATCGCTGGCGGCGACGCCGGGGAGCTCGGCGTTCACGACGATCTCGCTGTCGGTCTCGGAGACATCGCAGCGAGGGCTCCATTCGAGGGCGAGCTGGGAGCCACCAAAGCGCGAGAAGAGGTCCCGCGGGAAGAGGCTCTGGAGCTCATCGAATGGGTTGCGGCGCATGAGGGCGGTCATTGATCAGCCTCCTTGAGCAGGTGGAGGCCAATGATGCCGCGCCGGGCACGCGGGTTATCAGGTCCATTCGACCCGGATGCGCTGCGCCCTTTGGCCCAAGCTGGTCAGGGGGACGTATCGGCCCCGGAAAGCGTCTCTTCGACGAGCGTCAGGAAGGAATCGGCGGCAAAGGGTTTCTGCACGAAGATGGTGTGGGGGGTACGGGCGGCGAACTCGGCGGGGCCTTCAGCGCTGTAGCCGCTGATCAGGATGACGGGCAGGCCGGGGTGGTCCTTGAGGATGCCGCGGCGGAGCTCGATGCCGGAATCGCCGGGCATGACGATATCGCTGATCACCAGGTCAGGCGTGTGCTCGGCGAGGACCTCGCGGGCCTGGATCGCGTGGGCCGCCTGCAGGACCTTATAGCCCTGGGTACGCAGAAGGCGCGCGAGCATCACCCGGACGGGATCATCGTCATCCACAACAAGGATGGTCTTCGCCAACAGCAAACTCTCCTGCGCGGCGGGGGTTTGGCCCGCAACGTGAACAGCCCCGCTGGTGAACCCGCGTTCATGCACAGCAAACTCCGGGCCGCAGCCCGTGGGGATCACCGTGATTGTCGGATAGGCGAAGGGGAGCGGGTTATCCGGAATTACCCTAATAGGGCGGCGTGGTAGCCTTCACAGAAGCTCTAGCAACCGGTGCGCCCGGCGGCCGGGGACGGGGTGGTTTTACTCAGGCTGTACGCGGGGCCTATCATCCCGGAAGCTCTGGAGGGTACGCGGCATGCGCTTCGTGACGACCGTCATCTCGGCGGCAATCCTGCTCTTCCTCCTCTACCTGGTCATTGGCGGGATCGCCGATGGCTATTTCGGAGCGGACATCGTGCCCGACAAGGCGGTCCCCGATGCGTGGGCCGCGCCCGATAGCTGGAGCGAGTGGCGCGACATTGTGATCGTGTTCACGGCGATGTTCTGGATGCTCGCGGGGCTGCTCTCGGTGGCCCTGGTCATCGCGCTCATCCTCCTGGTGGTGGTGACGCGCCGGGTGGTGAAGGAGAACGCCGTGCCGGCGCTCGATTCGCTCCGCCAGTCACTCGATAACGTGCGCGGGACGACGGAGTTCGCGGGCGAAACGGTGGCCTCGCCGATCATCCGCACCTACGCGGTGGTGAAGGGCGTGCGCACCGGCATCTCGGCGGTGACGAACCTGCCGGACCGGATCATGGGGCGGCGGAAGAAGGGCCGGAAATGAGCTCGCCAGAAGAGCCCGGAGTGGGCCGCCCGGAGCAGGATGCGCCCCGCTGGAACGAGCCGGAACCGGGACGTTCGCGCCGCGACCGGCTGGAAGATAACCCGCTGGTGGGCTGGGCGAAGGCGATCGCGGGGGGAATCGCGGATACGGCAAAGGACATGCTGGAGGCCGGCCGGGAAGGCGCGCGCGAAGCGATGGACGAAGGCTGGGAGCGGTTCGACCGGAAGACGAAGCAGCGGCGAGATTAGGGAAGAGCCCGCGGGCGCGAGAGAGGCGGGCTGGTATCATGGTGGGCGGGCCGCGGAGAGGTGCTGGAGTGGCCGATCAGGCACGCCTGGAAAGCGTGTAGGGGTGCAAGTCCCTCGTGGGTTCGAATCCCACCCTCTCCGCCATTGTTGATTTGCGAGCGGGCGGAGCGAACCGTCTAACCTATCGTCCTGCATTTGAAGTAGAATTCGCCCCGCTTGCAAGTCACTGCTGGAGGGCGGAAGGCAATTGGAACGGACTCAGTCTGCCACCGGCGTCCGCGACGCGCATGCCCCGTCCAATCCCATGCGGCCGAACCGACTCAACGACTGGGGGCCGTTTCTCAGACTTTGCCTCCTGCTGCTAATCCTCACCGGCGTGGTCGATACAGCCGTTGTGGTGATCGTATGGGCGCTCGGCGGCTTGCGACCAGGGCCGTATCTCGATTGGGCAGCGGTCGAGGCTCTCGGGACGATCGGGGCCACGTTCACCAGCCTGCTGCTGGCCGGGGGCATCTACTTCGTGTTCGATGAGACCCGGGAACGGCGTGAGCAGTCGGCCAAGTCGGATCAGCTCAGTCGATTG
>CAZRUZ010000151.1:3625-6548 GCA_964603275.1 uncultured Anaerolineaceae bacterium | reverse complement strand
GCCCCGGAAACACAGCGGCAACGGGAACGTCATGTCCCGTTCATGGCGGCGAAACGCCGGTGTCGCTTTCCCCTCCTACCGTGGGATGCCTGAGGAGGCGTTCCATGAACAAGTTCGAGGCGATGAAGGCGGAAAAAGACGGGCTCGACATCTGGCCCGCGCTGCTCGAGTACGCGGCTGCCGATACGCCGGTCGAGGAGATCGGCGAGGACGACCTGAACCGGATGAAGTGGTTTGGTGTGTTCCACCGGCCCCAGCGGCCGGGGACATTCATGATGCGCTTGCGGGTGCCCGGGGGCGTGCTGACCAGCCGGCAGCTGGCGACAGTGGCGGAGGTGGCGCGGGCGTACGGCCACGAGACAGTCGACCTGACCACGCGGCAGGCACTCCAGCTGCGGGACCTGCGCCTGCCGGACATCCCGGCGGTGATCATGCGGCTCGAGGGGGTGGGGTTGAGCGCCCGCCAGACGGGCCTGGACAACGTGCGGAACTTCATCGGGTGCCCGCTGGCCGGGATCGATGGGATGGAGCTGTTCGATTCGACGCCGCTGGTGCAGGCGCTGACCGAGGCGCACCGTGCCGCCGGCAAGAGCCTGAGCAATTTGCCGCGCAAGCTGAATGTCTCCGTTGCCGGCTGCCGCGATGACTGCGGCCACGCGCAGACCCAGGACATCGGCTTTGTGCCGGCGACGGCCGAACTGGATGGGCGCCGGGTGGCGGGATTCAACGTCCTGGTGGGCGGAGCGCTGGGGGGCACCTCGCCGCGGCTGGCGACGCCGCTCGATGTGTTCCTCCGGCCGGGCGAGGTGGTGCGCTTCTTCATCGCGCTGGCGGAGGTATTTCGCGATAACGGCCCGCGCGAGGTGCGGACGCGGGCCCGGCTGAAGTGGCTGGTAGCGGAGTGGGGCGAGGAGCGGCTGCGGGCGGAAGTGGAGGCGCGGCTCGGGTTCGCGCTGATGCGAGCGGGGATGGACGAGCGGCTCCAGGTGGCGGGCGACCACCTGGGCATCCACCCGCAGCGCCAGCCGGGGCTGAATTACATCGGCTTGCACGTGCCGGTTGGCCGGGCGACGGCGGACGACCTGGAAGAGCTTGCACGGCTGGCGGAGGAGTACGGGCGGGGCGAGGTCCGGCTGACGGTGGATCAGAACGTGGTGGTGCCGCACGTGGCCGATGCGGCGCTTTCCGGGTTCCTGGGCGAGCCCTTGCTGGCGAGGCTGCGGCCGAACCCTCCGGCGGTTTGGCGCAATCTTGTCGCGTGCACGGGCAACGACTACTGCCACTACTCGCTGATCGATACCAAGACGCACGCCTTCAACCTGGCGACCGAGCTGGAGCGCAAGGGGATCCAGGTGCCAAAGGGTACGCGCATCCACATGAGTGGCTGCGTGCACGCCTGTGGGAAGCACCACATCGGCGACATCGGCCTGCAGGGGGCGAACATCCGCCTCGGCGACCGGGTGGAAGAGGCGGTGACGGTGTACGCCGGCGGGCGCCTGTGGGAAGAGGCCCGGCTCGCCGCGAAGGTGCTGGATAGCGTGCATGTGGCGGACCTGCCGGTGCTGGTCGAGGCACTCGTGCGGCAGCGCTTCCAGCAGACGGTGCCGCTTTCGGTGATGCGCCTGCTCGAGCACACGAACACGCTGGAGCCGGTGGGATGAACGGGACGCTGGAGGCGGTGGAGCAGGCGGCGGCGGCGAAGGCGGCGAACCTGAAGGTGGCGCCGCACGGATACCTTATCCTCTCGGCCCTGGCGGGTGCCTACGTCGGCTTCGCCATCGTGCTGGTGTTCGCCGTCGGGGCGCCGCTGGCCGCGGCGGGCTCGCCGTGGACGAAGACGGTGATGGGGGCCTCGTTCGGGGCGGCGCTCTCGCTGGTGATCGTTGCCGGCTCGGAGCTGTTCACGGGCAACGTGATGGTCATGAGCATCGGGGTCCTGCGCCGGGCCGTCTCGCCGGTGGCGGTGGCGGGGGTGTGGCTGGCGAGCTACGCGGGGAACCTCGCGGGGTCGCTCCTGCTGGCCGTGCTGGTATCCCAGAGCGGCGCGCTCGGGTCCGCGCCACAGTCCGGGTTCGTGCAATCGGTGGCCGAGACGAAGATGAGCCTGCCGGCGGCGGAGTTGTTCTGGCGGGCCGTGCTGTGCAACTGGCTGGTGTGCCTGGCGGTGTGGTGCGCGTTCCGGACGACGAGCGAGGCCGGGCGTCTGATCATGGTGTTCTGGTGTTTGTTCGCGTTCTTCGGCGCGGGCTTCGAGCACAGCGTCGCGAACATGACGCTGCTCGGCGTTGCCCTGGCGATGGACCATCCGGAGACGGTGACGTGGGGCGGGTTCATCCACAACCTGGTACCCGTGACGCTCGGGAACGTGGTCAGCGGGGTGGTGTTCGTGGCGGGCGCGTACTGGGCGGCGGATGCGCCGCTGCGGCTTCCGTTTGCCGCGGACCAGCGGGAGCGGGTGGCGAGCCCGCTCCCGGGGGAATGACGCTCAGGGGTTGAGGTGCTCATCGAAGAAGTCCGCGATGAGCTGCGTGATCTCGTTGCGGCTCGGCGAGATATCGCCGCCCTGAGGCCGGAAGCCGTGGGCGGCGTTCTGGACGCGGACGAGGGTGGATTCGACGCCGGCGGCGAGGAGGGCCTCGTGGAGCAGCTCTGACTGGCGGATCGGGACGAGGGTGTCTTCTTCGCCATGAATGATGAGGAAGGGCGGGTCATCCGATGAGACGTTGTGGAGCGGGCTCGCCTGCTGGAGCACCTTTGAGGTGCGGTCTGTGGTGCCAAAGACGGAGGAGATGATCTGCCCGGAGGCGCCATCGAAGTCGACGGTCAGGTTGGTGGGCCCGAAGAGGTCGACGACGGCGGCGACTTCGGCGTTGAGGGTGGTGATGCCGGCTTCGTAGCCGTGGCCGCCGGTGGTGCCGAGGAG
>CAZRUZ010000151.1:0-3525 GCA_964603275.1 uncultured Anaerolineaceae bacterium | reverse complement strand
CCACTGGTCCAGCCGCCGCCGTGGACGAACATGACGGCGGCGCCATTCGGCGTCTCGGGGTGGTAGATGTCGGCTTTGAGGGCCGTGTCGCCGCGGGTGCAGTAGGTCACGTCGCGGTCGACGGTCCCCGGAACCGCTTCCTTTTCCGGGCGGGCCCGGGTGGGTTCGGCCTGCGATTGGGTGGGGGTGGCGGTGGCCGTACTGGCGGGGGTTGTCGCGGTTTGCGAGGGCGTCGCGGTCGCTGCTGTCGTTTCGGTGGTGGTGGGCGTGGGCGCCGGTTCGTCCTCCGAGCTCGAACAGCCGGTCAGGGCGGCGATGGCGAGGATGGCGAACAGGGGGAGATAGCGCATGGGGGTTCCCCGGGTGAGGTACGCGGGCTGCCGGGTGCCCGCGGTTACCGAGCCAATGGCTTCAGCACCCCCGCGGGTGACGCTTGCCCGGTGAAGGACTGGTGAAGCCGCAAAATCATGCCTCGGCGTGGACGGGGTCGACTTCGAGGATGAAGCGGCGGAAGGCCTCGGCGAACTCGATCCCTTGTTCGGCCCCTGCCATGCGGGCGAAGCCCTCGGCAAATTCGACGACATCCGGCCCGAGCTGGCTGGGATGGGCGAGGAGGGCGGCCTTCTTGAGTTCGAGGGTTTCGCTGATATCGACCCACACGTTCGGCTGGGCGGAGCCCGCGAGCCAGACCTGGCGCACCTTCCACGGCTCGTAGCCATCGACGAGGAGCTCGGGGAAGGTGAGGCGGTCGCGGGCCGTCGGGAAGGTGGCGTCGAGGGCAACATCGCCAGCGACGCGGTGGTCCGGATGATTTACATAATTGTCGCTAAAGAATCGGTTGGTGGGGTCGAAGGTGAAGAGCAGATAGGGGCGGTATTTGCGGATGAGGCGGGCGACATCGCGGCGGAGTTCGAGGGTGGGCTGGAGGTAGCCATCGGGGTAGCCCATGAACTCGTAGTTGGTGACGCCGATGACGGCGCCGGCGGCGCGCTGTTCGGCCTCGCGAATGGTGGTGAGGCGTTCGCTGGTCATGGTGGGGTCATCGCTGCCCTTGTCGCCTTTGGTGATGATCACATAGGTGACGACGCAACCGCGGCTGGCCCACTTGGCGACGGTTCCGGCGACCATGAACTCGGCATCATCGGGGTGGGCGACGACGACCATTGCGGATGGTGGGACGAACTCTTCGGCGTTCGAAGGCACAGCGGCGCGCTCCGTGGGGTGGTGGAAGAGAGCGTAGCAGGTTGGCCGGGACTGTTTCAGGGCGCCTCGCGGCGGAGGGCGAGGTAGTGGGCGGGGTCCTTGCGGACGGCTTCGGCGAGACGCTGGAGGACCGGGGCGCCGTCCGCTTCGAAGGCGGCGGTCTGTTCCGCATCAAGGACGACATCGACTTCGTAGATGCCGATTGAGCCGCAGACGACCGAGAGCAGGAGAGAGCCATCGGGCTCGCGGATGAGCATCCAGTCCCAGGTGCTCTCAGCGATAGCGGTGCGTCCCTGTCCGAGGTCGCGCATGTCGATGGTGGAGCCTACACCGGGCCGGTGGCCGGGGGCGAGTGCGGGTCCGCCGCGGCAAGGGCCTGCGTGGCGAACGGGCGCAGCATCTCCATGGGGCTAAGCGGCGTACCCAGCGAGGCGCACACGCCGCGGAGCAGCCCGATGACCCTGCCGAGGAGGACGAGGTCGCCGGGGATGGCTTCGATCGGGTTGGCCGCCATGGTGTTGCGGTGCTGCGCCGTCTGGGCGGAGGGGTCGGTATCGAGCGGGCGGGGGTCGAAGAGGACGGCGAGGAGTGGGAAGACATCCTCTGGGCGGTCGGACTTCGTCTTGACGCCGAGTTCGCGGAAGGCGGCGAGGACGCCTTCGCCATGGCGTTCGCCGAGGGCAACAACCAGGCGCGCGAAGCCGAGGCGGGCAGCCGGGGGCAGGTCCTTGGTGAGGCCGAAATCGAGCAGGCCGGCGCGGCCCCCGGGGAGGACGAGGATGTTGCCCGGGTGGGGGTCGGCCTGGAACAGCCCGTCGACCATGATCTGGTGGCCGTAGGCTTCGGCGACGGTCCGGGCGAAGGCGGTGGGGTCGATGCCCATCGCCTCGCGGCGCTCGCGGTCGAGAAGGCGGGCGCCGTGCAGGTACTCGGTGACGATCACCTTTTTCGCGACGTAGCCATCGACGACCTGCGGGACGACGACTCCAGGGAGGGCGGTCAGGTTCTGGCGGATGCGGCGGGTCATCTCGGCTTCGCGGACGAAGTCGAGTTCGAGCGGGACCTGCTGGCCGATCTCGTTGACGACGGTGCGGAAATCGAAGTTGGGCTCGCGCCAGGCGACGAGGCGGACGATGGTGCGAAGGTTGCGGACATCGAGCCGGACGAGGCCGCCGACCTCGGGGTACTGGACCTTGACGACGACCTCGCGGCCATCCGGGAGGGTGGCGCGATGGACCTGGGCGAGCGAGGCGGCGCCGATTGGGGTGTCATCGAACGTGGCGAACAGCTCGGAAATCGGCCGCCCGAGCTCGGATTCGACAGTGTGACGGACGGTGGCGGGCGCGCGCGCGGGGGCCTGGTCCTGCAGGCGGGAGAGCGAGCGCGTGTACGGCGCCGGGACCACATCGGTGCGGGTGCCGATGAACTGGCCAGCCTTCACATAGAGGCCGCGAAGGTCGACCGCGAGGCGGTAGAGGGATTCGGCGGCGGCATCGTGGCGGGCCGCCCAGGCGGCCTCGGCTTCGGGCGGCGCGAGGCGGCGCGCCCGGTGCTGGGTGCGCTTGTAGCCGAGGTAGATGCGGGCGCCCGTCCGGGCCACACGGAACGAGCGGCGGAAGCGCCTGGCGTTATCGAGCATCTTGGGGGCCGTCACCTGCCAGTTTGCGTGGCGGGCCATGGCGAGGGCAACCGGTGGAACGGTGCGGCCCTCCCCGGATGAACACCATCCGGGGAGGGCCGAGGGGGTTTGGCGCGGGGGCGGGGCTAGATCTGGCTGTAGCCGGAGCCTTTGGCGTTGACGCCACGGCCCTTGCCATCGGTGATCCAGCCGAACTCCTGAAGGATCTCCTGGCTGTAGGTGACGCGGCCGGTGACCTTGTCGAGCGGCTCGCTGGCGAGCAGGAGGGCGGCCTTCGCCATCAGGATCGGGTGCTCACCGCGCGGGTCATCCATGCCGGTGACGAGGTGGTGGTGGACGGTACCCGGGGTGGGCACGACCTGGGAGGGTGAGACGCAGGTGACGCTGACGCCATCCTGGTAGACCTCGGAGGCGAGGCCCTGGGTGAAGCGTTCGAGGGCGGCCTTCTCGGCGCCGTAGAGGGTGCCGCCGCGGCCGAAATCGCCCTTGTAGGGGCCGCGGCCCGGGCCGATGGCGGCACCGGAGGAGATGTTGACGATGGAGCCGGCCTTGCGCGGCAGCATATCGGCGAGGACGAGCTGGCTGAAGTAGAACGGCGCGTGGAAGTTGACGCCGATCGAGCGGTGCCACTTGCTGATCGGGTAGTCCTTGATGGGGATGAAGTAGGTGAGGGCGGCGTTGTT
>CAZRUZ010000150.1:0-6556 GCA_964603275.1 uncultured Anaerolineaceae bacterium | reverse complement strand
CGCGAACCAACCAGGAAAGCTGTCCGGAGTAACCGGCGGCTACCGGGACAAATGGGAGTGGGATTCCGTCCACTGGGGGACTCACTGTGTCGACTGCTACCCGGGCGACTGCCCGGTCCGCGTGTACGTGAAGGACGGCGTGGTCGTCCGCGAGGAGCAGTCTGGCTCCATTGCCACCGTTGAAGAGGGCGTCCCCGATTTCAATCCCATGGGCTGCCAGAAAGGCGCGTCCTGGAGCGCCTCGCTCTACGGGCCAGACCGCATCCAGTATCCGCTGAAGCGCGCAGGCGAGCGGGGCGAAGGCAAGTGGGAGCGCATCTCCTGGGATCAAGCGCTCACCGAGATCGCCGAATCGATGGTGGATGCCATCGAAGAATACGGGTCCGCCTCCATCGTCCAGGAAGGGACGCCGGAGGCTGGTGGCAGCCTCGCTTCCGGTCGCTTCCGGTCGGTTGTCGGCAGCCACATCCTCGACCTGCAGGGCTCCTTCAACGACTTCTCAATCGGCCTCTACGAAACCTTCGGCAAGTTCAGCCCGACCTCCTCCGCCGATGACTGGTTCAAGTCCGAACTCATCCTGTTCTGGCACATGAACCCGGTCTTCACGCGAATCTCGCTCTATCACTTCATCGCTGAAGCGCGCTACAACGGCGCGGAGATCGTCAACATCTCCCCGGATATCAACGCCTCACACACCCACGCGGACTACCAGGTGCCCATCAACGGCGCCTCGGACCCGGCCTTCGGCCTCGCGCTCGTGCAGGTGATGATCGAGGAGAACATCGCCCACTGGCAGTTCCTCAAGGAGCAGACCGACTTCGGCTACCTGGTGCGGCTCGATACTCGCAAGTACCTCCGCGAGGCTGACGTCAAAGCTGGCGGCCGCGATGACCAGATGTACCAGTGGGAGCCCGGCAAGGGGCTCCGGCTCGCCAACCGCGCCAACATGCTCCTGAAGGGCTTTGATATCGCCCTCGAGGGCGTCTTCGACGTGAAGCTCGCCGATGGCTCCACCGTCCAGGTCACGCCGGTCTTCGAGCTCCTGCGCAAGAAGCTGAACGCGGAGTACACGCCTGAAAAGCAGCAGGCGATCACCGGTGTCCACCCCGAGACCATCCGCATGCTCGCCCGCAAGATCGCCGCGAAACGGACGAACATCATGCTTGGCTACAACGCCTGCAAGTTCTACCACGGCGACCTGATCGAGCGCGTGATGTGCCTGGTCCTGGCGGCCAGCGGCAACTGGGGCAAACACGGCACCGGCATCCGCTGCTGGGCCGCCGCGATGAATGATGGCCAGGCGATCGCCATGGCCAAACCCGGCCCCGGTGCCGCCAACAGCGAGATCGTGCTGGCTGCCCGCGACGCTGCCGTCGCCGCCTACAAACAGCTCGACCCGACCGCGACCACCGAAATCGCCATCCGCGAGATCAGCAAGAAGATGTCCGGCCAGGAGCGCGGTGGCATCAACCGTACGAACCAAACGCTGGTCGGCGGCGGTTCATCGGCGCCGCCCGCGTTCTGGTGGTACTGGCAGGCGGGCTACAAGGAGCGCTGGAACAACCGCGAGTGGGGCGACGACACGCTCCCCCGCGACTTCGACGACTACTTCAACGAAGCGCTCGAAAAGGGATGGTGGCAGGGTCTCGACCGGCCCCGTCCCGAGAACCCCCCGCGTGTCTTCATCGAATGTGGCGGCAACACCCTTCGCCGTACCCGCGGCGGCAAGACGGCGCTCCTGCCCACGCTCTGGCCGAAGCTCCAGACCATCGTCACCCTCGACTTCCGCATGAGTCAGACCGCCCTGTACGTGGACTACTTCCTGCCCGTCGCGCAGCACTACGAGAAGATCACCTTTGGCATGCCGACGCCCCACGTGATGAACCTCACGCTGGGCGATCGGGCTGCCGAGCCCCCCGGAGAGGCCCGCGACGAATGGTCGATCTTCCACGACCTCCTCACCAAGATCGCCGAGGTTGCCGCCGCCCGCGGCCTCGAGAACTACACCGGCAGCAACGGCGTCCCGCGGCGCTACGACGAGCTGGCGCGCGTGTACTCGATGAACGGCTACTTCGACAACGAAGACGCACGCTACGACGAGATCATCCGCGACTCGGCCCTGGCCGGGACGCTGCCGATGGGCACCAACCTCCGCGTGATGCGTGAGAAGGGCCATGTCCGCTTCATCGACTGGGGGCTCGCGCCTATGGGCCTCTCGCAGGCATCCCCCTTGTTGCCGAACAAGACGCACGTGCCCTTCCGCGACCACACCGAGTCCGGTGACCCCTTCCCCACCTACGCCCGCCGTGCGCAGTTCTACATCGACCACGACTGGTTCCTGGAGGCCGGTGAAGAGATGCCGGTGTGGAAGCCGAACCCGAAGATGGGCGGCGACTACCCGATTGGCATGACTTCTGGCCACAACCGCTGGAGCATTCACACCATGAACCAGGCGAACGAGGTCATCCTCGGCACGCACCGCGGCGAGCCCTTCGTCGAGATCAACCCCGGCGACGCCGCTGCCCGCGGTGTGCAGGACGACGACCTGATCCGCGTCTTCAACGACCTCGCTTCATTCGACGTGCGCGCCAAGATTTCTCCGTCGGTGAAGCCCGGGCAGCTTGTCTCGTACAACGGCTGGGCCGGCTTCCAGTACCGGAACTGGAGCGGCGCGAACGAGCTGGAACCGGGCATGGTCAAGTGGATCGGCTTCGCCGGCGGCTACGGCCACCTCCAGCACCTCGGCGCCGAATGGCAGCCGGTCCCGTCCGACCGCTGGGTCCGGTGTGACTTCGCCAAGGTCGGCGAGTAGCGCCCCCCGCGCCTGAACCCAACAACGAAACGCGCCTCCTGGATGGAGGCGCGTTTCGTTGTTCCTACCGGCTGATGAGGCTTCAGGCCGCGATCGCGAGGTCCCTCGGCGCGCGTTCAACGCGGAGCAGCGCGTCGATCGTGAACCCAAGGTCGGCCTGCTCGCGTAGTGACCCGCAGTAGGTCATCTTCAGCGAGGTGCTCGGCGAACGGCGCCAGTCGTAGCGCAGCCCGCAGTGGACGCACTCCCGGATGTTCGCCGGGTCGTTGGTGAAGGTAAGCGTCTCAGGCATTGCGGTTCTCCTCTTGGTTACAGGTATGACCTTGCGCCGCGCTGTTCCTTACGCGGCCAGGAGATCTCGCCACGCCAGCCGCACCACCTGGACCTCGCCGAGAAGCGACTCGATGGTGAACCCCAGTCCGGCCCGCTCGCAGAGGCTCCCGCAGTAGGTCATCTTGAGTGACCCGCTCGGTGATCGCCGCCAATCGTACGGCACTCCACAGTGCTGGCAGGTGCGGATGTAGCTGGTCATGTGCCCTCTCCCGGTGGCCCGGCAATCGCCGTTCGCCGCCTGTCTTCATCTTCGGCAGGCGACCCCGTTGTGTTCACTAAGGAGAAACCCGAACCTAACCCGTTGAAGTATTGACATCGTCTTCGGAGGGCCCAGATCCCCGGCCGGAAGGCCCCGCGCCGCCTTCTGAACCGCCGCTGCCGCGGTACTGCATGGTCACCCGCTGTTCCCGCCGTCTCCACCGCGACATGGGGATTTCCCCGATACAGGCTGTCGAAATTACCGGTGTGCAAAACGAAGTTGCGGGCACAATCCGGGGGCGTCAGTCGCGCCCGATCGACGAGACCAGGCGCCGCTGGGCGGGACTGCTGTTTCGGGCGGACCAGATCGCGCTGGATGGCGAGGTCCTCCTGCCGGGCGGGGCGGGCGCCTGCGGCCAGGATGCCGGTCTTCCGGGCGTCGCCGCTCACCGCTAGCCGTACCTGTCGTATGGTGTAGGGGTTGGCTGCCGCCACGGAGGAGCAGGCGTGGATCCATCCCTCGAAGACGCGATCGCCGCACGGCTTGAGGCACTCGACCGTGATCGCGTGATCGATCGCATCTGGGAGGGAGACCACACCGTCTGGAGCGACCATCCCCGCGAGGTGAGTGACCGCCTCGGCTGGCTCCGCATCCAGCGCGAGATCGGCCCCCGTCTCCAGGAATTCGAAACGCTGCGCCGGGATCTGGTGGCTGAAGGGTTCCAGACAACCCTGCTCCTCGGGATGGGGGGCTCCAGCCTGGCCGCCGAAGTCATGCACCAGGCCTTCCCGGATACTGATGGCCTGCGCCTTATCGTGCTCGACTCCACGGACCCCCGGCAGATGGCGGAGGTGGAGTCGCAAATCGACCTCGACCGCACTCTCTTCATCGTCTCCAGCAAGTCGGGTGGCACCGTTGAGACTCTGAGCCACCTCGCCTACTTCTGGGAGAAAGTCCCTTCCGGAAGGCACTTCATTGCTATCACGGACCCCGGGACGCACCTCGAGCAGGTCGCCCGCGAGCGCGAGTTCCGTTCGGTCTTCCTGAACTACCCCGAGATCGGCGGCAGGTACTCCGCCCTCTCCTGCTTTGGCCTCGTGCCCGCTGTCCTGTGCGGGATCGATGCAGGCGGCCTTCTCGAAGGCGCGGAGCGCATCGCCGGGTTCTGCGAACCGGGTATCCCTGCCCGCCTGAACCCGGGCGCATGGCTGGGCGCCGCGCTTGGCGAGGCTGCTCTTGCCGGCCGCGACAAGCTCACGCTCGTGCTCCCGCCGGAGGTTGAACTGCTCGGCCACTGGATCGAGCAACTCGTTGCCGAGTCGAGCGGCAAGCAGGGCCATGGCATCGTCCCCGTGGAATCCGAATGCCCGGGCCCTCCCGGTGTCTATGGGACCGACCGGCTGTTTGTTGTACTTGGCGATGACGGGACGCTGAGCGGGCTCGAGGCCGCGGGACAGCCCGTCCTGCGCATTCCGTACGACGGCCCCGCTGCCATTGGCGCGGAGTTCTGGCGCTGGGAGTTCGCCACGGCGATTGCCTGCCACGTGCTGGGGGTCAACCCGTTCGATCAGCCGAACGTGCAGGGGGCGAAGGAGGCGACCGCCGCCGTCCTCGCCGGCAGGGGAGGGGATCCGGCAACTCCCGCCCTCGGATCCGTGCTCGAAACGGTTCGGCCCGGGGACTACGTCGCCATTCTTGCATTCCTGCCGCGCAATCCGACCATCGCCGCGCGCCTCTCCCGGGTCCGGCACCAGCTGCGGGACAGGTACAGGGTGGCGACCACGCTCGGTTTCGGCCCCCGCTTCCTCCACTCAACCGGCCAGCTGCACAAAGGCGGCCCGAACACCGGTGTCTTCATCCAGGTGGTGGATGAGCCACCCCATGACCGGCCGGTACCCGGGCAGCTCTACACCTTCGGGGAGCTTGAGGCCGCCCAGGCCCAGGGCGACCTGGATGCCCTCCGCGCGCACGGCCGCCGTGTCTGCCGGATCGGGCTCGACGAGCTCGAAAGGGCGTTCAGCTGACCCGCCCGGCTGGCAGGGCCCTCAACCGCTCCCGGAAGGCGGGGGTCCTGCTGCACCTGACCTCGCTCCCCTCCGCCGATCTCGGCGACGACGCGCTCCGCTTCATCGACTTCCTTACCGCGTCGGGGCAACGCCTGTGGCAGATGCTCCCGATCGGCCCGGCAGGCCCGAACAACTCGCCGTACGCCGCGCGTTCTGCCTTTGCCGGTGACCCGGACCTGCTCTCGGTCGAGAGGCTGGTCCGCGATGGCTTCCTCGATGCCGCGCCATCACAGCCAGCCCGTTCCACGCCCGCACATGTTGTCGATTTCGATGCCCGCCGGGAGTACCGGACACCGCTCTTTCGCCGCGCGTTCGAGCGTTTCGCTGGCGCGGACCGCCTGAACGAACTCGACGCGTTCGAAGCACGCCAGCCCTGGCTGCGGACGTACGCCGTGTTCGCGGCCCTGCGCGATGCAGCCGGCGAGCCCTGGTGGCTCTGGGAAGAGGCGCACCGCCGCCCGGGTGGCGTCCTGGTTGAGCCGGGCTCGGCGCTCGCGGCGGAGGTCGACTACCACCGCTTCCTCCAATACCTCTTTGACCGGCAATGGTCCGAGCTCCGCCGTTACGCCTCGGAGCGCGGCATCGAGCTCTGGGGAGACCTGCCTATCTTCGTCGACCGCGATAGTGCCGATGTCTGGGCGAACCAGCACCTGTACAAGCTTGACGCGGATGGCAACCCCACCGTGGTCTCCGGCGTCCCGCCCGATGCATTCTCGGAAACCGGACAGCGCTGGGGGAACCCCGTCTACGACTGGGATGCGATCGAGCGCGAAGGCTTCCGCTGGTGGATTGAGCGCCTGCGCACGACCTTTGATCGCTTCGACGCCGTGCGGATCGACCACTTCCGCGGGTTCGAGGCCGCCTGGGAGATCCCCGCGCACGAGGACACCGCGATGGGGGGACGCTGGGTGCCCGGCCCTGGCACCCGGCTCTTCGGCGCCCTTGAGGCGGAGCTCGGCGAACTCCCCATCATCGTTGAGGACCTGGGCATCATCACGGATGAGGTACGGGCGTTGCGGGACGGCCTGGGCTACCCCGGTATGGCGGTCCTCCAGTTCGCCTTCGAGGGTGGCGGCGACAACCCCTACCTACCCCGCAACCAGGTCGAGAACTCCGTCGTCTTTCCCGGGACCCATGACAACGATA
>CAZRUZ010000149.1:2386-6571 GCA_964603275.1 uncultured Anaerolineaceae bacterium | reverse complement strand
CCGCCCGCAGCGAGATTGAGGTGCCGAAGCGCGAGCACTACGCCGAACTCGATGTGCCCGAGTCGCTCCTCCTTGAGGAAGAGTCCGAACTCGAGCGCATGCTTGCCGAACGCGAAGCCGGCGGCTACCGCCGCCCCGCCGCGGTCGCCCTCCTCGATGAGGACGACGAGGAGATCGGCGCCTTCGAAGACGATGACGAAGAAGACCCGATCATCGGCGGCGACGACGAATAGTCCGCTCCCGCGGAGTCAAACCACGAAGGGCCTCCCATTTGGGAGGCCCTTCGCGATTTGAGACCTGCCTGCGCGGGCCGCTGCGCCCGCGCGCTACACCAGCTCGACTGCTTCTCCCTCGTAGCTCCGCGCGCCCCGGCGCATTTCCACCAGTTTCCCGAGCTTGACCACGCAATCGGCCACGCCCGGGGTGTCTCCCAGCGCATCGAAGTTCTGCATCCCGCACACGTTGCACGTCCCGTGGTGGCAGTCCGCCACGGTCTTGTTCGAAAGCACGTCGCGCCACTGTCCGCGCAGGTAGCTCTTCGTCACCCCGCTGTCGATGTGGTCCCACGGCAGTGGCTCACTCACGTCCATCTCCCGGTGGGCGAACCAGTCCGTGTCGATTCCCGCCTCCTCGAAGGCCGCGGTCCAGTGTTCGCCCCGGAAATACTCTCCCCACGCGTCGAACTTCGCGCCGCGCTGCCACGCACCGAAGATTGCGGCGCCAACCCGCCGGTCGCCGCGGCTCAGCACCACTTCGACGAAGCTATCGCGAGGGTCATTCCAGCTGAACTCGAGTCCCGCCGCCCTGCACCCGTCCTTGAGCAGGAAGTGCTTGGCTGCCAGCTCTTCGGCGTTGTCCTGGCGCGCCCACTGAAACGGGGTGTGTGGCTTTGGGACGAGGTTGCTCGTACTCACCCGCACTTTCGCCCTGCCGCCCACATGCTTCTTGCCGATGGCCTTCACCTTTGCCGCCATCTCCACGATTCCCGCCACGTCCTCCATCGTCTCGGTCGGCAACCCGACCATGAAGTACATCTTGATCCCGGTCCATCCCCGCTGGAACGCATTCTCGGCCGCCCCCAGCAGGTCCTCTTCGCTCACCAGCTTGTTGATTGCGTTCCGCAAACGCTGGCTGCCGGCCTCCGGGGCCAGTGTCAGGGTGTGCTTCTTCCCCCGCGCCACCGCGTTCGCGATGTCGACCGAAAAGCCGTCGACCCGCGTGCTTGGGATCCCCACCTTCAGGTTTTCAAACGTGTCCGTGAGGGTGTTCACCATCCGCACGATCTGGCTGTGGTCCGTCGTGCTCAGCGAAAGCAGGGAGAGCTCGTCGTAACCGGTGTTGTCCATCAGGTCCCGCGCCGCCTGGACCACCACATCGGCAGTGCGCTCACGTGCCGGGCGGTAGATCATCCCCGCCTGGCAGAACCGGCACCCCTGCGTGCACCCGCGCTGGATCTCCACCGAGGCGCGGTCGTGGATCGTCTGCAGGAACGGCACGATCGGCTTCACCAGGGGAGGCGGAAGCTCCTCCACGATGCGCCGCCGGATGACGCGGGGCGCATCGGGCGTCAGCGGCTCGAGCGCGGCGAACCGTCCCACGCCGTCGTATCGCGCCTCGTAGAACGCGGGCACGTACACGCCCGGCATGCTCAACAGGTCCCGTAACCGCTCCTGCCGGGGCAGGCCACGCCGCTTCCATTCCCGGATGCGGTCAACGAGCTCGATCACCGCTTCCTCGCCCTCGCCAAGGAAGAACGCATCGACGAACGACGAAAGCGGCTCCGGGTTGAACGACCCGCTCCCACCGCAGATCACGATCGGGTCCCCGTCGCGGCGGTCGCGCGCCCACACCGGGATCCCCGCGAGGTCGAGCATGTTCAGGACGTTGGTGTAGGTCATCTCGTACTGCAGGGTGAAGCCGAGGACATCGAAGTCCCGGATCGGGTGGCGTGTCTCCAGGCTCCAGAGCCCGATCCCCGCCCCGCGCATCTCGGCCTCCATGTCCTCCCACGGGGCGAACGTCCGCTCACAGGCCACGTCCTCCTCCCGGTTCAGGATGTCGTAGAGGATGCCAAGGCCCATGTTCGACATGCCGATGTCGTACGCATCCGGGTAGGCAAGGGCGATCCGCACGGACGTGCGGTCCCAGTCCTTGGTCACGGTGTTCCACTCGCCGCCGGTGTAGCGCGCGGGCTTGGTCACCCGCGTCAGCAGCTGGTCGATCGTTGTAGTCATGGTGTTGCTCCTGGCCGGTGGGCACAAAATCCGGGAGGACGAGGATCCATCGTAGCAGGCTCCAGTTGTGCGCCGAACTACAGCGAAATTCCGGCCGGTGGTAGCGTGCCACCATGACCTTCGACGCCGTCATCGTCGCAGCCGGCACATCGACCCGGTTCGGCGCCGCCGATAAGCTCTCCGCTGACCTGTGCGGCCGGCCGGTGCTTGCCTGGTCGCTCTCCCTCTTCGAATCGCTTCCCGGCATCGGCTGCCTGGTCATTGTCGCCGCCCCCGGCCGCATCGAGGAATTCACCGCGATGGCGGAGGAGTGGTGCCCGAAAGCGTGCCACCGCGTCGTCCCCGGGGGCGCACGCCGCCGGGACAGTGTCGAGGCCGGCCTCCGCGAGTGCACCGCCCGCTATGTTGCCATCCACGACGGCGCCCGCCCGCTCGCCACTCCAGAGCTCGTGGCCAGGGTCCTCACCGCCGCCGGGGGACGCCCCGGCGCCATCGCCGCCACCCCGGTGACCGATACCATCAAGGTCGTCCGCGATGGCGTCATCACCGGCCACCCCGATCGGGCCACGCTCTGGGCCGCCCAGACGCCCCAGGTGGTCCTTCGCCAGGCATGGCTCGATGCCGCCGCCATGGGCGACAACGACGAGACCGACGATGCCGCGATGCTCAGCCGCCTCGGCCTCGAGTGCGCTGTCGCCGAGGGCAGCACCGAGAACCTGAAAATCACCCACCCGCGCGACCTCGATCTGGCGGCCGCCATCCTCCGGCAAAGGGGGACCCTGTCATGACCCGCATCGGGATCGGCGAAGACCTCCACCGCATCGACGATGGCCGCACGCTCATCCTTGGCGGCGTCATTATCGAAGACGGCCCCGGCCTCATCGGCCACAGTGACGCCGATGTCCTCCTCCACGCGATTACCGATGCCATCCTCGGCGCCGCAGCGCTCGGCGACATCGGCCAGCACTTCCCCCCGGGTGACCCGCGCTACGCACATGCTGATAGTGCCGACTTCCTCCGCAGGGCCATCGAGCTCGCCGCCGCGGCCGGCTGGACGATCGCCAATATCGATAGCATCGTCCGCGCCGAGCGGCCGAGACTCGCGCCCTACATTCCTCACCTTCGCGAGCGCATTGCCGAGATAGCCGGCCTTGTCCCGGCTCAGGTCAGCGTGAAGGCGAAGACCGCCGAGGGCCTCGATGCCGTTGGCCGTGGCGAGGCCATGGCGGCGACCGCCGTGGTTCTCCTCCAGGCGAGTGGGGCGTAGCCGCCGTTTCGCTCGGACTGCTGGCGAATCCGCCTTGACGCGGGCCATGTAAGCGCCGCACTTCGTCGTAGCGGCTTGCGGTGCTATCACCATCACCACGCGGTATCAACGAGAAAAGGACGCACATGGCCGGGACGATCGTTGTTGGCAACCACACCCACGAAGAGATCCTTGATTCGCTGAACGCCATCGATGAGATGGCCGTCAGCACCCGCGCGGGTTCCCGTATCCGCTCCCGCATGATGCACTTCGCCGTCGACGGCGATTTCACCGTCTACGCCTCGTCGATGAAAGGCGATCCCAAGACACTCCAGATCGTCAACGACCCGTCCATTTCCCTCCTCGTCCTGGATCGCCGCACCGACCAGAACGGCTGGCGCGAGATCGAAATCACCGGCCGCGCCGAGATCGTCCACGACCCGGATGAGCGGGCGCGTGCGCTCGAAATGGTGAGTGGCCCCTCGCCCATCGTGGCTCATCTCAAGAACGCCGGGCAGCTCGATATCCTCGATGCGATCCGCATCACCCCGGTCGAGGTGAAAATGCGCATCTTCGGCGAGATCGTCGCCGGCATGCCCCCCACCGTCGTCGAATTCGAAGCGAACGCCGCCGCCGCCGGCGACCTTGCCGAAGTCCGCAAACGCTTCGGCGCCTGGCGTGAAGCCACGCGGACCCTCTCGCTCC
>CAZRUZ010000149.1:0-2286 GCA_964603275.1 uncultured Anaerolineaceae bacterium | reverse complement strand
ATTGCCCTCGTCCTCTACATCAACGAGTTCCCGGACTTCCGCGCTGACGCGGCCACCAACAAGCGCACACTGGTCGTCCGCCTCGGCCGCGAGCGCGCTGCCCGGCTCTACCCGGTCTTCGGCGCCCTTCCCTTCATCGCCATCGTCGCGCTGGTCCTGCTCGACCTTGCCCCGGTGATGTCCCTCGCCGCGCTGGCCGGCATCCCCCTCTGGCTCAACGCCTCGCGTATCGTCTGGCGCCACCACGATGAGCCGTTCGACCTTGCGCCGGCCAATGCCCTCACCGCGATCGCCCATCTCACCACCGGCCTCCTGCTCGCCCTGGGTTACGCCTGGGAGGCACTTGGACGGGATGGCTTGCCACTCGCCATAACGCTTGCCGCTGTCGGTGTGGGTTACATCGCCTACATGTACTACTCCGTCGAGCGCCAGCGCCGCGTCATGGGGGGAGTCAAGACCGCGTTGCGCTGAGCTCACCGCCGGGTGGCAGTCCGCATCTTCGCCGTAGAACGTGCCCGCGATACCCTCAGGGGTGTGGCAAAGCGGGTTTTCGATGTCGTACTCACGATCCTTGGGGCTCCGATCTGGGTGCCCGTGGTGCTCATCGCGGCCGGAGCTCTCGCCATCGAGCTTCGCGGTAACCCGGTTTACCTCCAGCGCCGCGTCGGCCTCAACGGCAGGCAGTTCACCATGATCAAACTCCGCACGATGAAGCACGCGCCGCCCGGCCGGGAAGACCAGTATCAGGTCGAGGACTTCGCCACCTTCATTTTCGCCCCGCCCGATCAGCCAAACCCGCGCATCACGCGCCTCGGCGCCTTCGCCCGCAAGACCTCCATCGATGAGCTCCCGAACCTGCTCAACGTCCTCAAGGGCGATATGTCCCTCGTTGGCCCGCGCCCCGAGATCCCGGAGATCGTCGCCCAGTATCCGCCGGAGTATCATCGCCGCCACCTCGTGCCGCCCGGCATTGCCGGACTCGCCCAGTGCAACGGCCGGTCAGATTTGACCTATGACGAAACCGTTACCTACGATCTCCGCTACGTGGATAACCACTCTGTGCTGAACGACCTTCAGATCCTCGCCCGCACGTTCCTCCAGGTCCTCACCGGGAGCGGCGCGCGATGAGCGCCACTTCGTCCCGCGCCCGGCTCATTAGCAGCGAGTCCTTCCGGATCGTCGGCGCGGCCGCGGCCGATGTCATGGTCATCGGCCTGGCCTATGCCGCGGCCCTGCTTCTCCGTTTCGATGCCGAGGTTCCCCGCCAGAACCTCGAGTTCGTCCTCAAGATCTTCCCCCTCATCGCTGCGCTCTACGTCGTCGCCAACTACATCTTCGGCGTCTACAGGACAGTCTGGGGCTACGGCAGCCTCGGCGACATCCTCGCGCTCTTTCGCCCGGTACTGCTCTCCACCCTCCTGATCTTCGGGGTGAACTTCTGGGTCAGGGAACGCGATCTCCCGCTCTCGGTCATCCTCATCGCCGGCGCGCTCATCTTCCCCGGCATGGCCTTCGTCAAGATGCGTACCCGCCTTCTGCTTCGTCTCCCCCGCGCTGCTCAGGCCTCCCAGCGCCTCCTGATCCTCGGCGCCGGCCATACCGGCCAGGCACTGGCCCGCGAGCTCCAGAACAGCCCGGGCCTCAACTACCAGCCGATCGGCTACCTCGATGACGACCCCCGCAAGGTCAACCGGCGCGTGCATGGTTTGCGCGTCTTCGGCCCGGTCTCGGGACTCCAGGAAGAGATTCACGCCCGCCGCGCCGATGCCGTCGCCATTGCCATGCCCCGGCTCGCCGGGGCCACCATCCGCTCTATCGTCGCCACCTGCCAGGCCTCCGGCATCCCGGTCCGCATCGTCTCCGGCGTCGAGCGCTGGGTGCATGGCGTCCCCCGCGATGATAGCCTCCGCGAGATCACGCTCGATGACCTCCTCGGCCGCGAGCCGGTCGAGATCGATTACCAGGCGTGCCGCCAGTCGGTGAACGACCGCATCGTCCTGGTCACGGGCGCGTCCGGCTCTATCGGTTCCGAGCTCTGCCGCCAGGTCGTCACCTTCCAGCCGGTCGAGCTTCATCTCCTCGACAACAACGAAAGTGGTCTGTTCGACCTCGCCGCCGAGCTTGCCGCCATCTCCCCCCAGACCATCATCAAGCTCTGGCCCGCCAGCGTGGTCGATGAGCGCAAGGTCAACGAAGTCTTCAACCAGGTCCGGCCGCAGCTGGTCTACCATGCCGCCGCCTATAAGCACGTGCCCATGCTCGAATCCAACCCCGACGAGGCGTTCC
>CAZRUZ010000148.1:0-6591 GCA_964603275.1 uncultured Anaerolineaceae bacterium | reverse complement strand
TCCCGCGGCCGAACAAGTACGGGCACGCGGCGGCATTCACGCTGCGGCGGGGGCGAACCCTGCCGGGAGGGGGTTATCAGAAGCCGGTGAGCGCCATCGTCGCCAACTTCACGAAGCCTTCCGCAACGCAGCCATCGCTGCTGCGGCACACCGAGGTGGTGACGTTCTTCCACGAGTTCGGGCACATCATGCACCAGACGCTGACACGGGCGCGGCGGGCGCGGTTCAGCGGGACGGCGACAGAACGGGACTTCGTGGAGGCGCCCAGCCAGATGCTGGAACACTGGTGCTGGGAGCCCGGGGTGCTGGCGGGGTTCTCCCGGCACTTCGAAACGGGAGAGCCACTGCCCGCTTCGCTGGTTGCATCGATGGTAGCGGCGAAGAACCTGAACAGCGGCGTGATGACGCTGCGGCAGCTATTCTTCGCCACCCTGGACCTGACGTATCACTCGCCCGGGTTCGGCGGAGACACGACGGCAACGCTCCGGGAACTGCACGAGATCACCGCCTTTCCGTACACCGAAGGGACGCACTTCCAGTCCGGGTTCGGGCACCTGTTCGGGTACGACGCGGGGTACTATGGGTACCTCTGGTCGCACGTGTTCGGCGACGACATGTACACGCGGTTCGAGGAGACGAGCCCGCTCGACACGGCGACCGGGATGCACTATCGAAAGACGATCCTGGAGCGCGGCGGGACAGTCGACGGGGGGTACCTGGTGCGCGACTTCCTCGGGCGCGAGCCGAACAACGTGGCATTCCTGCGAGGTCTGGGCCTGGAACAGGACTGAGGGCAAGGCTCCGGAACACCTGCACCAGCGACGAATCGTTTGAAGTCCGCAGGAATTCTGGATTACGCCGTAACTTTCCTGCCCGTTGCCGCCATAGGATACGCAGTACAGGGACGGGACCTCAGGAGGGTAGCCATGGCGAATGCCGAGAACAACGGAGCAGGGACGCTCCTGCGGCGCCGGGCCAGCCGCCGCGCATTGCTCGCCGGGGCTGTGACCGCCGCGGCAGGCGGCGTGGCCGGTGCGGCCGGGTACGCCGCCACGCACACGCTCGGGTCGGAAGGGACGGGGGGAAACAGCGTGGTCGTGCCGGGTGTGGCCACCGATGGCGCAACGCCCGGGCCGGAGCCGCTGGAACTCGTCGCCGATCCGCTGGCGCGGGCGGCGCACCTGTTGCGGCGGGCGGGCTGGGGCGGGAACCCGGCGCAGATCGAGGAGTTCGCGGCGCTGACTCGCGAACAGGCGGCAGAGCGGCTGCTCGACTTTGGGACGATCGACAACGCGGCGCTGGACGGCCGGATCGCGGCCGCGGGATTCAATCTGACGACGCCGGGCCCGGGGCTGGACAAGAAACGGCCACCCCTCGTCCGGGACATCCAGCGATGGTGGCTGATGCGGATGAGTTACACGGCGCGCCCGCTGGAGGAGCGCATGGCCTACATCTGGCACGGGCTGCTGGTGAGCGGGGTGAGCGGGGTTGGCGGCGGACTGGCGAAGCTGCTGGTCACGCAAAACGAGCTCTATCGCTCGCTGGCGCTGGCGAACTACGACGACCTGCTCCAGGCGGTCAGCAAAGACGCCGCGATGATGATCTACCTGAACACCGTGGATAGCACGAAGGAGCACCCGAACGAGAACTACGCCCGGGAGCTGATGGAGCTGTTCTCGATGGGCGAAGGCAACTACACGGAGGACGACGTCCGGGAGAGCGCACGGGCGTTCACGGGTTGGAGGTTCTCGCGGCCCACCGAAAAGCCACCGGAAGGCCTGACGGCCGAGGAAGTGCAGGAGTGGCGCGACCAGCAGATCGCGGCGTGGCAGCCCTCGTTCTACATGCAGGCGAAGCTCCACGATTCGGGGACCAAGACGTTCCTCGGCAAGACAGGGAACTTCGGAGGCGAGGACATCGTCGCAATCATCATGGAACAGGCCGCGACGGGCCGCTTCATCGTGCGGCGGCTGTTCCGGGAGTTCGCATACCGGGACCCGGATGAGGCCGTCATCGAGCGGCTGATCGGCGTGTGGAATTCCTCCGGGCACAGTGTCCGCGAGGTGGTGCGAGCGATCCTGGTGAGCGACGAGTTCTACTCGACGCGGGCGTACCGGGGACTGGTGCGCAGCCCCGTTGATTTTGTCGTCGGCGCGATCAGGGGACTGGAGCTTGAGACGAGCTTCCCGAACCTCACGGCAGCGACGGCGATGGACCAGCAGCTCTTCAACCCGCCGAACGTGGCTGGCTGGCCCGGTGGCGCGGCGTGGCTCTCTTCGGGGACGTTCTTTGCCCGGCTCAACTTCCTTGATACCTCGCTCTTTCAGGGGGGGAAGGCGCTGGCGATCCCGGTACTGAAGAGCCAGCCGACGGCGGAAGCCGTGGTGGACGAAGCGCTGCGCCGACTCGTGGATGGGAACGTGCCGGCGGCATCGCGCGCGGCGTTGATCGCGTTCGCGCAGCAATTGACCAACGCGGATGAGCGGGCAGCCTCCGTGGCATACCTGGTGCTCGCCAGCCCGGAATACCAGCTGATCTAACAACATCCAGGAGGATGGTGATGCTCACTCGAAGGGATTTCGTCAAAGGCGGGGTTGCGCTCGTCAGCATCGGGACCAGCGCACAGTCGCTGCTCAAGGGGGCGGTCGCGTTCGCCGCGCAGAACAGCGCCTACGTGGCCGACCCGAACAATAAGAAGACGCTCGTGCTCGTGCAGATGGCCGGCGGCAACGATGGGCTAAACACCGTGGTGCCGGCGTCAAACGCGGTCTACCGATCGGCCCGCAAGACACTGGCGCTTCCGGAGGATGGCGTCCTGCCGCTGGTTGAAGGATACGGGCTGCACCCATCGCTGACCGGGCTGAAGGGGCTATGGGATTCGGGGAAGCTGGCGGTAGTCCGCGGTGTCGGCTACCCATCGCAGAACTACAGCCACTTCAAGTCGATGGCGATCTGGCAGGCGGGAGACCCGGAGCTCCGGGTCGATACGGGATGGCTCGGCCGGACGTTGGAGGCGATGGAAGGCGACCAGCACGACCCGTTCTTCGGGTTCAACGTAGGGACTTCGACCCCGGCTGAGATGCGCTCGTCGAAAATTGCCGTGCCCTCAGTGCAGAAGGCGGCTGACTACGGCATCAAGGTGAAGGGGAAGCTCGCGGAGCCGACCCAGGCCAGGACCTCCACGCTGCTGAAGCTCTATGAGCAGTACCCGGCAACCTCGCCGTATGGCGCGCTCCTGGAGACGACGGCGGAGACCGCGATGTCGAGCTCGGAGATGCTGAAGGACGCGGCGGCTGCGTACACGCCGGCGGTGCAATACCCGTCATCATCGTTCGGTTCGGGGCTATCGCTGCTGGCGGAGGCGATCGTCGGTGACCTGGGGATGCGTGTCGGACATATCACGCTCGGTGGCTTCGACACGCACAACGGACAGGCGGAGGACCACCAGGCGCTTATGGAGACCCTGGACGGCGGCCTGACGGCGTTTCAGCAGGACCTGGCAGCCCACGGGAAGGCAGACGACGTGCTGGTGCTCACCTGGAGCGAGTTCGGCCGCCGGGTGGAAGAGAACGGAAACCGCGGGACCGATCACGGGGCGGCGAGCGTGATGTTCGCGCTGGGGAACGGCGTGCAGAAGGGCCTGTACGGCGACGCACCGGACCTTTCTGCCCTCGTGGACAACGGGAACGTTCCGTACACGACCGATTTCCGGAGCGTGTACGCGACCGTGATCGAGCGCTGGCTGGGCGTGCCGCACGAGGCGCTGTTGGGCCAGCGGTGGGAGCAGCTGGGGTTCCTGGCGGCATAGCGGGCGCCACGGCCCGGGTGCGGTATCATCCGGGCCGTGGACCTCAAGGCGCACATCCGCGACATCCCGGACTTCCCGCAACCCGGGATCCTCTTCCGCGACATCACGCCTCTGCTTGGCGAGCCAGCCGCGTTCCGGGCGGTGCTCGACACCATGGAACGCGAGGCCAGGGAGCGGGACGCGGCTGCGATCGTGGGGATCGAATCGCGCGGCTTCATCTTCGGGGCGCCGCTGGCGGAGCGCCTCGGGCTGCCGTTCGTGCCGGTGCGCAAGCCGGGCAAGCTGCCTGCCGCCCGCCAGTCGGTCGAGTATTCGCTTGAATACGGCGAGAGCAGGCTCGACATTCACGAAGATGCACTCGGGCGAGGCACGCGGACGCTGATTGTGGATGACCTGCTGGCCACCGGGGGGACGGCCCTGGCAGCGGCCAAGCTGGTGGAAATCATTGGTGGCGAGGTGGCGGGGCTGGCCTTTGCGATCGAACTGACGGCGCTCGGCGGGAGGGGGCGGCTCTCCGGGTACCGGGTGGCGAGCGTCATTACGTACTGAGCGGTGGCCGTCCGGCGGACGGCGGCGGGCAACCGGGTTACAAGTCCGGGCGGATGCCTGCGCTCACCCGGTTGGCGGCCGATGCGCTGCTACGATGTTGTGGATGGACGCGACAGTAGCGGACGACCTTGCGCTCCTTTCCGGACTGTACCGGGCGACGAATGCCGTCGTCCGCGAGCTGGACACGCGGCTTTCGCGCGACGAAGGCGTGACGTTCGTCCAGGCGATGACGCTGTTGGCCATCGATGGTTATGACCGGCCGCGGCCGCGCACCCTGTCGGAACAGCTCTCGCAGCAGTCTCAGACCGTGACGGGGGTCCTGGACCGGCTGGAGCGAGCGGGGTTTGTGGCACGCCGGCGGGACATGGACGATCGGCGGGCGGTCCGGCTGGAGCTGACCACATCGGGGACTGCGCTGGTGGATCGGATCAAGACGGCACTCCAGGGACACCTCGACGCTGTTGTCGGCGGGATGAACGCCCGCAAGCGGGCTGTGTTACGGGAACAGCTGGCGCTGCTCGAGCGTTCGGTGAAGGAGCAGAGCCCGGCGCCCGAGTAGACTCGGGGCATGGTCCCCATCAACCCGATCCGGCTCAAACGGCCAGCCGTCGAAATCCTCGACCAGACAGAACTGCCCGGTCGCGAGCTGTGGCGGCGGATCGAGACGGTCGACGCGATGTGCGAGGCGATCGCCTCGCTGCGGGTGCGCGGGGCGCCGCTCCTTGGGACCTGCGGGGCCGCGGGGATGGCGATCGCCGGGGAAGAGCGGGGGACATCGGACGAGGCTCTGCGGGAGGCGGCCCACCAGATCGGCGGGACCCGGCCCACCGCCGTGGAACTCTCGTGGGGCGCCCGAGCGGCGCTCGCGGCTGCACTGGCCGTGGCGGATGCAGGGGACGCACGCCGGGAGCGGCTGTGGGACTTCGTGGCGGGCCACATGGAGCGGCGCGTGGCGGAGGACCTGGCACTGGCCGGCTACGGCGCTGGGCTGGTACCGGAGGGCGCCGGCATCCTGACACACTGCAACGCGGGCGGGCTTGCGACCGGCGGGATCGGGACGGCGGTCGGCGTGATCCTCGCGGCGCACGAGGTGGGGCGGGTGAGGCACTGCTACGCGACAGAGACGCGGCCGCTGCTGCAGGGCGCGCGGCTGACCGCCTGGGAGCTTCTGCGGGCGGGAGTGCCAGCATCGCTGTTGCCGGACACGGCGGCGGCCGCGCTGATCGCCTCGGGGCTGGTGCAGGTGGTGGTCACCGGCGCGGACCGCATCGCCATGAACGGCGACAGCGCGAACAAGATCGGGACGTACGGCCTTGCACTGGCGGCGGCACGGCACAGCGTCCCGTTCTACATCGCCGCGCCGCGGACGACCATCGACCCGGCGTGCGCCGACGGCGCCGGGATCCCGATCGAGTTCCGGCCGGCGGCTGAAGTCGGCGGGTTCGCGGGAGTGCGGTGGAGCCCGGCGGGGGCCGGCGCGTACAACCCCGCCTTCGATGTCACGCCCGCGGAGCTGATCACGGGGATCGTCACGGAGGTGGGGGTGGCGTGGCCACCGTACAGCCGGAGCCTGGCGGGGCTTCTCGCGCAGCCATAAAGGAAGCGATCGACGTACACTCTGGACAGTCTTTACGGACGGGTGCAGGTGCCGGTTTCGATTCCTCTCGCGGTGATAGGCGGTTCAGGGTTCTACGAGATGCCCGGGCTGGGCGCGACTGAGGACATCCGCATCGAGACCCCTTACGGTCCGGCCAGCAGCGTGATCCGGACGGGGGAGATCGGCGGGACGCGGGTTGCCTTCCTCGCGCGGCACGGAGAGGGACACCGGCTGCTGCCGTCGGAGCTTCCACAGCGGGCGAACTTCTGGGCACTCAAGCAGCTGGGCGTGGAGCGCGTGCTCGCGGTTTCGGCGGTTGGCAGCCTGCGGGAGGACTACGCGCCGGGCCACCTGGTCACGCCTGACCAGTTGATCGACCGGACCCACGGGACGCGGCCGGCGACGTTCTTCGGCGGTGGCGTGGTGGCACACGTCGCGTTTGCCGAGCCGTTCTGCGCGGCGTTGCGTGGTGCAACGGCAGCGGCTGCAGCGCGGGCGGGCGCGGCCATCCACGGTGGCGGCACGTACGTGGTCATCGAGGGGCCGGCGTTTGGGACTCGGGCCGAAGGCGAACTGCAGCGGGGCTGGGGCGCGAGCATCGTCGGGATGACGGCGCTGCCGGAGGCCAAGCTCGCGC
>CAZRUZ010000147.1:0-6604 GCA_964603275.1 uncultured Anaerolineaceae bacterium | reverse complement strand
TCGATCAGCCGGGCGGCGTAGTCGGCGCTGGTGACCCCGCCGGGAAGCTTCGCCCATACGTAGAGCGATGCCTTCGGCGTATCCACTTCCAGACCGCACTTGCGCAGGACCTCCACGATCCGGTCGCGCCGGCGCTGGTAGATGGCGTTGTGCTCATCGATGCAGTCCTGCGGACCGTAGACCGCCTCGATTGCCATTTTCTGGATCGCCTGGGGAATGCCGCTATCGATGTTCGACTTCACCCGCATCAGCGCATCCACCATCTGCGGGTTCCCCACGATCATCCCGATCCGCCAGCCCGTCATGTTGTAGATCTTCGACCACGAGTTGAACTCGACGGCGACATCCCGGGCGCCCGGGACCTGGAAAATGCTGATCGGCTTGTACCCGTCGTAGGCGACGTCGCAGTACGGGTTGTCGTGGAGGATGGCCACGTCGTACTTCTTCGCCCAGGCGACGGCCCTTTCGAAGAAGTCGAAGTCGGCGACGGCGCCGGTCGGGTTGTTCGGATAGTTCAGCCAGAGCACCTTCGCCTTTTCGGCGACGTCCGCGGGAATGGCGTCGAGGTCCGGCTTCCAGCCGCTTTCGCGCGTGCAATCCAGCTTGTAGCTGGCACCACCCGCGAACATGGTGCCGATCTCGTAGACCGGGTAACCGGGGTCGGGGACGAGCGCGATATCGCCGGGGTCGATGAAGCACAGGGCGATGTGCCCGATGCCTTCCTTTGACCCGATCAGTGGGAGGGTCTCCTTGATGGGGTCGAACTTCACCTCGAAGCGGCGCTCGTACCAGTCGGCGATGGACTGGCGCAGCTCGGGCAGGCCCTCGGACTCCGGGTAGCGGTGGTTCACCGGCTCCTCGGCCGCCTGGTGGAGCGCATCGAGGATGTTCCGCGGCGTTGGCAGGTCGGGGTCGCCAATCCCGAACGTCACAATATCGATGCCCTCCGCGCGCTTCGCGGCGATCTTCTTGGAGATCTCGGCAAACAGGTAGGGCGGGAGCGACTCCACGCGCTTCGCGAACTTCATGTGGCTATCCCCGGATGAGCTTCGATGGAAGCGCCCGCGGATGCCGCGGGCGTCAGCCGATCGTACCATCCGCGCCGCTCCCGGCCACGCCCCGGCCGCCGCCGCGCCTAGCCTGCGGCCGAGGCCATCCCCGAACCGCCGCCATCGAGGCAGGCCAGCATCGCATCGACCGAGGCCAGCTTCGCCCGCTGGCGTCCCTCGGATTCCCCTAGGGCCTGTTCGGCATCGTCGATCCGGCGCCAGTCGTCGAAAGTCACGTACCGGACGGCTCTGCGGCACAGCAGGGCGGGGATGGCCTGCTGGTCCACGGTCTCCGGCTCGAACGTCCAGGATGCCGCGGCGTCGTCGAGCATGGCAGCCACCGTCTCGACCGCGTCCGGTTTGTTCGTACCGATGACGCCCGACGGTCCCCGCTTGATCCACCCGGCCGTGTAGATGCCGCGCAGCGCCGTGCCGCTAGCCTCATCGAGGACGCGCCCACCCTGGTTCAGGATCACGCCCCAGCGCTCATGGAAGGGGACGCCGGGCAGCGGCACGCCGCGGTACCCCACCGAGCGGAAGACCAGGCCTGCCCGGATCGTCTCGAACTCGCCCGCGGGCTCCGCGATGAGCGCGCCCGCCTCGTTGGCCCGGAGGCTGTTCCGCACGAGCCGCAGCGCGCCAACGGCCCCCCCGCCACTGTCCACCAGCTCGACCGGCGAGACGAGGAAGCGGAGGAAGAGCTGCTTCCGTTTTCCCGCGGGCGGCCGAGCGGCGAACTCCCCAATCATCTCAACCTTGCGCTGGAGCATGCGGTCGCCGCTCGCATCGAGTTCGGCGCGGCTTAGCGCGTCCAGCGCCGCCTCTTCGGGGCGGATGATCAGGTCCGCCTCGGCGAGGTGGCCCAGTTCCTTCAGCTCCGGGGTGGTGAAGGCGGCCTGGGCGGGGCCGCGCCGTCCGAGCAGGTGCACCTCCCGGACCCGGCTCGCTGCCAGCGCCTCGATCACGTGGCGCGGCATGTCCGTCTGTTCCATCTCCTCGCCGGAAAGGCAGAGGATTCTCGCGACATCCACCGCCACATTGCCGACACCGACGATGACCGCGCGCTCCTGCGAAAGGTCGAACGTGCACCCCTGGAAGTCCGGGTGGCCGTTGTACCAGGCCACGAACTCCGTTGCCGGGTGACTGCCGCTCAGATCCTCGCCAGGGATCCCCATCCGGCGGTCGGTTTGCGCGCCCGTGGCGAAGAGCACCTGGTGGTAGTGCTTGCGGATGTCGTCGAGCGAGAGGTCCCGCCCGTACTCCACCCCGCCGAAGAAGCGGAAGCGTGGGTTCTCGGCAACCCGGGCGAAGGCCTTCGTGACCGTCTTGATCTTCTGGTGGTCCGGAGCGACACCGTGCCGGACCAGGCCGAACGGCGTCGGCAACCGGTCAAACATGTCCACCCGCAGGCCAGGTTGTCCACAGGAGAGCAGCGCCTCAGCGGCATAGAAGGCGGCCGGGCCCGCGCCGATGATGGCGATGCGCAACCCGTCGGCAGAGTCGTCGCTGCTCATGCGTCCATCAACTGCGTTTCAAGGGTCTCGACGGCGCCGCGATACTCGTTGAGCTGGGCCTTCACCATGTCGCCAATCGTCAGCATCCCCACGAGCTGGCCGCCCTCGACCACGGGGATGTGGCGAAACCGGCGCGTGGTCATGGTGTGGAGGACGGATTCGAGGTCATCCGAGGGTGAGGCGACCGTGACCGGGCTGGTCATCCAGTCGCCAACCGTGGCCTCATCCGGGTCCGCATCCGCGGCGATGTGGCGGATGATGTCGCGCTCGGAGAGGATCCCGCACGGCCCGCCGGACGGTTCGACGACGATTAGCGCGCCGATGTTGTTCCGGGCGAGGACGCCAATGGCGTCGGGGATCGATGCCTCTTCGTCAATAGTGAAGACCTGGGGGCCTTTTGCGGCCAGGACCGACTGCAGTTTCACGGCTGGATGCCTCCCGGCGCCGGGTAGCGGCTGTGGCCAGCATCGCACATCCAGATAGTCCCGGACGTACTGATTGGAAACAATCAGGGAAATGGCGCCCTGAAATCAGGAGGCCGGCAAGCCTATGCGTCGTACCATTCCGCATCGAAGACGCGAGTCGCCGGGCCAGTCATGAACACCGAGCCCTGGCCATCCCACTCGAGCACCAGGTCACCGCCCGGCAGCGAATCAACCAGCCGATCGCCCGTGAACCCGCGCAGGTGGGAGGCGGCGGCAACAGCGGTCGCGCTCGTCCCCGAGGCGAGGGTGATGCCCGAGCCGCGCTCCCATACACGGTGCTTCACATGGCCACGGTCCAGCACCTGCACCACCTGGAAGTTCGTGCGCCGCGGGAAGAGGGGGTGGTTTTCGACCATCGGCCCGATGCGTTCCAGGGGGAAGCCATCCGGGTCGTGGTCGATGTAGTGGATGGCGTGCGGGTTGCCCACGCTCACGAGGGTCAGTTTCAGCTCGGTGCCATCCACCGTCAGGGGAAGGTCGATCACAGGACCCGGCCCTTCAACGTTCGCGGGCAGAGACGAGGGCTCGAAGTTCGGTGGCCCCATGTCGACCCGCGCGGCCGCGATGACCCCTCCTTCACGGAACAGCTGAAGGGTCTTGATCCCGGCCAACGTCTCGACCGTCACGGTCTCGCGGTCGCCCGGGACAAGGCCCTCTTCCAGGGCGAACTTCACCACGCAACGGATGCCATTGCCGCACATCTCGGCTTCGGAACCATCCGCGTTGAACATGCGCATCTTCATGTCGGCAACCGCCGAAGGCAGAGCGAGGATGAGGCCATCGCTGCCCACACCGAAGTGGCGGTCACTGACCCTTCTGGACACCTCCGGCCAGTCCATCTCCTCCTTCGGAAGCAGGTAGACGTAGTCGTTTCCCAGGCCGTGCATCTTCGTAACGCGCATGCAGGGAGTGTACCAGAGGCGCCCCCGGCGCCGGACCCTGCCCGCCGCGAAGCGACAGCGTGGATCGCGGTGCGCGGAACGGGTAACGTTTCGCTGTCCATCCTGCCCGCATGGGGGCCTGTCGCGAAATGACCACGCTGCGGACAGTGCGAAGCCGGCTGTTCCGGGGCCGGGATCCGGTGTGGGCGCCGCCCGCCGTTACCCCTGGGGACAACCGGCCGGCGATGTACGGACCGCTCCGGGATGCCGCGTCGTGACGCACACGCCGCCCCCTGGCGCGAGCCGCTCGCCGGCGCGAGGACAGGCACATCGCTGGCTGATCGCCGTGTCAGCACTCGTCGTCTGCGTCGTCTCGGCGACCGCTTTGGCCGTCGCCATGCGGGAGCTTGGCGACCGTGAAGACGGCCAGCCCGCGGCCAGCCCCACCGAACGCGCAACCGCCACGGCCACCCGCGCCGTCGGGCCCGACCTCTCGAAACGGGCCGGCGGACTCTCCGAGGGCGCAGTCCCGCCACCAAACACCCGTCCCACTCCCCCATCCAGCGAACTACGCGAGAACGGCGGGCGCCGCTTCAGCCTGCCGCTCCGGGCCCACGCCGGCATCGAAGACTGGTTCGGGACGGCCCGGCTCTACGGCCAGATCCACGGCGGGGTCGACTTCTCCCTCGCCGGGCTCACCGAGGCGCCGGTCTACTCCGCCTGCGCCGGTGTCGTCGCAGCCGTGGAGGAGTCGCCCACCCTCGGGCTCCACGTCATGGTCGATTGCGGCGGCGATTGGACGTTCATCGCCGGATTCCTCCAGGGGGCATCTGTCCTGAAAGGCGATGGCACCGGTCCGGCCTACGAGATCGGCCGGGGTACGCCGGGCGGGCACCTCCACGTCGAACTCCGCTACCAGTCGGTCTCGATCGACCCGGCCGGGTACATGGACCTGCCGAAACAGGCGCTTCCGCCAACGCCAACACCCACGCCGTCTCCCACCCCGACCGTCTCGCCGACGGCGGAAGCGACCCCCGAATCGCCAACGGTAGAGCCGCAGCCCAGCGCGCCGCCAACCTTGACATCCACGCCAACCAACACGCCAACCATCACGAACACTCCAACGGTCACCAATACGCCCACCTGGACGCTTACGCCAACGAAGACGCCGCCCCCGCCGAAGCCCACACTGACGCCGCTCCCGGTGGCAGAGTGAAGGAAACCCGGCCCCTGCCACCAGCGGCGATCACCTTTCACACCGGGTTGGCCTATGATTCCCGCCACATCGCCCACGGCCACCGGCCGGGGAGCACTCCCAACGGAGCACGCAGCCATGCCAGCACCCCAACGCATGCCCTACGAGGGCATGATCGCCGAGACCGTCACCTACTCCGGAGCGAACGGTGACAGCATCGACGCCTACCTCGCCAGGCCCCTCGGGCCCGGTCCCTTCCCCGGAGTCATCGTCATCCCCGAGGTGTTCGGACTCGTCACGCACATCAAGGAAGTCACCCGCCGAGTCGCTGCCCGCGGTTATGTCGCCATCTCTCCCGAGCTGTACACGCGCGAAGGACCGCCCGACCCGACCGACATGACCTCCGTGGGACCGAAAATGATGGCCCTCACGGACGCCCAGGCCGTCGGCGACCTCGAGGGCGCCGTCACCTTCCTCAAGGAGCACGCCCAGACCAACGGCAAGGTCGGCGTCATCGGGTTCTGTTCCGGGGGCCGTCACACGCTCCTGCTCGCCTGCCAGAGCACCCGCGTCGATGCCGCCGTCGATTGCTGGGGCGGCCGCACCGTCGAAGGCGAAGTAACGCCCGCCCGCCCGGTCCTGCCCATCGACATGATCGACCGGCTCTCGTGCCCCCTGCTCGGCATTTTCGGTGAGGAAGACACCAACCCGACCGTCGCCCACGTCGAACGCCTGCGCGAGACGCTCACCGCCCACGGCAAGGAGTTCGAGTTCAAGGTCTACCCGAACGCGGGACATGCGTTCTTCGCCGACTATCGGCCAAGCTACCGCCAGGAAGCCGCCGTCGATGCCTGGGTGCGCGTCTTCGACTGGTTCGAAAAGCACCTCGCGACGCCAGCCTGAGAGGGAGTCCCCATGACAGCACCCATCTCCCCGGGGGCAGACCTTTCCCGGCTGCCCCCTGGCCAGAAGCTGGAAACCCGGCTGCCCGTGCGCACTTTCGGACGCACACCGGGCCTGGACCTCGAATCGTGGCGGCTCGGCGTCTTCGGGCTTGTCGCGGAGCCGCTCGAGCTTGATTGGCCGCGGTTCCGCGCACTGCCACGGGTGGAGGACACCAGCGACTTCCACTGCGTGACCCAGTGGAGCCGCTTCGACAACGCATGGGAGGGCCCACGCTGCCGGGACATCCTCTCGCTGGCGCGGCCGCTGCCCGCGGCGCGCTTCGCCACGGTCCACTGCTACGGCGGCTTCACGACATCGATCGAGCTCGACGCCCTGTTTCAGGACGACGTGCTCCTTGCCGATACCCTCGACGGCCGCGACCTCACCCCCGACCACGGCTGGCCGGTCCGCCTGGTCGTGCCCTCGCGTTATGCCTACAAGAGCGCGAAATGGGTGATGGGCATCGAGCTCACTGCTGACGAGGAGGCCGGGTTCTACGAACGCCGCGGCTACCACCGTCACGGTGACCCCTGGA
>CAZRUZ010000146.1:0-6733 GCA_964603275.1 uncultured Anaerolineaceae bacterium | reverse complement strand
GAACGTCGTCCCCGCGCCGGGCGCCGTCTCGACCGTGATCGTGCCAAGGTGCGATTGCACGATGGAGTACGACAGCGGTAGCCCGAGGCCCGTCCCAATGCCCTGCCGGGTGGTGAAGAACGGCTCGAAGATGCGCGCGCGCGTCGCGTCGTCCATGCCCTTGCCGTTGTCGGCCACCGTCAGCAGTACGCGCTCGCCCTGGCGCCGGGCGGCGATCACCAAACGTGCCCCTTCCTGGCCCGCGAGTGCCTGTTCGGCATTGGTCACCAGGTTGAGCAACACCTGCGTGAGCTGGTGTTCGTTCCCCCAGGCCAGGCACTCCGGGTCGATCCGTACCTCCGCCGCGATGCCCGCCTGCGACCAGTGGCTCCGCCGCAACCGCTCGATGTGCGCAACGATATCGGCAACCGGGACGACGCCCCGCTCGGAGGTGCCCGGCCGGGCAATGAAGAGCAGGTCGCGGACGATGTTGCGCGCCCGCAGTGCCTCTTTCTGGATGACGCCCATCTCCTCGGCGAAGGGCTCGGCTGCTTCGCTCAGTCCGATGATCTCCGCGAACCCGAGGATAGCGGTCAGCGGGTTGTTCAGTTCGTGCGCGACGCCGCCGATGAGTTCGCCCAGCGCCGCCAGCCGCGACGTCTGCGCCATTCGCTCGCGGCTCCGTTCCTCCTCTTCTTCCTGCTGTACCTGTGACGTGACGTCCGCCAGCACAAGCAGTGCCCGGAACGCCGGGTGGTCCAGCGGCACGAATTCGTAGTCGAGATGCACACGCCGCCCATCGATAGTCAGGCTGGTACGGCCATGTCCCGCCTGCCCCAGCCGGACGGCGCGGGAAAAGTCTTCCCGGACCGCTTCCGGCACGATCGCGAGCGACTCCTCCCACGTGTCCACCATCCCGGGGGCGCCCACGGCATCGAGCACTTTCCGGCCGAGCGTGTTGGCGAAAATCGCCCGGCCCACGCTATCCAGGAGCACCACACCCTCGGTGAGCGAGCGAAGGATGAGCCCCTGCAGTTCGCGCTGGCGGTCGAACTCCTCCTGCGCCCTCGCCGCATCCAGTGCCGGCCCCACCACCTGAGCGGCCCGGCGCAACAGCGCCAGCACCCGCTCCGAGAACGTGTACTCCGGGTCGGTCGTTGCCACCATGATTGTGCCCACGCGGGACCCGGCAGTCTGGTAGTGGGTCAGCGCGAACGCATGCACCCCCGAAACGGCGGCCCGGAACTCCGGCGGGAGGTCATCGGTATGCCCCGTCGCCTGCCCACGCTCAAGCGCCTCGAAGCCTGCGGGCGAAAACGGCACGGCCGCGTGTTCGACGCCGAACATCTCGCGAAGCGCCGGGTCGGACACACGGTAGACCGCCGTGTGGTCCCGGATCAGCCCATTCAGTACCAGGGGCGAGGGCACCAGTGGCGCAATCGCGGCGGGCAGCGCGTTCATGATCGCGTCCGCATCCGGCTCGCGCGCGGCAATCGCGGCAATCTCCGCGAGGATGCGCTGGTCCTCCGCTTCTTCGCGGGCCGCCATTGCCGCCCGGGCGTTCTCCATCGCCGGCCCGACAATCTGGGCGGCAAGCCGCATCAGTTCCCGCTCCCTTCGGCGGAAGGTGAAGCCGGCCTGGCGCGACCCCACCAGCAGATAGCCCACGATCTCGCCCGCCGATCGGATTGGCGTGGTGCAGTTGGCGCGGACCCCCAGTTGCCGCAGGATCCCCGTCGGGTCGGACTCCTCGGGGAGTTCGTCGGTGAACGATTGGCCCATCTCGTCCACGACCTCGAAGGTCGGGTCGAGCGGCAGGTGGATCCAGGCGCCATCGGCGCGCGGGTACACCATCTCGTTACCGTGGCGGTAGCCAAAGACCGTCACGGGCCGGGGGATCAGCGGCCGCAACGCGACAGCCATCCGGTTCAGAATGTCCACCGGGTCCGCTTCGCGCGCGCAGACCGCCGCCAGCTCGGCAAGGACGCGCTGGTCCTCCGCTTCGCGGCGCTCTCGCTCCACCGCCCGGACGTGCGCCATGCCGGGGCCGATGATGTCGGTGATCAGCCGGACAAGCCGGACTTCGCGCTCGCCAAACCGGTAATCGGGGTCCCGCGAACCCACGATCAGCATGCCGATGATCTCGCCGCCCGAGCGGGCCCCCGTCATCACCTGGTTCTGAAGGCCAAGTTCTTCCGCCGCGCGGATCACCTCTTCAAGCCCGCCTGACTCCCGCGGCGACGGGACAACCACCACGCCCTCATCCAGGGCGATCCGCATGTTCGGGCCAATGGGCATGCTTGAGACGGCCCCATCGCGGCCGGGGAAGTTCACCCGCTCGCCTTCGAGGAACCCGAAATTGACGAACGGTCCCGCGACAAAGGTCCCGATGGCGTTCCGCAGAGCCGCCGCTATCGCGAGGCTCCCGTCCTCGGTGGCGACTGCCGCCGCCGCGCGTGCCACGATCGCCTGCTCCTCCGCCTCCTGGGCGCTCATCGCGATCCGCCGCTCGTTCGCGATGGCGTAGGACAGCAGCCCTCCCACTGCCTCCAGGAACGCGCGCTCTTCCCGGCTGAAGCGCCGCTTCGCCTTCCGCCCGACCGTGAACGCGCCCTCGATACCGGTACCGGCGGAGAGCAACACACAGAACACCATCTCCAGTCCCAACGTGAAGATGTTGCCCGGCGCCCCATTGTCCACGCCCTCCGGCCCGAACTGGCTGCTGCGCAACCCGTTGTCCGTCAGGAACGTCAGCGACGCAGCGTCGAACGGCGCCTCGTTCCCTGCCTCATCAAACAATGGGATCGAGCGCAGAGTCCGGTAGTGCTCACTCGTCGACTCACGCGCCGCAACCGAGACGTAGTCAAACCCGACCGCCTCACCAAGCCGCTCGCGCAGCCGCTCGAAGTGGACCTCCACCGGCTGGCCGTCATTCAGCAGAAGCGCAAGCTCGCTGAGGATGCGGTTGCGCAACGCCTGCTGTTCGCGCGCGACCGCCTTGGTGCGGTTCCCCTGGGCATGGCCGAGCAGCGCGGCCACAAGCTTGACGAACTCCAGCTCATGCTCACTGAACGGGCGCACGTCACGCCGGGCGATGGTGAAGATCCCCTCGCGCCCCCCCGGGTCGGGGATGATGGCCGTTGCCGCCCGCTGGAAACCGGCCCGCGCCAACGCCGCCGGGATGGCCCGGTCCGAGGCGTGCGACGGCCGGTACTGCGTCAGGCCGCCGAATGTCGCCCGCACAAACGGGATGACCTCGGGCTCGAACTGGACGGGCTCCCCTCCGAACGGCAGGACTTCCGAGGACAGGGGCCGGTAGCCATCGCCAGTCACATCCGGCAGGGAGAGGAAGATGAAGTCAAAGCCCGCGGCCGGCAGCAACGCCGCGCAGAGCCGCTCGAAGTGGTCCTCGATGGGCCGCTCATCCTGCAGCATCACCGCAAGCTCGGAAAGCAGTTTCTGGCGCGTGGCCTCCGCCTGCGATTCCTCCATCTTCTGATGGTTCGCCGTCGCCTGGGCGAGCAGCGTGCCCACCAGTTCCAGGTAGGCGCAGTCATCAGCGCTGAAGGGCGCCGGGTCCTTCTTCACCAGGGCGAGATAGCCGAGCGCCCGGGCCTCGTGCTGGAGGACCACAACGGCGACCCGCTCGTGTCCAAGTGGGATCACCGGCGCCGTCAATTCGCCGCCAAGCTCCCGGGTAGCGCCTTCGACCACCCGCCGCTCCGCGAGGAGGGTCAGCATCTCTTCGCCAATGCTTGCCAGCTCGACCCGCGTCCCAAAGGGGAACACCCGCCCGGTCATGCTGCCCGCCGAGCGGACCGTCTTCGGCCCTTCGTGCACGAACATCACCATGGCATCGAACGGCACCACAACCTGGAGCCGGCCGATCAGGTGATTGAAGAACGCCTCAGGCGAATCGCCGTTGTTCACAAGCACCGAGATCTCGTTCAACAGGAGCGATCGCTCGGCACTGCGTTGTGATTCCTCGAGCCGCGCCCGGTTGGCCGTGGCCTGCGCGAGCAGCGTGCCTACCAGCTCCAGGTACGCGCATTCCTCGCCTGAGAACGCCTCGTCCTCCGTCCGCACCAGCACCAGGTAGCCCACCGCGCTGCCTTCGTGCCGGAGCACCACCACCGCAAACCGCTGCCTGCCGAGCTCCAGCGCCTGGGCCGCGAGCGCGCCGGACGTGGTCCGGTTCGAACCCTCCACCACCGACCGTTCCGCGATGAGTGCCATCAAGTCCTCGCCGATGCTCGCCAGCGGCACCCGCGTCCCCACGGGGAACAACCGGTTGGTCATGCTGCCGGCCGAACGGATCATCTCCGGCCCCTCGTGCACGAACATGACCAGCGCGTCGAACGGCACGACGACTTTCAGACGGGCGACAAGATGGTCAAAGAACGCCTCCGGCGAGTCCCCTTTGTTCACAAGCACCGAGATCTCGTTCAGGAGGCGCGATTGCTCCGCCTTGCGCTGGGACTCTTCCAGCCGCATCCGGTTGGCGATCGCCTGCGCGAGCAGCGTGGCGACCACCTTGAGGTACTCGCACTCCTCGGGTGAGAACGGCACGTTTTCGACGCGGGTAAGCGCCAGGTAGCCGAGCGCCCCGCCTTCGTGCGGGAGCGCCACCCCCGCGAACCGCTGCCGCCCCAGCGCGAGCACCTGCTCCGCGAGTGGGCCACCGATCTCGGCGGTTGAGCCCTCAGCCACGGAGTAGTTCTTGAGCAGCTCGAGAATCCCATCGCCCAGCATCGCCAGCGGCAGACGCGTCCCGGCCGGGAGCAGATGCCCCGTCATGCTCCCAACCGAACGAAGTATCTCCGGCCCATCGTGGACCAAGATGACCATAGTCCCAAAGGGCACCACCGCCTGGAGCCGTCCCATCAGGTGGTCGAAGAACGCCTCGGGCGAATCGCCGTTGTTCACGAGTACCGAGATCTCGTTGAGCAGACGTGACTGTTCGGCGGCAAGCTGCGACTCCTCGAGCCGCCTCCAGTTCGCGATCGCCTGCGCGAGCAATGAACCCAGCAACTCCAGGTCCGCGCATTCTTCCGGGCGGAATGCTTCGTCCTCACTCCGGGTGAGCAACAGGTGGCCGATCTCCGCACCCTGGTGCCGCAGCGCGCAGACCGCGCCCCGGCGGCGTCCGGCTGCCAGACCGAGTTCGGCCAGCCTGCCCCCGAGCTCCTCCAGCGAACCTTCGCCAACCGGACGCTCCTCGAGCATCGCGAGCATCCGCGTGCCGATGTCCTCGCGCCCGACCAGGCTCCCCACCTTCAGGAGCAGCCCGGACATGCTCGCCGCTACCCGGAACCCCTCGGCCTCCGCCGTAAGGAGTGCCATCCCCGCGAACGGCACGATCGCCTGGAGCCGCTCCGCGAGACGTTCGAAGAACGCCTCCGGCGGGCTGCCGTCGTTCAGGAGCACGCCGATTTCGCTCAGCAGCCGCGAGCGGGCCGCCGCCCGGTCCGCCTCTTCGAGCCTCCGCCGGTTGGCGATTGCCTGCCCCAGCATTCGCGCCAGCGTCACCAGGAACCGCTGCTCATCCCCGCTGAAGCGCAGGTCGCGTGCGCGAGCGAGCGAGAAGACCCCCTCGACCCGGCCATCGACTTCGCCCAGGGCCACCGCGGCCCACGTGTACCCGGACCGGACCAGGTTCGCCGCGCCGACCGATTGTCCGGCGATGCGGTCGAGCCGGTAGCCGAGCACGCCGCGCCCCATGGCCTGCACTTCCTCGATGCCGAGGTAGCTCGCCGGGCGCCAGACGCGCTCGTGCCCCTCCATCGGTGGCTCGTGCGCCACCCGGCGGTACACACCCGGCTCATTCCCGGCCTCGAAGAAGTCCGCGTAGTCGAACTCCAGCGCCTCGTGCAGGAGCGGCAGGATCTGGTCGAAAATGCTCTCGGCCGGCGCCCCCGTATTGATCAGCAGTGCTGCGTCATTCAACACGCGCGCCCGGGCGGCGGTGCTTTCGGACCGGTCGAGCCGGTGCCGGTTGACAATCGCCTGGCCGAGCATCGCGGAGAGCGTCTCCAGGAACGCGACTTCCTCGTCTCCATACCGGTCGGGGTTGCGGCGCGCCAGCGAAAGGAATCCTGCCAGCGCACCGTCATGGTGGATCGGGATCGACACGCCCCGGCGCATCCCGATCTCGACCATCGCCTGCTTGAACACCGATTCGTCCGGGTTGTGGTCCACCGGGTACTGGACCACCGGCCCTGGCACCTTGCCAAGGATGTCGAGCCGCAGTTCGTCGTGCGGGATGATGGCGCCCGCGGGCCGCAGTACTTCGGGTCGCGAGCCGACCATCCGCATCGTCCCGCGCCCATCACCCGCCTCCAGAAGCCCAACGTAGTCCACCTCGATGGCCATGCCGATCAGGTCGAGCAGCCGCTGGAAGATCGCATTGATGCTCTCGCCCTGGTTCAGCAGCAGCGCCACTTCATTGAGCACACGCGAGCGGGCCGCCGCCACGGTCACCCGGTCGAGGCGTTGCTGCCCCGCCATCGCCTGGGCGAAGATGTTGCTGATCAGGCCGACGAACTCGCGCTCCGCCGGCGGGAACGGTTGGGACTCCCGCCGCCCGAACGTCAGGAGACCGAGTGGCTCGCGGTCGGCCACCAGCACCGAATCAAGCAGCCGCGCCACACCCGCCGCAAGGAAGTGCTCCCCCAGCTCACCGATGCTATCGGTGCGCGTCTCGGCGATGCCGCCATGCTCCATGACCAGCCCAATGATCCCATCGAAAAGGCGG
>CAZRUZ010000145.1:0-6747 GCA_964603275.1 uncultured Anaerolineaceae bacterium | reverse complement strand
GCTAGCTTCCGCCAAGTTCCAGCGTGTGGCAGCGACATTCGGGCAACAAATCGCGCAGCCAGTCATCCCTGACGCGCCTCGGATGCGGCCAAGCTACTTCGTGAGGTCGGCCATCAACTCCAGCACGCGGGGGTCGCGGTTGCCGATGAGGAGGGTGCCGACGCCGGCATCGGCCCAGGCTTTGTAGCGTTCGCGGATGCGTTCGACGGGCCCCACGAGCGACATTTCGTCAGCCATCTCGTCCGGCACGGCCGCCTCGGCCTCGGCCTTGCGGCCGGAGAGGTAGAGGTCCTGGATCTTCGCGGCCGCTTCGCCGTAGCCGTAGCGGGTGGCAAGTTCGTTGTAGAAGTTCTTGCCGCGGGCGCCCATGCCGCCGACGTAGAGGGCGGTGCCGGGCTTGGTGGCGGCGAGGCCTGCTTTCACGTCATCGGTGATGACGACGTTGCAGGTGGCGACCACATCGAAGTCCTTCCAGCTCTTGCCGTTGCCGGCGCGGCGGAAACCCTCTTCGATGTCGGGCCTAAAGGTATCCATACGGTAGGGCGAGAAGAAGGCAGGCAGCCAGCCATCGGCGATCTCGGCGGTGAGACGGATGTTGTTGGGGCCGAGGGTGGCCAGGTAGACCGGCATATTGCGGCTGTGGAGGATGCTCTTGAGCGGCTTGCCGAGGCCGGTGGCGCCGGGGCCACTGTAGGGCATGTTGTATTCCTTGCCGTGGAACTCGACCGGCTCTTCGCGCGCCCAGATCTTGCGGAGGATGGTCACGTATTCGCGCAGGCGGGTGGCCGGCTGGCCGTAGGGCTGGCCGTGCCAGCCTTCGACCACCTGCGGGCCGCTGAGGCCGAGGCCGACGAGCATGCGCCCCTTGCTCAGGGCGTCGAGGGTCATCGCGGTCATCGCCGTCATGGCGGGAGTGCGGGCCGGGATCTGCATGATGCCGGTGCCGAGCTTGATCTTCGTGGTCAGGGCGGCCAGGTAGGCGAGCGGGGTGACGGCATCGGACCCGTAGGCTTCAGCGGTCCAGACCGAGTCCCAGCCAAGCCGCTCGGCATCGAGAATGGATTCAACGGGGAGGTCCATGCGGCCCCCGGAATAGCCAAGGTAGAGAGCGAGTTTCATGGGTTCGACTCCGCGCGGCCGTCCAATCAGCGTCGGACCTTACCGGCGGGTAAAGGGTAGCGTGGGCGCCAAGGCGAGGCTACCCGCCCAATCGGGCAGGAGGGCTATTTTGCCACGAGCCGGAAGACGGCGCCGGCGGGGTCGACCGTGACGTAGAGTTCGCCCGCCTCGTCCTCGCCGAACGAGGAGACGGATCGGCGGAACATCCCCGCCTGCTCGGTCTTGAACTCTCCGGTGGCGACCTGGCGCGTTACCCAGAGGTTGCCCGAACAGTAGTCGGTGAACAGGTAGGCGCCGGCGAGGGCGGGGTAGGCCTTGCCGCGGTAGACGTAGCCGCCAGTGATCGAGCAGCCCTCATCGTGGCTGTATTCGAAGATGGGGAGGACCATGCCGGTCGTATCGCAGCCGGTGGCAGGCTTGAAGCACTCGCTGCCTTCCATCACGTTCCAGCCGTAGTTCTCGCCGCCCTTGCTGCCGGCGGGCTGGAAGTCGACCTCTTCGACGCTGTCCTGGCCGACATCGGCGATCCAGAGGTCGTCGGTCTGGCGGTCGAAGCTGAAGCGCCAGGGATTGCGGAGGCCCCACGCCCAGATCTCGGGGCGGGCGCTGGAGCGGGTGATAAAGGGGTTCGAGTCCGGGACGCCGTAGGGGCTACCGGAGTTGGTATCGAGCCGGAGGATCTTCCCGAGGTGCACGAGCAGGTCCTGGCCGTTGCCGTCGGGGTCGCCGGCGCTGCCGCCATCGCCGAGGCCGATGTAGAGATAGCCATCCGGACCGAAGGCGAGCATGCCGCCGTTGTGGTTCGGGTACTTGTCCGGGACGGCCAGGATCTCCCTGCCGCTGCGGGGGTCGGCCCGGTTGGCATCGGAGGAGACGCGGAATTCGGCGACCGTGTTGTCGTTATCGAGCGCGGTGTAATAGACGAAGAAGCGGCCGTTGCGTTCGTAGTCGGGGTGGAATGCGAGGCCGAGGAGGCCCTGCTCGTTTCCGCTGGATTTCACCACGTTCACCACATCGAGGAACGGTTCCGGCAGGAGGCGGCCTTCCTGGACGATCCGGATCCGGCCGGGCTTTTCGACGATGAAGAGCCGGTCGCTGCCATCGCCGGCGTGGGTCACGAAGGTGGGGCGTTCGAGGCCGTCCGCAACTTTTTCGAGGGTGATGGTGGGCAGGGGCCCGGGAGTGGCCGCGGGGGGCCGCGTGGGCGTGACAGCGGGCGAAGCCGGGGCGGGCGTCTCACGGGCCGGGGTCTTGTCCGCCGGGTCGCTGGCATCGGAACAGGCCGCGCCCGCGCCACCCACCAGCAACAGCGCGGGCACCAGGAACGTCATCAATCTCCGCTTCACGAAAGCACACCCTCCAGGAAGCCGGTGACCGCCGCCCGGTAGGCGCCGGGATCGCGGTTCCAGGCGCGAACGTGGGCCACGCCCGGCAACCGGACGTAGCGGATGATATCGGGGCGGGCGGCAGCGAGCGCGTCGCTGGTGGTGACCGGAACGGTGGGGTCGGCGTCGCCGTGGAAGAGCAGGACCGGGACGTTGAGCCCGCAGGCCGTGCCGAAGTGGTCGAAATCACGCCAGTCGAAGCCGTGCCGGAGGGCGGCGATGCGGTTTGAGACGGGCAGGACAGCGGAAGGGATGCCACTCTGGCGGGCGCCGTGCTGCACCGTCCGGCCAAGGTCGATCATGGGCGCATCGAGGACGAGGGCTGAGACGTGACTCGCGAGGGAGGACCGCCCCATGAAACCGAGGGAGATCGCCCCGCCCATGCTGTAGCCGACGATGAGGATGTTCCGGGCGCCGCGGTCGAGGGCGTACCGGACCGCCCCGTCCAGCTCCTCCCACTCGTCGCGGCCGTAGGTGTAGAGGCCGCCGGGTGCGGGCGGGCACCCTTCATCGTTGCGGTAGGTGATGGCGAGGGCGGGGATGCCGAGTTCGGCGAGGACGGGCAGCAGGCGGAGGGTCTCGCGCCGGTCGGCGCCTTTGCCATGGGTCATCACTGCCCAGGTGTCGCGGTGTCCGGAGACGAACCAGGCGGGAAATCCGCCGAGGGGCGAGGCGACGTTCACCTCTTCGAAGGCGAGGCCGTGGGCGCTGAGCGGGTCCCCATCGAAGGCGAAGGAGTCGAGGCGGACCCGGTCACCGGAGCGGAGATCACCCAGGCCGGGGCGGAACTCGCGGACCGCGAGCACACCGTTCACATCGATGACCGGCCCGGCGTGGCCCCAGCCGCGGGCGCCCCGGAGGAGGAAGTGGCCTGGCTCATCGGGGCGGGACAGCAGCCCGGGCGCCCCCCGGCGGAGGGTGACCCGCCCTGGTCCCAGTGACGTAATTCTGAGGTCGAGCTTTGCGGGGGCGCGGTCAGATACCGGGTCGAAGCCGCCGCTGTGGAGCTTCCGGGCAACCACCATGCCGGGGGCAAGGGCTGCCGCCGCGAGCCCACCACCAGCCACCGCCAGCGCCGTCCCGAGCCGCATCGCGCACCTCCAAGTGCCATGATACCCGGGGGGCCGCGCCATCCGCCGGCGGCCCCCTGACAACATCTAGCCCACGCCCCACAATGGCGCGATGCCCGACTACATCACCGAACCCGAACGCCGGATCCCCGTCATAGCCGAGACCGATGTCCTTGTCATCGGCGGCGGATCGGCCGGGATAGCGGCGGCGGTGGCGGCCGCCCGGGGCGGTGCCCGCACAATGCTCGTGGAGCGTTACGGGTCGCTCGGGGGGCTCGCGAGCAACGGGCTCATCATCCTGCTGCTCACGCTTGACGACGGGCGCGGCAAGCAGGTGGTCGCGGGGCTCTGCCAGGAGATGGTCGATCGCCTTGCCGCGCGCTAATCCTGCCTCTTCACGCCGAAAGAGGAGTGGGGCTCGCCCGACCCCGAGCTTGTGGAGAAGTACCGCCGCGCCGGGCTCGTCTGGGGCAGCGGGCCGCATGTTGTCCGCTACTCGGTCGCGTACGACCCGGAGGAGTTCAAGGTCGAAGCGGACCGCATGGTGCTCGATGCCGGGGTAGACCTGCGCTTCCACCGCTGGGCCGTGGGCGTGTGGAAGGACGGCGGCCGCATCACCCACGTCATCTTCGAATCGAAGGCGGGGCGCGAAGCGATCGCCTGCGGCGCGGTGGTCGACGCCTCGGGGGACGCCGACATCGCGGTGCTTGCCAGGGAGGAGGTCGCCAGCGAGCGCGTGCACCCGTGGCTCTGGTTCCGGACCGCCAACGTCGAGGAAGCGCCCGCCGAGGCATCCGGGCTGCGCCCCGGCTACTACCGGACCATCCAGCCCGGCGGCTACCTGCACCCATGGGGGTCGGCTGAACGCATCGATCGCGACATCGACGCGACGAACCCCGACGACCTCACGTACGCCGAGGTCGAGTGCCGGCGCCTGGTCCGGGCGGAGGTCGACCGGCTGCGGGGCAAGGCGCCCGGCTTCGAACACGCCTACCTGTCGGGGTTCGCGGCCACGCTGGGCATCACCGAGTCCCGCCGGCTGGTGGGCCGCCACATCCTCACGCGCGAGGAGATGGACCAGCCCATGGATGATGTGGTCGCGGTGACCGGCAACTGGACGAAGTACGGGGCGATCTACAACATCCCGTTCCGGTCGCTCCAGGCACGGGCGACTTCGAACCTGCTGGCCGCCGGGCGCTGCATTTCGGTCGACCACCGCACCCACCACGCGACCAAAGAGATCCCGGCGTGCTTCGCGACGGGCGAGGCAGCGGGCACGGCGGCCGCGCTGGCGCTCCAGCACGGGGTGGCGTTCGAGGCGCTCGATGTCCGTTCGTTGCAGGCGCGGCTGCGGGCGGCGGGGGCGTACCTGGGGCGGTGAACGTGCGAAGTGCGAATGGGGTGTATCGCGATGCGGTAGACTGGGTGCATGACGCAGCAGGCGAAGGTCACCGTCTCGGAACGCGACCGGGAACACATGCGGCGCCTCGGCCGGTACGTGGAGGAAGCCAACGAGGCTGCCCGCAAAGAGTGGCTCGCCCTGCCCGGTGCCGAGCGCATCGCGAAGAGCGAACAACTCGCGCGCCCATACCGGACACCAGAACGCGTCGAGGCCGCCCTCGCCGCCGACAACCCCGCGCCACTGTACGAACGAGCACGTTGCCTTGGCCTCACGAATCGGTGATCGGAGCGAGCCCGATCAGGGTCTGATGGAATTGGTCGCGAACGCCTTCCAGACGGCGGAGCTGCGCGGCGCCATCATTGGCGGTGTTGCACGCAACTACTGGGAAGCCCCCAGGCTCACGTTCGACATCGACTTCACGGTCGAAGAGAACCCCGCGGGCATCGAGACGGTCATCGCCGCGCTTGCCGACCACGGCTTTGAGGTGATGAGGGTCCAGGGACGCGAGCAGGCTTCCGGTCCGGACTTCGTCCAGCTCTACAACCGGGAAATGGCCCAGGTCGTCGAATTGCAGGCCGCGAAGACGCCGTTCCAGGAGGAGGTTCTGCGGCGGGCGGTAGCGCTCGACGAGACCGGGCTCCTCGTCGCCACGCGCGAAGACATCATCGTCCTCAAGATCCTCGCGCTTCGACCAAAGGATCGGGACGACCTCCGGGAACTCGCTTCAAACGCCGGCCTCGATTGGGACTACGTGTCCTACTGGTGCGATGTCTGGCAGGTGACCGACCGGCTGGAGAATCTCCGCCGGATGATCGCCGAGGACGCCACCAACTCCTGAGTCGCCCACTCACTCGTTGTTTCGTTGCCGGGTGCGGTGCGGACAGCCCAGCGCGCCATCCCTGGCGCGCCTCGGATGGGTTGGGGTTGGTGGCGGGAGGCGTTCGGGGGAGCGGTGTCCCCGCGCTTGCTGACGCGCGCGCCTATGTGGGTTGGTGGAGGGGAGAGGGGCTTGCCGGGTGCGGTGTTCGGGGTGCGGACCGCCCAGCGCGCCATCCCTGGCGCGCGTCGGATTGGTGGGTGCGGTGGCCGCGGACGGCTGACCCGCTGCTCGCAACTCGCAACTCCCAACTGCTACAATCGTCTCCCCGGGCAACTGGCGAGTTCGCGGAGCACCGCGAGGGAGCCCGGCACGTTTCGCATGGTCGCTCGCCTGGGCCGAAGGTCTCGCTGCATATCTCGCGCGGGGCCTTTTTCGATCCCCCGGGTGGGTTGCGAGGCCCCCGGGCCTCTCGCCTCATCCCTCATCGCTCCACGGGAGGTGGAACCATGCGCGCACTCCTCGGCGTTTACGACAAGACCGGCATCGAAGACTTCGCCCGCGGCCTGGCCGGGCTCGGCTGGGAGCTGGTCTCCACCGGCGGCACCTTCGCCACCATCGAAAAGGCCGGTATCCCCGTCCGCAAGGTCGAGGACATCACCGGCTTCCCCGAAATGCTCGACGGCCGCGTCAAGACCCTCCACCCCGCGGTGCATGGCGGCATCCTCGCCCGCCGCGACCTGCCGGGCCACATGGCCGCCATCGAACAGCACAACATCGCCGGCATCGACCTCGTCTGCTGCAACCTCTACCCGTTCGTCGCCACGGTCACGAAGCCCGGCGGCGTCAGCTTCGAAGAAGGCATCGAGAACATCGACATCGGCGGGCCGACCATGCTCCGCGCCGCCGCCAAGAACCACAACGACGTCATCGTGGTGGTCGACCCGGCGGACT
>CAZRUZ010000144.1:1287-6833 GCA_964603275.1 uncultured Anaerolineaceae bacterium | reverse complement strand
TACGCCGTCTGGAGCTACAACGGCTTCGCCTTCAGCAACCACCCGCTTAACCCCGCCAAGAGCCCGCTCCGCGGAGCGGTATGGAACTGCGGCGACCCGAATGCCCCCGGCTACGGGGTGTTCAACCGTGGCGACTACACCTACAACGAGGTTGTTTACGGCTGCCTGCGGTACCCGCCGGTCGAGAAAGGGGCCGCTTACCCGCCCCCGCTTGGCGGAAACACGACAGAGACGCCGGTGGCCCCAAATGCGCCCCGGTTTACCGCCGGCGATACCGCGGTCGTAAGCGGGACGGGCAACGGGCTCAACCTCCGTGCCCAGCCGGGCACCCAGGCAGCGAAGCTCGCCAGCCTGCCCGACGGGACCGTGGTCACCATCCTCGGCGGTCCCACCGAAGCGGATGGGTTCACCTGGTGGAATATCCAGGCGGGAAATCTCAGCGGCTGGTCCGCCCAGGATTTCCTCGTCAAAGTCACCAAACCGGACCCGGACGCACCCGTGAACCCTGAAGGCCGCCTCTGGCTGCCCCAGGTCTTCGTCATGCCAGGTCTCTCCGTGCCGGCCGTTGCCGCCGCAATGAGCCCCGCGAAGTACGATGCCTGTGACGACGCGGGCTTCGCCGGGGGCTGTCCGGAGATGGACTTCCCGACCTCGATCCCGGAACTGGGGATCGAGCCCCACCGTGACTCCACTCCCCCGCTGACCGGCGCGCAGTCGATGTCGATGATCGGCAACCCGCAGCTCCAGGTGGTTGGCGACAGAGCGGTCACCATCACGGCCAGCAAGACAACGGCTACCTCCGCCAGTCTCAGCGTGCGCAACACGGGCACATGGATCGCGCCGTTCCGCGTGCGGACTTCCGTACCGTGGCTGGTGGTCCGCCGGCCGGGCGACCCCGTAGACGCCACGTTCGATGGCGGCGTCGCAATCGGCGCGGAGACCGCGGTCGTCATCCAGAAGTCCCCCCGCAAGACCGTCAACGGCTACGAGGCCAAGCTCCAGATCACCGTAAACCCTGCCTACCTTCCCGAAGGCGCACTCAGCGGGACGGTCCTCATCGAACCGCTGCTCGGCGGCGGCGGCGTCACAACGATCACCGTGAAGGTGGAGCGCGACAACTCTCTCAGCCCAACCCCCGCACCGAGCGCCTCGCCGGCGCCCTCATACCGGTCCGTCCTCCCGGGCCTCTCGGCCGAAGGCGGGCACTGAGGGCGCCTGGCCGGCTGCTCAGTGTGCGTGTGCCTCCTCGAGCTCCTTCTTGTGCTCGGCGACCACTTTCTGCGCGATGTGCGAGGGGACCTCGCCGTAGTGGTCGAAGGCCAGCGTGAACGCCCCCCGGCCCTGCGTGATCGAACGCAGGTCGGCGGCGTAGCGCTGGACCTCTGAAAGCGGCACCTCGGCTTCCACCACGCTCATACCGCCATCCGGGTTGATGCCGTGGATCTTCGCCCGCTTGGTGTTCAGGTCGCTCACGACATCGCCAGCGTGGTCCTCTGGCGCCCAGACGGTGATAGTCATCACCGGTTCGAGGAGCGTCCCGCCAATCCCGGCCACCGCCTCCTTCAGCGCCTGCGCTGCCGCCACCTTGAAGGCCATTTCGCTTGAGTCGACCGGGTGGTGCTTCCCGTCGAGTAGCGTGACCCGGCAATCGGTCAGCTCGTACCCGGCGAACACCCCGCCATGGGCCGTTTCGAGGATGCCTTTCTCCACCGCCGGGATGAACTCCCTCGGAACCGCCCCGCCGACGACTCGCTCGGCGAACTGCAGCCCCCCGCCTCGCTCCAGCGGCTCGACTTCGATCACCACACGGGCGTACTGTCCGTGCCCGCCGGTCTGCTTCTTGTGCGTGAACTCCGCCTGGCTCTTGCGCGTGACGGTCTCGCGGTAGGGGACGCGTGGCAGCGTGAGCTCGACATCCACATTGAACTTCCGCTTCAGGCGTTCGATCGTCACGTCCAGGTGAGCATCGCCGAGTCCCGAGAGGATGACCTCCGCGGTCGATGGGTCACGCGAAAGCTGCAGCCCGGGGTCCTCCTCCGTCATCCGTTGCAGGCTCGGCCCGAGCTTATCGACCGCGGCCTTGCCTACCGGGTGGACCGCCATGCTGAAGACGGGGCTCGGGAACTCGATCGGGGGCAGGGCAACCGCTCCCTCACGCGGGCCCAGCGTGTCGCCGGTCGCGGTATGGGCGAGCTTCGCCACCACGCCGATGTCCCCCGCCCTGAGCTCCGAGACCTGGATCTGCTCCTTGCCACGCTGCAGGTAGAGCGCGCCGAGCCGCTCATCGGCCTCTTTGTTCGCGTTCCAGAGGTGGCTATCCGCAGCCACGTTCCCACTGATCACCCGGAGATAGGTGAGCCGCCCAACGAACGGGTCGGCCGAGGTCTTGAAGACCAGCGCGCGCGCCGGGGCGGCCGGATCGGCGGTCAGCTTCTGCCCGTCTGCCTCAATGGGGTCGCGGTCGAGGGGCGACGGGCCGCTGAAGGCCACGTTGTGCAAAAGCTGGCGCACCCCGATGAGCTTCGTCGCCGATGAGCACAGCACCGGGATGATCAGGTTGTGGTCCAGGCCGCCGTGGAGTACCCGCCGCAGCTCGTCCTCGCTCAGCTCCTCATCGGCGAAGTACTTGGCCATCAGTTCCTCGTCCGTCTCGACGATGCCTTCGATCAGCTGGGCGCGGAGCTCCTCAGCGTGCTTGACGAGCGCTTCCGGGATGGCGACTTCCTCCGCCTTCTCGCCCACGTAGGCCCGCATGTGGAGCAGGTCCACGACTCCCTCGAAGCTATCGTGCGCGCCGATGGGGATCTGAAGCGGCATCACCCGGTGGCCCCAGCGCTCCTGGAGTTTCGCCAGAACGGCGTCGAAATCGGCGTTCTCGCGGTCCATTCGGTTCACGACAACCATGCGTGGGAGACCGAGCTTCTCCGCGATATTCCAGACGCGGTCGGTGCCCACTTCCGGGCCGGACACAGCGTCGACCACGACCACCGCCAGGTCGGCCGCATACGTGCCGCAGAGCACCTCGGAGACGAAATCGGCGTACCCCGGGGTATCGACGATGTTGATCTTCCGGTCTTCCCACTCGACCGGCACGATGGCGAGGTTCAGGCTGAACTTCCGCTTGTGTTCGTCGTCGTCGTAGTCGCTGATGGTGTTCTGGTCCTGGATGGTCCCGAGGCGGGTGATGGCGCCGCTCTCGTACAGGGCTGCCTCGGCGAGGGACGTCTTCCCGACGCTGCCGTGCCCAACCAGGACCACATTACGGATGTCTTCGGTCGAATAGACCTTCATTGACACAAACCTCCATCTGTGCCCGGGGTTGACCCGCGGTGCCCGATTCTACGCATGACCGAGAACGCCTCTCAATGGGGCGGGGTTGCGCCGTTAACCGGACCCGCTGGCACGTCAGTGTCTGACGCTGCCTGCCGTGAAGATGCAGCCGCCAACTGGCCCGCGCGATGCGCGGCACGTAGACTGCTCATTCGCACGGATGTTCGCCAAATGAATGCCACCTACGTCTCGCTCGATCTGGAGACAACCGGGCTGGACCCGGAAACCGACCGCATCATCGAGGTCGGCGCTGTTCGCTTTCAAGCCGACGGGACTGAGCTCGAAACGTTCCAGCGGCTCGTCAACCCGGGCCGTTCGATTCCCCCGTTCATCGAACGCTTCACCGGGGTCACCAACGAGATGGTCGCGGGCGAGCCTGGCATCGATGCAGTCGCCCGGGACCTCGAGGCGTTTGTCGATGGCGCCGTCGTCGTCGGACATAACATCGGGTTCGACCTGCACTACCTCGCCCGCGAAGGAGTGCGCCTGCGCGTCGAGGCCCTCGATACCGCCGAACTTTCGCGCTACCTGGCGCCGGGGCTTCGCTCGCACGGGCTGGCCGAGGTTGCGAGAGACCTGGGCGTCGAGATCGCCGGGCACCATCGCGCCCTGAACGACGCCCAGACCGCCGCGGCCGTCTTCACCCGCCTGCTCGAGCGGGCCGCGCGCCTCGCGCCCGAACAGCGCAGCCAGCTCGCCAGGTTCGTTGGGGTGAACGAGCCGGGCCTCGCCGCGGCCATCGCGGGCGCCGGCGGGCAGACGGTCGCCGCGGGCAGCCATCTGCCGGCGCTCAGCGCCCCCCCCGAATATCCCGCCCTCGAGCGCGCCGAGCCTCCTGTCCCCGTCACTGCCGCCGACCTCGACGCAGGCTTCGCCGCCGCCGCGCGCGTGATGGAGCGATTCGAAGACAGGCCCGAGCAACGGCAAATGGCCGAGTCGGTGCGCCAGGGCTTCGAACGCGGTGGCCACTACCTGATCGAAGCAGGGACGGGCGTCGGCAAGTCGCTCGCCTACCTGCTCCCGGCGGCAATCGATGCCATCAGGAACGGCCGCCGCGTTGTCGTCTCGACGAACACCATTGCACTCCAGGAACAGCTCCTAGCGAAGGACATCCCGGCACTGCGGCAGGTGCTGGCCGAGGCCGGCTTCATCAACGATCCGGCGGAACTCCGGGCGAGCCTTCTGAAGGGGCGCTCCAACTACCTTTGCCTGCAGCGCTGGGTGGCGAACTACGCGGCGGGCCTGGGCGACCCGGATTTCGCCCGCCTCAGTTCAGCCATGCTCCTCTGGCTTTCCGAAACCACCACCGGAGACCGCTCGGAGCTCAACCTGGCCCCCGATGAGTGGGTCGCCTGGCAGCGCTTCAGCGCACAGGATGCGGACTGCCTCACCCGCCAGAACCGGTACGTGCGCGAAGGCACGTGCTTCCTGCTCCGTGCGCGCAAGGCCGCCGAGTCTGCCCACATCCTGGTGGTCAACCACGCCCTGCTTCTCGCCGACCTCGCCGCGGGCGGCAGCGCGATCCCGGAGTTCGACCACCTGGTCATCGATGAGGCGCACAACATCGAAGACGTTGCCACCAACCAGTTCGGCGCGAGTCTCAGCCTCCGCATCACGGTTGACGCGCTGGACGGAGTCCACCGGCGAGGCGGCCGGGGACAACGCGAAGGCGGGGTGGTGACGCTCCTGCGCGCGCTCCCGGAGGAGGCGTTTGGCACGCTCGCCCGCGCGCTGGAGGAGTCCGTGGCCCGCTGCCACGAAAAGGCCAGCCCGTTCTTCGCGGCCGTGGGCAAACTGACCGGGGCCGGAGAGGATGACCGCCAGCTCCTGACCGCGGCGGTGCGCCACGGGGACCGGTGGGAGCCGGTGGAAACGGCCTGGGACGGGTTTCTCCGGGCATTGCGCGACCTGGAAGCGCGCGGCGCGACCGCCTCGAAAGCCGTGGCCGGTGCCGCGGTCGAATCGGCCGAGGTCCTCGCCGGGGAATTCGACGCCGCCCTCCGCAAGGTCCAGGACCTCCACCTGCTGGCGGAACAGCTCATGGGCTCCCCCGGCGACGACACCATCGCCTGGACCGGCCGCGACCGGGATGGCAACGGCACGCTCAACTCCGCTCCGCTCGAAGTTGGGCCGCGCCTCTGGGAGGAGCTCTTCGCCAAGACGGAGACGGTGATCGCAACCAGCGCGACGCTGAGCGCGAACCGCGACATGAGCTT
>CAZRUZ010000144.1:0-1187 GCA_964603275.1 uncultured Anaerolineaceae bacterium | reverse complement strand
CTGGTCAAAGGCGACCTTGACGCCCACGGCATCCTCGCGCTCGCGCAGGGGGTCGATGGCTCTCCCCGCCAGCTCACGGAACAGCTCCGCTCGAACCCGCGGACACTCGTCCTCGGCACGGCAAGCTTCTGGGAGGGCATCGATATCCGCGGGGATGCCCTTTCGATGCTGATCATCGCCCGCCTGCCATTCGGCGTCCCGTCCGACCCGGTGTTCAAGGCGCGTTCGGAACAGTACACCAACCCGTTCAACGACTACGCGCTGCCCTCCGCCATTCTCCGCTTCCGCCAAGGATTCGGACGCCTGATCCGCGACAAGACCGACCGCGGCGTGGTCGCCATCCTCGACCGCCGCCTGTGGGAAAAGAACTACGGCAAGGCGTTCCTGAACTCGCTGCCGGACTGCACCCGGCTCAAGGCCCCGGGCGCGGATGTCGCGGATGCGACGCGCGACTGGCTAGCGCGATGACCGGCCTCTCCGCCCGGGGCGAGCGTTTCGAACTCCTGCCGGGCGAGGCTGGGGCCGTCACCGTCCGCCGCCTCGCCGACCTTGCAACCGTCGGCGCGATCGCGCTGGAGCCAGAAGCCGGGGTACTCACCGTCCGGAGCCTGTGCATCGCCGGGCCGCACCGCAGCTACGGGGCCGGCTCCGAAGCTGCCTGGCTGCTCGTGCGCGCCGCCCGGGAGGCCGGATACGGCGGGTTGCGCGCCTGGGCGCCCCCATCGCGAGGGCTCGCCGCCTATTTCTGGATCAGGATGGGGTTCCGCCCGCGCCACGGCGAAGGACCGGAGGGCGGCATCTGGTTCGAGCGGGGCCTGAAATAGTGCCGACGTCCAGGATCGCGGGGTACCTGTTTCGCTTTTACTCATCCGATGGTGTCGAGCCTCCGCACGTTCACATCCTCCGCGGCTCCTGTGAGGCGAAAGTTCGGCTCAATCCCGTCGCGTTGCAGCACAACCGGGGATACCCTTCGAGGGAACTCGGAGAGGTGCGCCACCTTTGCGCCCGCGAATGCGGCAAGGTTCCTGGAGGCATGGAATGATTACTTCGGAAAGTTCGACCGCTGAGCCAGAGGTGACAGCGGTGGACGCGGAACTATCGGAGAAAACGCTCCGTGTGCAGCTCAGCGATGGCCGCGTCGTTGAGATCGGGCTGGACAGGCCATGGCTGCACTGGCTGCGCGATAC
>CAZRUZ010000143.1:4860-6861 GCA_964603275.1 uncultured Anaerolineaceae bacterium | reverse complement strand
GAGTTTGGGCGAGGTGCCGGGGTTGTCCGACCCCGCCGCCGAGGTCGTCCCGGAGGCAGCCGGGGCGGCGCCCCCGTCCGATGCCGCGTCATCACCGCAGGCGGACAGCGCGGGGATCGCGAGTGAACAGGCGCAGAGGGCCAGCAGCAGCCTGCGTGGCATTTTGGGGCTCCGGGGGCGAAAGGTAGCCCGAGTGTACGGAGACCCCACGTTTCGCGGAAGGAAAGAGGAAAAGAAACGGGGAAGGATGCCCCACCTCCAGCCCGCTCCCGTCCGCGCCTGTAGCATGACCCCATGCCGGGCAGCGAGCTGGCCACGAAGCTTATCAGCGCCCACGGCCAGCGCGGCGCCGCCTGGGTCGCCGCCTTTCCGGGCACCCTCCGGCAGGTCTGTGAACGCTGGTCGCTCCGCCCCGGCGAACGCTATGCCTACGTGGGTTACGCCTGGGTCGCACGGGTGACCCTCGCCGATGGCAGCCAGGCGGTGCTCAAACTCGCCCCGCCATCGGACGAGACGGCCACCGAGATCGAGGCCCTCCGCCTCTACGCCGGGCGGGGCGCGGCCCGCCTGCTCGACGCGGACCCGGCCGTCGCCGCCTTGCTGCTCGAGCGGCTCGAACCCGGCACGCCGCTCGCGGAACTGGAGGATGACGCCCGCGCTACGCGCATCGCCGCCGGGGTGATGCGGGAGACCTGGCGGCCGCTCCCGCAGGAACATGGCTTCCCCACCCTCGAACGCCGCGGCGCGGCGCTCGGCCGTTTCCGGGCAGCCCGTGGCGAAGACACCAGCCCGTTCCCGCCGGGGTTGTTCGCCGCCGCGGAGGTCACCTACGCCCGGCTCTGTGAGAGCGCCGCGCCACCCGTCCTCCTCCACGGCGACCTGCACCACTGGAACATCCTTGCGGCGGCTCGGCAGCCATGGCTTGCCATCGACCCCAAGGGGCTCGCCGGGGAACCGGCCTTCGAGGCCGGGGCGCTGCTGCGCAACCGGGTCGGGCCGCTGCCCGCCGCGCGGCAGCGCGCCGAAGCCCGGGCCACCCTCCTGGCCGCCGAACTCGGGCTTGACCGGCGGCGGATCCTGGACTGGGCCTTTGCCCAGGCTGTCCTGAGCGTCACCTGGTCGCTCGAGGATGAAGGCGCGCTGGACTCCCACGCCCGCGAGGTGCTCGCCCTCGCCGCGGCGCTGCTGGACGGGTGACCGGCTGGCCCACACCGCATTCGTTGGCCAGACTACCCGCGGGAGCGGCCTTCCGCGCGAAGAGCCAGGACCACCTCATTCCCCGGGAGGACAGTCCATGCACACCATTCACCACTGGAAGTCCGCGGCACTCGCGGCCTTCCTTTCCCTCTCCCTCGCCCTTGCCGCCTGCGGCGGCGGTGACTCCGATGATGAACCCTCCGGCACCACGGACGAGACGCCAACGCCCGCGGCGGTGTCGTCCGGCGGCGAATCGTGCCGGCCCACCCCGTACCTCATCTCGCTGCGCGCCGCGAAGGGCGACACCGTTGCCATCGACGATGTGCAGTTCGAAGTAGTCTCGGCAAAGGCGGTCTCGCTCGCCGGGGGGGCAGCCTACACCATCTACCTCGCCGATTACGAGATACCGGACGACCAGATCAGCTCATTCTCAGCCCCGAAGCCGGGTGCGGACCAGACCCTGGTGACCGTGTTCATCACGGTTTTCAACGGGCCCGCGAACCCGCCCGCGATCAAGGCCGGGGAGGAGATCGCATTCACCCCGGACTTCGGCGTCCTCACCTTCCGGGTGGTCACGCAGAAGGGCAGCGAGACGTACAGCGCCTACAGCACGGCCCGCGGGAAGGTCACCCTCTCCGACGTCGGCGATAGCGTGTGTGGCGAGATCACCTACGAGGACTCGGCCACTTCCGGCTTCAGCTCCATCCAGAACCGCCTCGAAGGCGCGTTCGGCGCCGTCGTCGTCAAGAAGTACTGAACCGCTCACATCACGGCCCGCTCTTCCAGGACCCGGGCCCACTCCGC
>CAZRUZ010000143.1:3601-4760 GCA_964603275.1 uncultured Anaerolineaceae bacterium | reverse complement strand
CGCATCTGTTTTGCCGGGAATTTACATGGTGATGCCTCGCCGATGATGAAATCCCCACCGGGATGACTACCATTCGTGTTGACCATGCTGGAGCGGCGCCCCGACCGGCCGGTCAATCCTTCACTGCGGTGGAACGCATGAGCAAGGCAGAGAAAGGCACAACATGGTGATACACCGGAAATCCCCGGCCCGCGCGGGTCTCATGGTTGCGATGGCTACCGTGGGTCTTATCGTGGGAACCCTCGCCGCAGAGGCGGCCAACCCCGACCCGGTCGGGCCTGTCTACACGAATCCCTGCTGGTGGCAGGGGTTCTCGTACTTCGACGCTTCGTACGGTATGTCCGAGACGAACAAGGCAGGCGGCACCTGCGCGCAGCTGCTCCACGTACATGCGTACTTCTGGGACCCAGGCCTTGGCGCATACGTGTACCAATCCGCAACCGGCTACGGCACCTCGGTGACGGTGTGGTACAGCAGCCCAACAACTTGGATTTGGGGGTATCACGAGTACCCTCAAGGGTCCAACCAGATCGTTTCGCACGCATACTGAGAGGTAAGATGACTACCAGATCGTTTCGCACGCTTCTTGTCCCGGCTGCCGTCGCCGCGGCCCTTGCAGGGTTGTTGGCCGTGGTCAGCATCGTCTCGGGCTCAGCTGCCCCCGCGGCGGGTGCGCCAGCCACCGGGCCGCAACTCATCGACCCCGTGGCCGTGAGCCTCGACAGCGCCCCGGCAGGTGAGCAGGCCGCCATCGCCGACGGGATCATCACCATCGAGGAGTACACCACCGCGGTTGAGGCCACGGTGGCCTGCGCCGCTGCCGCCGGCGCCACCGCTTCCATCATCCCGGCCGTTGGCCTCGCGCCACCGGGCCTCACCTTCACCGCCCCGTCCCTCGAAGCGGCGGAGCGCACGCGCTCCGTCCTCGCGGACTGCCAGGCGCAACATTTCGACCAGGTCGATCTCCTGTGGGCTGCCGCCCACCGGGCCACGTCCGAAGAGCAGGTCGCCGCGGCCGCACGGTGGGTCGATTCGTGCGCCGCCGAGTCACTGAGCGCCGGCGCCGCCTCCGACGGCATTATCGCCAGGGGCATGTGCGTCCGGAAGCACTACGAAACCTTCGGTTACTGGCCGTAAGGGAACCTTCCACCGTCCACCA
>CAZRUZ010000143.1:2339-3501 GCA_964603275.1 uncultured Anaerolineaceae bacterium | reverse complement strand
TCGAACTGCGCAAGCAACCGCAGGATCAGCTCCGCCCGCCGTTCGTAGACCGCCGTCCGGATCCGCTGCTTGCGCGCCACTTTCCGCGCGATCGGGTCCAGCTCGGTGTTGAGCGCAACTCCGCTCAGGCCCTGCGGGTTGTGCCCGAACGCCGTGCGCGGCGATTCACCCAGGTCGTGCAGCGTCCGGTAGACCAGGTCGATGTAGTCGCGGTGGAGGGCCACGCCCCCACCCTGGAGCAGGTCGAGCAGGTAGGCGCGCGCGCTTTCGGGCACTTCCCAGACCGCCCCGGGCTCGACCGAGATGTCCTGCGAGCCGCTGACGCCTTCCAGCACCGCGATCGGGTTGCCCGAAAGCTCCAGGATCTGGCTGAGCTGGCTGAAGGCGCGGTTCAGTTCGCGGTTCGATTCCACCAGCGGCGGGATGTCGCTCGACCCCCACGCCTGCTTCGGTTCGCGCACGTTGGGGAAGAGCACGAAGGGGATGAAGCCGTACGGGTTCGGCTGCCGCCCGGCAAGCTCGTTCCCTCGCCAGATCTCGAACGACGCCCCCGTCCAGTACTCGGTCACCTGGTCATCGGGCTGGGGACGGGCCCCGGGCGCCGCCGGCAGCGTGTACTGCGAGGCCAGCGCGGTCAGGCGCCCCGGGTCATCGGGCTGGCGCCAGGCAAACACGCCCTGGACATCCGGCGCGGTCACCCGCACCTGGCCACCAGACGCATCCCACGAGACGCGGTAGCAGGCATCGCCCAGGACGGCGCAATCCAGTTCGGTCTCGTAATCGAGCTGGGCGAGCGCGTTCGCCTGCTCCACCGTGCGGAGGGCGCGCTCGCACTCCCGCGCGCGGTCCGCGTGCGCCTCGCCCCCTTCCAGCTGGACCGAGGAGCCCCCGAGCAGGTAGCTGGTGACCTTATCGAGCAGCGCCCGCGCGTAGTTGAAGGTGAGCCGTCGCTCGCCCCGGCGGGCCCTCCCGGGCCACTGGTCGCCCTGGTAGAACTGGAGGTTCTCGCGGTAGCGCCCCCGGCGGCCGGTATCGAGCTGCTGGAGGAGGACAGGCAGGGGAGGTTCGGTTGGCATCGCGGCGGCTCCATCAGGGGGAAATGCCGCCACCGTGCGGGTGGCCCCGGCTAGCTCCAAGCCCACCGTGGCACCGGGCACCGGGC
>CAZRUZ010000143.1:0-2239 GCA_964603275.1 uncultured Anaerolineaceae bacterium | reverse complement strand
GGCACCGGGCACCGGGCGCTACCCTTCGCTGCGGGCCTCGGCAACCAGCCGGTAGCCCACGTTGCGCACCGTCTCGATAAACGCGTGGCCGTGGATCTCGATCTTCGCCCGGATGCGCCGAATGTGGACATCGACGGTCCGCGCGCCGCCGAAGTAGTCGTAACCCCAGACGCGGTTCAGGAGCTGCTCCCGGGTGAACACCCGGCCGGAGTTCATCGCCAGGAAGCGCAGCAGCTCGTACTCCTTGAAGGTGAGCACCAGCGGCTCTTCATCCACGGTCACACGGTAGTTCGAAAGGTCAATCGCCAGCGCGCCACAGCGGACGTAGTTCTCGCTATCCACCCCGTGCTTGCTCCACAGCGCCCGTTCGATGCGCCGGACCAGCTCGTCCGGCGAGCAATCCAGCATCACGAAGTCATCGATCGCCAGGTCCGCGGTGATCCGGTCGAGCCCCCCGGATGGCGCCACGGCGATCAGGACGACGTTCTCTTCCGCATACGTGGCGCTGAGGATGTTGAACGCTGCCGGGGGGATGTCGCGCAGGTCGAGGACCACCACATCGGCACGCGGGCCCGCCTCATCGTTGGCCAGCTGTTCTGGCTCCACGGACGGCGCCGAAAACCCCCGGCGCTCAAGCTCCGCGCTGAAGCGGGACAGGTCCGGGTGGCGGGTAACCAGGAACACCGTGCGCATTCGGCGTGATTCCCCTTTACCCAAGCCAGTATAGACCGCCCTGTCCATCGGACACCGCCCGCCGGATGAATTCCATGTGAAATCCATCACGAAATGCTCGGGGGTTTCCTTAGCACTCGCTTAATAATCATCGCCTTCGCCCCGGGCACTCAGGGGGTTCCCGCATACGGCCCGTGCCGATCATGCCCCGATGATTGGAGGGACCCCCGCGGAATCCATCCGCGTGGGTGCTGTGAGTCTGACTGGAGTACCTGCACCTTGAAGCTGTCCGTCACCAAGAAGCTGCTCGCCGGCTTCGCCATCGCCGTCGTCCCGTCGGTCATCATCGCCGGAGTCGCCACCACCAAGCTCAGCGCCGCCTCCGATAGCGCCGACGCCATCTACGAAGAGGGAGTCGTTGCCACCCAGCTGATCAACGCCTCCAAGCACGGGTTTGATGTCGGCCTGGCCAACGCCGCCCGGCTGGCAACCACCACCGACCCGAAAGCGCTTGAGGACCTGCAAACGGTCATCGATGCCGACCTCACCGCCGGTGGCCAGGCGTTCGTGGACCTCAAAGGCCACCTGCCCGGTGCAAGCGCCGAACAGGCCTATTCCGAGGCCGAAGTCGCCGTCACGGCCTTCCAGGCGCTTGTCGCACGCTACGCAGAAGCCGTGGAAAAGAAGGACGGCGCCGCCCTGGCCAAGGTCGCCGGGGAATTCAGCCCCGCCATCGAAGGCCTCAACACCACCATGGCCGCCCTCCTTACGGCCGTCAACGATGAGTCCAAGGCCCAGACCGTCTCCAGTGCCGACGCCGCCTCTTCCGCGCGCCAGCTCGTGCTGGCGCTGGCCGCCCTCTCGCTGGTGATCGCCGCCGCGGTCGGCATCTGGCTCTCGCGTGGCATCTCGCGCGGTATCGGCGAGGCCGTCAGCGCCGCCCGCAGCATCGCCCGCGGCGAGACCAACGTCGACATCACCGCCCATTCCAACGACGAACTTGGCGAGCTCGCCGATTCGTTCCGCGGCATGACCGCCTACCTCTCGGAGATGGCCGGCGCCGCCGTCGCGGTCTCCAACGGCGACCTCACCGCCAGCGTGAAGCCCCGGAGCAGCAACGATGCCCTTGGCCACGCGCTCAACGGCATGGTCACCAACCTCCGCGAGATGATCGGCAACGTCCGCAGCGGCGCCGCCGCCATCACCGAGGCCGCCGATTCTCTCCGCGCATCTTCTGACCAGATGGCCAGCGCCACCGGCCAGATCGCCCACGCGATCGACGAAGTGACCCGCTCCGCCGTTTCCCTCAGCGACCTCTCGCTCGAATCCGCCCGCGAAGTCGAACGGCTCGCCGGCGGCACCGAGCAGCTCGCCACCACCGCCTCGGACTCCTCCACCGCGGCCACCCAGTCGCGCGAGGAAGCCGCCCAGATCGGCCACCGCATCCAGCTCGTCGCGACTGCCAGCCAGGAAGTGGCCCAGGCCGCTGATGAGTCCCGAACGGCTGCCCAGCAGGGCCAGCAGGCGGTTGGCCAGGCCGTCTCCTCGATGGAGTCGATCGCCACGG
>CAZRUZ010000142.1:0-6966 GCA_964603275.1 uncultured Anaerolineaceae bacterium | reverse complement strand
CGATGTGCTTGAAACCCACCGGCGTCTCGTAGCACTCCACGCCGTAGTGGTCCGTCAGCAACTTCGCCATGTTCGTCGTCGTCACCGACTTGACCACCGGCCCGCGCAGCCCGCGCTCACCCAGGAGGTAGTTGACCAGCAGGGCGAAGGTCCGCAGCTGGTCGACGTACACACCCTTCTCATCGACCAGCCCCAGGCGGTCGGCGTCGCCATCGTTCGCAATGCCGATGTCGTAACGGCCCGTGGCCATGAGCTCCATAAACTCGCCCAGGTTCGATTCGATCGGCTCCGGCGCCCGGATCCCCGGGAAAGCCGGGTTCCGTTCCCCGTGGATCTCGGTGACCGTTGTCTTCCCGCCGCGCAGCAGTTCCCCGAACAGCCCGGCCCCCGCGCCGTACATCGGGTCCACTGCCACGCGTAGCCCCGCTGCCTTGATCCGTTCGATGTCCACCTGCCCGGCCAGCGCCTTCAGGTACCCCGGCACGGGGTCGAACCGTGTAATCCGCTCGCTTTCGGCGGGCGCCATCTTCAGCCGGTCGCTCCCCGCCAGGATCGACGGCACCCGCTCCTCGATGGCCGCCACGAACTCCGGATTGGCGCTCCCGCCGTAGTGCGGTTTTACCTTGATCCCGTTCCAGCGGAACGGGTTGTGCGAACTCGTAACCACCACGCCGCCGCACGCCTCTACTTCGATGATCCGGTAGCTCAACGCCGGTGTCGGGGCCGGCCGGCTGGCCAGCTGCACCGTGAAGCCATTCCCCGCCAGCACCCGCGCGACCCTTAGCGCGAACTCGTCCGAAAGGAACCGCGTGTCATAACCGACGATGATCGGTTTCGACAGACCGTACGTCTCTGCGAAGTGCTCCGCGGATGCCTGAGCGCACGCTTCGACATTCTCGAACGTGAACGTGTCGGCGATGATGGCGCGCCAGCCATCCGTACCAAAGTGGACCGGGTTTTCAACCATGGGGCCCATCATACCGGGCGCCCGCCTCGATTGACGTCCCGGCCGGGGCGTGTGCCCCCGCCGCAATTCGCGCGCCCTTTCCCGCGACCACGCCCTCAATCTGGGCGCCGTCTCCGACCACCACACCGTCCGCGAGGATGCTCCGCTCCACGCGGCAATCGCTCCCGATTTCCACGCCTTCCCACAGGATCGAGTCCCCGACTCGCGAACCGGCCCCGACCGTGCAGCCCCGGCCAAGCGATGTGCCGGAGACACTCGCCCCCGCCCGGACCACGACACTCTCGTCGAGCGCGTTGCGGTCTCCCAGCAGCTCCCGGCTGATCGCCAGGTACCGTTGCGGGGTCCCCATGTCCGCCCACGGTCCGTCGAAACGGTATCCCAGCACCCGCCGCCGCCGGGCCACCAGCGAGGGGAACAGTGTCTCTTCGACCCGGACCGCCCCGGGCGGGATTTCGTCCACCAATCCCGGTTCGAAGATCCACACCCCCGCGTTCACCAGGTGCGAAGGCGCCTCGCCCCGGGGCGGCTTCTCCACGAACCCGGTTACCTGCCCCTCCCCGTCCGTGACCGCCACACCGAACGCCGATGGGTCGTCGACCTCGTGCAGGGCCAGCGTGAGGTCGGCGCCGAAAGCCGCATGGGCAGCCAGTGCGGCATGAAGGTCGAAGTCCACATAAATGTCCCCATTGAGGACGAGGAACCGGCCCTCGATCCCCGCGCTGCGCACGGCGTGGCGGATGGCGCCTCCCGATTCCAGCCGTTCGCGCTCGATGATCGGGACGATCTCCAGCGCCCCGTGCCTCCCGGCCGGATAGGTTGCCGCCAGGTCCTCGTTCGCCTGCCCGAGCGCGAGCACCACCCGATGGATGCCCGAGCCCCCCAGCCAATCGAACAGGTAGTCGATGGCTGGCTTGTTCAGCAGTGGCACCAGGCTCTTGTGGCGCGTCGCGGTCAACGGCCGTAGCCGGGTGCCCTGCCCACCGACCAGGATGATGGCGTCCACCGGGTTGGTTATCGCCCTGCCGTCGCCCGCAGGTCGGCCGCTCGCGAGGTGTCCTCCCACGGCACGTTCAGGTCGGTCCGCCCGAAGTGCCCGTAGGCCGCCGTGGGTTTGTAGATCGGCCGCCGCAGGTCAAGGTCGCGGATGATTGCTCCCGGCCGCAGGTCGAAGTGCTTCCGCACTGCCGCGAGGATCACCGAGTCCGGCACGACACCAGTCCCGAACGTCTCCACACCGATGGATGTCGGGTGCGCCACGCCGATGGCGTACGAAAGCATGAACTCGCAACGGGTGGCCAGGCCGGCCGCCACGATGTTCTTCGCCACCCATCGCGCCGCGTACGCACCCGAACGGTCAACCTTGGTCGGGTCCTTCCCGCTGAACGCGCCGCCGCCGTGCCGGGCAATCCCGCCGTAGGTGTCCACGATGATCTTGCGCCCGGTCAGCCCCGCATCGCCCCGTGGGCCTCCGACCACGAACCGGCCCGATGGGTTCACGTACACCTTCGTCCGGTCATCGATGAGCGATTTGTCCACGATCGTCCCGATGATGTGCGCGCGCACGTCCGTGTCGATCGTCTCGTTGTCCACATCCGGCGCGTGCTGGGTGGAGATCACCACGGCCTCGGCCCGCAAAGGTTGCCAGTTATCGCCGTACTCAATCGTCACCTGGCTCTTGCCGTCCGGCCGCAGCCATGGCAGCTCGCCGCTCTTGCGCGCCTGCGAAAGCCGCCGCGTGAGCCGGTGCGCCAGCGAGATCGTCAGGGGCATCAGTTCCGGCGTCTCCGTGCAGGCGAAGCCGATCATCATTCCCTGGTCTCCGGCGCCCGTGTCCAGGTCAGCTGTCTCCGTCTGTCCGTGCCGCGCTTCCCACGACCGGTCCACGCCATCGGCGATGTCCGGCGACTGCTGCCCGATCGCCGTGATCACCCCGCACGTCTCTGCGTCGAACCCGATCTGCGAGGACGTGTACCCGATCTCCGCGATCGTCTGGCGCACGATCGTCGGGATCTCGACGTACGTCTTGGTCGTGATTTCACCCGTGACGAGCACGAGCCCGTTGGTGATCGCCGTCTCGCAGGCAACCCGCGCCCGCGGGTCGTCGCGGTAGATCGCATCGAGTACCGCGTCCGAGACCTGGTCGCACACCTTGTCCGGGTGCCCCTCCGTCACGGATTCCGAGGTCAACAGTCTTGCTTCAGTCATCTTCTGCCCTTTCTGCATGTTCGTTGGCAGAGCCGGCGGGCAAAAGAAATGCCCCTCACAACCATGAGGGGCGATGCGTTCACGTCTTCCACGGATGCACCCCTCGCTGCGAGGGGCGGGCCTTCCCGCAAGCCCGCCTTTTGTTGTCCCTCTTGCGAAGGACCACGTCGTCTTGGCACCTTGGAGGCTTAACCAGGTTGCCGGGCGCGGTCGCCCTCTTGACGCTTCACCGATCCTACCAGCACGAACCCCTCACGCGAAAGTGGCCAGGCCCCGTTCAGTCACCGTGGCCGCCCTTCGAATTTCGTCCTTCGCCCTTCCTACGTGCCTTCCTGCCAGCTCGTGAGGTAGCGCTGCTGCTCCTCCGTCAGGTAGTCGATCCGGACCCCCATCGCGTGCAGCTTAAGCCGGGCGATCTCCTCGTCCACATCGTGCGGCAGCTCATAGACCGTTTTCTCGAGCTTCTGCGCGTTCTCCGCGATCCACTCCGCCCCCAGCGCCTGGTTCGCGAACGACATGTCCATCACCGCGGCCGGGTGGCCTTCCGCCGCGGCAAGGTTCACCAGGCGCCCCTCACCAAGGAGGAACAGCTTGCGGCCGTCCTGCAGGTGGAACTCCTCCACCGATTCGCGGATGCGCTTCCGGCCCTCGCTCAGGCTGGTCAGCGCCTTGAGGTTGATTTCGCTGTCGAAGTGCCCGCTGTTCGCGAGGATCGCCCCGTCCTTCATCACTTCCAGGTGCTGCCGGTCGATCACGTTCATGTCACCGGTCAGCGTCACGAAGAAGTCGCCTTCCTGGGCTGCGTCCGCCATCGGCATCACCCGATAGCCGTCCATCACCGCTTCCAGCGCCTTCACCGGGTCGACCTCGGTCACGATGACCTGGGCGCCCATGCCCCGCGCACGAGAGGCTACCCCGCGGCCGCACCAGCCATAGCCGGCCACCACGAAGTTCTTGCCCGCCAGCAGCACGTTCGTCGCCCGCACGATGCCGTCGACCGTCGATTGCCCCGTGCCATAGCGGTTGTCGAACATATGCTTCGTGTCCGACTCGTTGATCGCCACGATCGGATAGCCCAGCGCGCCCGCCGCCGCCATCGCCCGCAGCCGGACAACCCCGGTGGTGGTCTCCTCGGTCCCGCCAACCACGCCCGCCAACAGATCGCGCCGGTCCTTGTGCAGCGTTGCCACCACGTCGGCGCCGTCGTCCATCGTCAGTTGCGGCCCATGCTCAAGCGCCTGGTGGATGTGCCGGTAGTAGGTCTCGTTGTCCTCGCCGCAGATGGCGAACACGGGGATGCCGTATTCCTCCACCAGTGCCGCCGCAACATCGTCCTGGGTCGAAAGCGGGTTGCTGGCGCACACGCGCAGGTCCGCCCCGGCGTCGCGCAGGGTGATCGCAAGGTTCGCCGTCTCCGTCGTCACATGCAGGCAGGCCGTCATCCGGATCCCCTGCAGCGGCTTCTCCCTCGCGAACCGCTCGCGGATCAGCCGCAGCACCGGCATTTCGCGTTCCGCCCACTCAATGCGGCGCACGCCCTCCGGGGCCAGCCGGGGGTTGGCAATATCACACGGTACAGACACTGGGGGTTCTCCTCGGAGCGGCGCCTGCGTGGCCGCGGCTCGTTCAATTAGTCGTGAAGCGTCACGAGACTCCCATCATACTTGCGGCCCCGGATTGCGGCACGCATCCGCCGGATACTCGATGCCACACCCGATGGGTCGCGCCGCGCCGCGCTCGCTTCCACCAGCTGGCACGCCTCCCGGTAACCCAGCCGCGTGTAGGCCGCCACCGCGGGCAGGTTGCCCGGGTCAACTGTCAGCACCACGTGCTCGCAGAACTCCAGCAGGGCCTCCGTCACCGCGCTCGCCGCCGCCGTCGCGAACCCGTGGCCCCGGTAGGAGGGATGCGTGAACACGTTCCCCACCACCGCCACACCCTCCAGTCGGGAGACCACGTGTGTGCCCGCCACCGCCACCAGCCGCCCATCCCGGACCACTCCGCGATACACGCCGTTGTCGATGTGCTCCGGGACGTAGTAGCTGGGCCCGCCCTCCGATCCATACAGCCCGTTGAGCTTCCGGATGTCGAGCCCCGTGAGGGTCACCACCTCAACCCCGCGCGCTGGCGAAAACGCTTCCCGCTGGATGCTCATCCGCACCATCGTGTTCTGCGTCGCCAGCCGGTAGATCCGCTTCAGCGCCACCAGGTGCTGCGGTTGGCAGGTCGCGAACGTCTGTGCCGTCCCCGGGTGGATGGTGAGGATCGCCAGCACCGCATCCGGGTCGCCCATCACGAACGTGGCATCGCCAAGCCCCCCGCGGCTATGCAGTACGAGCCCGCTGCCCGTGGTCCCCCGGGCGTAGAACCAGCGGGTCCGTGGGAAGAAGGCGGGGTCCAGCTGCCCCATCGCATAGGCGGTGTACTCGATGCGCGGGGCCAGGAGCGCGCGGATCGCCTGCGGGTCCCGCAGCGGCTGGACCACATAGTCCAGCTGCTTCCGGGCAACCCCCTGCCAGCGAACCTCGCGCTCAGCCATCAGCCATCGACCTCGAAGTGGGTCAGCTCCCGGAACTGCCGGTACCGCACCTCCACCTCCTCGCGCGTGAGCGTCAGCAGGCGTGAAGGGCCCACCCCCTCCACCGAGAAGGACGCAACCGTCGATCCATAGATAATCGCCCGCCGGATCTCCGTCCGCGTGATCTCAGGCGCTGTATCCAGGTAACCGAGGAAGCCCCCGGCGAACGAGTCGCCCGCGCCCGTCGGGTCCACAACTTCCTCAAGCGGGTACCCGGGCGCCACAAAGTAGTCGTCCCTGCTCGAAAACGCCGCGCCATACTCCCCGAGCTTCACAATGACGCCTTTCACTCCGTTCGAGACCAGGCTTCGTCCGGCGCGAGCGATGCTTGGCGTCTGCGCCAACTCCCGCGCCTCACTTTCGTTCAGCGTGACGAAGTCAGCCTGTTGCATCGTCTGCCGCAGCTCGTCCGGAGTCTCATCGATGAACATCTTAATCGTGTCGACAAGTGTTACTTTCGGCGCTCGCAATCCCGAAAGCAGTCCACGCTGGTAGGCGGGGTGCCCCGCGGCAAGGCACGCCGCCGAGCAATCGGCCCACTGCTCCAGCAGCGGCGGCAGGTGGTCGATGCTCACCCCGAGCTCCGGGTACCACGTCTCCCGCGAGTTCATGTCGTAGCTGTAGCGCGCTCCCCAGCGGCTCGTCTTCCCGCCGCTGATCGTCTGCAACCCACCGAGGTCGATCCGCGGACGCTCCAGTTTGCGGCGCATCTCGTCCGGGAAGTCCTCCCCCACCACCGCCAGCAGCCGCACGTCGGTGAAGAGCGCCCCCGCCAGGGCCGCGCACGTTGCCGAGCCCCCGAGCGAATTCGTCACACTCGTGAACGGCGTCTCAATATCGTCGATCGCCACCCACCCGGAGACCAGCATCGTCATCCCGTCACTCCCAGGCGGCGCTTGAGTATCGGCCAGAGCCTGCGCCGCGCTTCTTCGTCTATCGCCTCGGGGGCGGTCACCAGCGCGGCATCCAGCGCCGTGCCGCACCCGCAACCGTCGTGCTCCGGCAGCATCCGCACCAGCTGCCGCACCACCTCCTGGCTCACCGTCACGTTCCGCTTCAGCGTGTCGAACACCGTCCGGGCGTCCACCGCGTCGTGCTCGCCGAGCCCGGCATCGTAGTCGGTCACCGCCGCGAGCAGGGCGTAGCAGAGCTCCGCCTCCCGCGCGAGCTTGGCCTCCGGCAGCGCCGTCATCCCGACGATGCTCGCGCCCCAGCC
>CAZRUZ010000141.1:0-7126 GCA_964603275.1 uncultured Anaerolineaceae bacterium | reverse complement strand
CTATCGTGCTCGTGTCCCGGCCGATAGAGTCCTTGCGCCGATGGCGCTCCTCGCTGGCCCATCGTCCTCATCCCCCAGTGTCGAAGTCGCAAAGGGCCCTGCTGTTCGCGGTAATGCGATGGCCCCCGCGGACCCGGCAGATTCACCGGCCGCGATTGTGAAAACATGCGCAAATACGAGCGAACAGTTGGGTGAGCTTGCAGTATAGCAGCGGTGTCAACCACTCCGTCGACCCCCGCCGTCTCAATCCGAGCAATGCCCCGGGCCTATCCATGCCCGGCCACCGGTATACTGGGCTGACCTTTCTCCCCGGCAGGCCGCAACGATGACCGACCCGTACTGGACCCCCGAAAACCTGGACGAGATGGTGAGCGCCCGCTCCCGCATCCTCGGGCCCGCGGTCTGGGCCGCGGCCACGCCCGACCCGCGCCACCTGATTTCGTTCGCCGGCGGCCTTCCCGACATCCCCTCGCTGCCAGGCGAGCAGCTCCTGCGCGCGGCCAGGACCGTCATCGACCGCGAACAGAAGGAGTCGCTGGAATACGGAGGCACCTTCGGTCCCCTTCCCCTGCGCGACGCCATCGCCGAACGCTCGACCCGCATCGAAGGTGTCCCGGTCACCCGCGACAACATCATCATCGCCAGCGGCTCAGCGCACGCCATCGGCTTGATCTGCGAGACCCTCCTCGATCCCGGGGACTACGTGATGGTCGAAAGCCCGAACTTCCCCGGAAGCATGCGCACCATCCGGTCGTTCGGGGCAAACCAGGTTGCGGTGCCGATGGACGGCCAGGGGCTGCAGACCGACATCCTCGCCGAGGAGCTCCAGAAGCTCGCCGACCAGGGCAAGCGGGCGAAGTTCATCTACACCATCCCCAACCACCAGAACCCGGCCGGCTGCACCCTCCCGCTCGATCGCCGCGAGCACCTTCTCGAACTCGCGCGGAAGTACCGGACCTTCATCCTCGAAGACGACGCCTACGGCGAGCTGTGGTTCGAAACCGCGCCGCCTCCGTCGCTTTTCGCCCTCAGTAACGGCGACCACGGGATCAAGGTCTCCAGCTTCTCCAAAATCATCGCGACCGGGCTGCGCATGGGCTGGATCACCGGGCCATCGGCCCTCGTCTCGCGGGTGGCAGCCCTTCGCTACGACATGGGGAGTAGCCCTTTCCTCGGCCGCGTCATCGCGGAGATGATCCGCAACGGCGACCTCGACCGGCACATTGAAGGCCTGAGGCGGACGTACCTCCGAAAGCTTGAGCGGGTCGAGGACGCTCTCTCCCGATACTGCGTTGACTACTGCAGCTACGTACGCCCAGAAGGCGGCTTCTTCCTCTGGCTGCAGCTCCGGCCCGGCATGAACGCGCGCGATGTCCAGCTCGCGGCCAACGAGCGCGGAGTCATTGTCGGCCAGGGGCCCCAGTTCTTCGCTGACGGCCAGGCGACCAACCACCTGCGACTCGCATTCAGTTATGTCCCGATGGAGGAGATCGAGGAAGGCATCCAGCGTCTCGGAGAAGCCCTGGCCGAGGTCGCCGCGCGCTCGGCTGCCAGTTAGGGCTACGCCAACGCCGCCGGCTCGAATCCGAACGCGCGCGCGATGGCCTCGGCAGCGGCATCCGGGGCGAGATTCGTCGTGTCGAGGAGCAGGTAGGGATCTGGGAATGGCAAGGCGCCGCCAGACTCGAAGCTGTGCTTCGCGTCAACCTCGCGGAGCCATTCTGCCGTGCTGGCCTCGTCGCTCCGGGCCTTCATCGCGCGTCGCGATTGCATGCCGTTGCGCTCCGCTCGCACCTCCAGCGGCGCCACCAGTTCTACGAAGTACACCGCGCCTCCAGCGTTCAACACCGTCTCGCGGTACCGGCGAATCGGCGCTCCGTCATCCGGTTCGCTGAACGACCAAACGTAGGTGAACACCAGGTCCACGCCGCTCCCGGCAGCTTCCTCAACCACGCGCCGCCTGAATTCGCCGACCAGCCGACTGAAGGGCGGCGTGCCCCAATCGAAGACCGACGCTACTGCGTCCAGCGACACGTGATTGTGGAACAACCGAAACCCATACGCCTCGGCAAGTGCCCTGCCGACGGTTGCCTTTCCAACAGCCGGCGCCCCAATGATCACGACAAGTCGCATGCGCCGATGATACCCCGGCCACCAAACGACACCCTCCCTCCATGGCGCGTAGAATCCGCCCCCTTGGAGGGATTACCAATGCACAAGGCAACGGTTGGCAACGTCGAGGTCACCGCGCTCCGCGATGCCCACCTGGTGATGGACCCGCGGCAGTTCCTTCCGGCGCACGCCGAGGCGTTTGTGGCGGAGTACGGCCACCTCGCCGATGCGCGCGGCCTGCTTCCGATGGCGGTCACCTGCTACCTGGTTCGCTCGGCCGGGAAGAACATCCTCGTCGATACCGGGCTCGGGCCGCGCAAACGGCCGGGTTTCCCCGGGGGCAACCTCGACGCCGCATTCCGCGATGCCGGCCTGAACCCGGCCGCCATCGACGTCGTCGTCCACACCCACCTCCACATCGATCACGTCGGCTGGAACACATTCGACCGCGAGGACGGGACGCGCGAGCTGTTCTTCCCAAACGCCCGGTTTTTCATCCAGCAGGTCGAGTGGGACTACTGGATGACCCCGGAACGAATGGCGAACCCGGCGAACGCGCACCTCGCCGAATGCGTCGAGCCGCTTCGCGATTCCGGCCGGATCACGTTCGTCGATGGCGAACAGGCGATCGATGAGCACCTCACCTGCGTATCCACGCCGGGTCACACCCCGGGACATGTCGCCATCGGCATCGCATCCGCGGGCGAGCGCGCCGTCATCGTCGGCGATGCCTCGCACCACCCCGCCCAGCTCCTCCACCCGGACTGGTCGCCACCGTTCGACATCGACCCGGTCCAATCGGCGAAGTCCCGCGACCGCCTCTTCGACATGGCCATCGATGAGCAGAGGCTCTGGATCGCCGGGCACTGGGAGCATCCGGGCCTCGGCCGGCTGGTCAGGCTGGATGGGAAGCGGGTCTTCCGCGCCCTGTAACGGAGAACTCAGGCGAGGTGGCTGGCCAGCTCCGCCGCAGTCCGGGCAGGCATCCTGCACGCCATGTTCTCGCACACGTAGGCGAGCACCTCGCCAGTTGGTGAACGGCCTTCGAAGATGGGGAGTCCCTCGCCATCGGTGCTCGGAGCGATGACCGTCCAGGGCAGGAACCGTTGGGCGACTACGCGCTCCAGCGGCCGCCGCTCCAGCGCATCGCCCACGATGGCGATCTCCCGGTGCGGCGAACAGGCGAACTCCATCGCCTGGAGGATTGTCCCGGCTCCGGTCACAGCCTGAAGCAGGTGGCTGCCGGCACTCTCCACAACGCCCTCGATCACCTTCTCCCAGGCGGCCGGGCCGTAGTAGCGGCCCATCCAGAGCGCGAAAAGCGCCGCGGCGCCGTTGCCTGAAGGCGTCGCTGCATCAAAGAACTGCTTCTGGCGGACGATGAGCGACTCGCCGTCGTCCGGAGTCTCAAAGAACCCGCCACCATCGGCGTCGGTGAAGCGGCCGAGGATGACATCCAGCAGGTCGCGGGCCCAATCGAGGTGGTCGAGGTCGCCGGTCAGCTTGTACAGCTCGACGAGCCCGAGCCCCACGTAGGCGTAGTCCTCGATCATTCCGTTGACCTTCGCGACGCCGCCTTTCCAGGTGTGAACGAGGCGGCCATCCCGCCAGCAGGAATCCCGCAAGAACGCCGCCAACCGCAGGGCCGCCTGCCCGTACTCCGGCTCGTCCAGGACTCGTGCAGCCTCGGCGAAGGCGGCCAGCGCGAGCCCGTTCCACGATGTCAGGACCTTGTCATCGAGTCCCGGACGCACGCGGCCTTCCCGCGCGAGGAACAGCCGGGCCTGGATCCCGTCCATCCGGTCCAGCAACTCCTCCTCGGCCAGGCCGAAACGCGAAAGGAGCCCGGCCACGTCCGGGCGCGCGCTCAGGACGTTCCGCCCGGTGAGATCCGGGTGGTGCGGGTCATGGAAGTTCCCCCCTGGCGTAAGTCCGTACCACGCAACCGCGAGCTCCGTGTCCTCGCCGAGGACCTCGCGCGCCTGTTCGATCGTCCAGACATAGTACTTGCCCTCGATGCCTTCGCTGTCGGCGTCGAGGGCGGCGTGGAAGCCACCCGCCGGGTCCTGCATTTCGCGCAACAGGAAGTCCAGCGTCTCCCGCACGATGCGCGAGAGCCCGTCATCGCCCGTCACCTGGTAGGCGTGCAGGTAGAGCCGGGCAAGCTGGGCATTGTCGTAGAGCATCTTTTCGAAGTGTGGGACCATCCAGCGCTCGTCGACACTGTAGCGAGCGAAGCCGCCGCCAAGCTGGTCGTACATGCCGCCCGTGGCCATCGCCCGGAGCGTGTGAAGAACCATCTCCAGAGCCGCCTGCCCGATTTCCGCCGCTCGTCCTTCCCGGTAATGGACCGCCAGCAGGAACTCCAGGTTCGAGGGGCCGGGGAACTTCGGTGCGCCGCCGATCCCGCCCCATGTCGTGTCGTAGTGTTCGGCCAGCCGCTCCACGGCCGCTTGGGCCGTCTGGTGCGAGATCGCTGCGCCAGGGCCCGTTGCCCCATCCATGGCGCGTTGCAGGTGACCGGTCAGGCTCTGCGCCGATTCGAGCACCCTCTCCCGCTCCTGCGTCCACTTCTCATGGAGGAACTCCAGCACGCGCCGGAAGCCCGGCCGTCCGTGCCCATCCTGGGGCGGGAAGTAGGTGCCCGCGAAGAACGGCCGCCCGTCCGGCGTCATGAACACCGTCATCGGCCAGCCCCCGGAGCCGCTGAGCGCCTGCACGGCGGCCATGTACACACCATCAACGTCCGGCCGCTCTTCCCGGTCGACCTTGATGTTGACGAAGTAACGGTTCATCAACTCCGCCGTTGCGGGGTCCTCGAACGACTCGTGCGCCATCACGTGGCACCAGTGGCACGAGCTGTACCCGACGGACAGGAGGATCGGCCGGTCCTCGCTACGCGCCTTCGCAAAGGCCTCGTCGCCCCAGGGGTACCAGTCCACCGGGTTGCCGGCGTGCTGCAGGAGGTACGGACTCGTCTCGTTGGCCAGGCGGTTGGGCATCGGATCGAGCGTACAGGATCCGGGCCAGGGCCTTGCGGCGCGAACATGCGTTCTGTTATGGTTTCCCGCCATGGACCGGGAAGCGATCAACGAACTCTTCGACTACACCGGCTGGGCCTGGGAACGCATCGCCCGGCTCATCGACGAACAACCGGCGGAGCTCTATGCAAAGCCGATGGACGCCTCGGGCTGGCCGTCAATCGCGGCATGCCTCAGCCACGCCGTCTCCGCATACGATGGCTGGCTGAACGGGGAGTGGGGGCAGATTCGCGCTGGCGAGCTCAGCTACCCTGCTGAGTGGCCGAAACCCGTGGACGACTGGGATGCGATGAAGGCGTACCACCAGCGCGTCAGGGAGACTTTCCGCGCGGTGCTCGACGTGCCCGACACGGTGCTGTTCCAGGAACACACCATCGACGACGGCTTCGGCCCAGAATCGCTGACCCGCGCCGACATCATCGCCAACCTGCTCATCCACGAGCGCGGCCACCACGGCGACCTCAACACGCTCTTTCACCTCCACGGTGTCAGGAGCTACTACATCGACTACCGGTTCTTCCGCACACTGCCGGACAGTTTCCTGATGGACCTCGACGGCAACTGACGAATCCAGCGCCAACTGGCATAGAATCGGCCCCATGCCAAACGATCTCGTCTTTCGCAACGCCCGCATCATCGATGGCTCCGGTTCGCCCCCGTTCGAAGGCGACGTCGCTGTCTCCGGGGGCCGTATCGTCTCCGTTGGCGAGGCGCCGGCCGGAGCCCGGGAAGTCGACGCGCGGGGCCAGGTGCTCTGCCCGGGCTTCGTCGATACCCACTCCCACGACGACGGCGCCTTCCTGGTCCACCCCGGCATGGAATTCAAGCTCGCCCAGGGTGTCACGAGCGAGATCAGCGGGAACTGCGGCTTCAGCACCATCCCCAACGACCCCGGCCGCGAATACATGCCCGGCGATATCTCCGGGCCCGGCGCCGGGTGGACCGACCTCGACTCCTACTTCGAGGCGTGCGCTGCGAGGCGGCCGGCAATCAACAACGCTATGCTCGTCGGCCACAACCGCATCCGCGCCCACGTCGTCGGCCTCGAGAAGCGTCCTGCGACCGCGGAAGAAGTGGCCGAAATGCGCGGCCACGTCGCGCGCGCCATGGAACAGGGCGCGGTCGGGTTTTCGACCGGGCTGATCTACGAACCGGGCCGTTACAGCACCACCGACGAGGTGGTCGCCCTGGCCGGCGAATGCACCACCTACGGGGGCATCTACGCCACCCACATGCGCAACGAAGGCGACAAACTGCTCGATGCCGTGGCCGAGGCCATGCACATCGCCCGCGAGGCGCGCATCCCCCTCCACATCTCCCACCACAAGGCCGCCGGCCGCCGCAACTGGGGCCGCGTCAGGGATTCGCTCGCCATGGTTGATGCGGCGAACGCCGAGGGCATGGACATCACCCTCGATGTCTACCCCTACACGGCCGGCAGCGGGCCGATGTGGCAGTACGTGAACCTCGACAACATCGACACCGAGTGGGCGATCGGCGTCATGATCGCGAACTGCCCTGACCACCGCGAGTTCGAGGGCCGCATGGTCCCAGACATCGCGAAGGACCGCGGCTGGACCATCGAAGACACGGTCCGCGAGATCGTCACCAGCCCCCGGGGCCGCCAGGTCATCTGCATCCACTTCATCATCGATGAGGCCGACATTGAGACGAACCTGCGCCACCCGCGGATGCTGGTCGGCTCCGACGGGATCCCCGTGCTGAACGGGATGCCCCACCCGCGCCTCTTCGGCACCATGCCCCGCGTGCTCGCGCGTTATGTCCGCGAGCGCCATGTGCTCTCGCTCGACGAAGCGATCCGCAGGATGACCGGCGCCTCATGCGAGCGCTTCGGCCTGCTCGAACGGGGCCTCGTGAAGGAGGGCTACTGGGCCGACCTCGTCCTCTTCGACCCGGCCACCGTGGAAGACCTGGCCACCTACGAGGACCCGAAGCGCGAGCCGAAGGGCATC
>CAZRUZ010000140.1:0-7135 GCA_964603275.1 uncultured Anaerolineaceae bacterium | reverse complement strand
CCTGAACCGGCGCCCCCGGTGATCCCGACGATGTGCGTCTTTCCGGAATACGGGAACAGGGCGCGCACGTAGTCGCGGCCTTCGGGGGTGCTGTTTTCGACACGGCTGATGATGCGGGCGAGCGCGCGGCGCTCGCCCGAGAGGAATCGCTGGACCAGGTCGTCCACGGTTACTTCGTCACGTTCTCATGGACGAACTTGACGATGTCCTGGGTATTGGTGCCCGGCCGGAAGATCGCTTTGAAGCCGAGCCCGGTGAGGGCCGCCGTGTCCTCTTCGGGGATGATCCCACCGCAGAAGAGCAGCACGTCATCAACGCCGCGCCTCTTCAACTCCTCGACGATCCGCGGGAAGAGTTCCAGGTGCGCGCCGGAGAGGATGCTCAGGCCGACGACGTCGACGTCTTCCTGGAGTGCCGCCTCGGCGATCATTTCTGGCGTCTGGCGGATGCCCGTGTAGATGACTTCGCAGCCACCATCGCGGAGCGCGCGGGCGACAACCTTGGCGCCGCGGTCGTGGCCGTCCAGGCCTGGTTTCGCGATCAGGACGCGGATCTGGGCGGTGGTGGTGCTGGTGCTCATGTTCCCCTCGGGTGTCGTGTGATGTGTTCGCCAGCGCCCTGGTTTACGAGCGCTGCCGTTGGATGAGCTGGAGGTTGACGCCGTGCGTCGACTTCATCGACACGAACGCCACGCCGTTGGCCGGGTTGCCTGCACGCGCGCCAAGGCCGCGCAGGTGTTCGACGGCCGCCTGAACGTCGTCGACTTCGATCGACAGCATGAACGTGCCCTCGCCGCGCTCCGCCGCAAACTGGGCCACCGGGCCCTCGCTCGCGAGCGGCTCGATGAACTCCAGGTCGGTTTCGCCAACCGGCATGAAGGCGTTCTTGATGCCCATGGCCGGGACCTCACCGCCGCGGGAGCCATCGGCCAGGAAGCCGAAGTTGCGGCTGTAGGTCGCCAGGGCGGTTTCGAGGTCTTTCACGACGATGCCCACGTGGTCGATGCGCTTTGCTTTCATGTCAGTGCTCCTCGCCGGGCATGGCGTCGTACTGGATCAGCGCGAAGGGGACGCCGCTGGTCCCGTCCTTCACGGTAGCGATCTTCGCCCCCGGCTGGACCGCCGGCCTCGGGTCGGTGACGGCGTGGCCCAGCCCGCGGAGGTGCGCCACGGCGGCATCGATATCCGGCACCGCCAGCACCATCCCCCAGAGCTTCGCCTTCACTTCCTCGCCGGGTTTCACTTCCGGCGGCCCGGCGAATTCGAGGACAACTTCCTGGAGCTTTGCGAACGCCAGCTGGGCCGATGTCCCGGGGCGGATCATCTTCCGCTTGATTTCGATCCCGAGGTTGTCCGCAAACGTCTGGGCGACAGTCCCGCTGTCGTTCGAGGAGATGACGATGTGGTCGATGTGCGTGGCGGCAACACTCATGCGGGATCAGTGCCCTTCTTTAAGCGGTGTGGCGAACTCGACAAGGACGCCGTGGTTCGCCTTCGGGTGGAGGAAGCAGATCATCCCCGCCAGCCCAAGGCGGGGCTTCTGGTCGATCAACTCGATGCCTTTCGCGCGGGCACCCTCAAGCTCCGCGTCCACGTCATCGGATTCGAAGCAGATGTGGTGCATCCCCTCACCCCGGCTGGCGAGGAACTTCGCCACGCCCGTGTCATCGCGCGTCGGTTCGAGCAGCTCAATCTCGGACTTGCCGATTTCGAGGAGCACACCGCGGACGCCCTGGTCCTCGATCACCCGATCGGCGGTCACGTGCAGTCCGAGCGCGTCACGGTAGAACTTGAGCGCCTCATCGGCGCTGCGGACAACGATGCCCACGTGGTGAATCTTGGTCAGCATGCGGTTGGTGTGCCCCTCAGGAAGATGTAATGACTTCGTCGACGATGGATTCAGGGCCCGTATGCCGGACACCAGCCATGCCGGCGAGCTTCGCGGCAATCTGGTGCCAGTGCTCGCGATCGTGGTCGATAATTCCACGGACGAGCACTTCGTAGTGCGAGCCGGGGGTAGCCAGGTCGTCATCGGAGACGGCATCGAGCTCTTCGAGGAGCCGCTGGCGGCCGCCCTTGAGTTGCTCCAGGATGCTCCAGAAGTTCAGGTCGCGCTTGCGCTCGACGTGGTCTTGGTTCCAGGAGTCGCCCGTCGTCCGGTCGAAATCGAAGAGCGCGGGGCGCTTTCCGTGCTGCAGCTCGCGGATCGCCGTGACCGCCTCGGCCTCCCACGATGCGACGTGCCCGACGATGTCCTTCAGCGACCATTCGCCGAGGAACGCGCTATCGATGTCGCGGATGCGGCAGGTCTCGATGTTGCGGACCAGCTGGTTCCGCTCGAGTTCGAGCTCGGCCATCAGGCGGCGCCGCTCATCGGCGCGGCTCCGGACATCGTCGTCGGTCATCAGATGAACACCGGTTCCCGCTGCTCACCCCACACACGGCGGAGGCGGTGGCTGATCTCGCCCAGCGTGACTCGCGCCTCGACGCATTCGACCATGAGTGGCAACAGGTTGTCCGTGCCACGAGCGGCGGTCTCCAGCCGTCCGAGCAGGGCCTCAACTGCGGCGCTGTCGCGGTTCGCGCGAAGAGCACGGAGCTTCTCCACCTGTCGCTGCCCGATCGACGGATCGACACGGAGCAGGTCGGGCGCCACTTCATCCGTGACCACGAAGTCGTTCACGCCAACGATCACGCGCTCCCGCGTCTCCACCTGCATCTGGTAACGGTAGGCGGCGTCCTGGATTTCCTTCTGCTGGAAGCCTTTTTCGATTGCGACCAGCGAGCCGCCCAGCTTGTCGATCGTCTCGATGTATTCGCGCGCTTCGGCCTCGAGGCGGTTGGTCATGTCCTCGATGAAGAACGAACCGCCGAGCGGGTCGACCACATCGCCAACGCCGTTCTCATAGGCGAGGATTTGCTGCGTCCGCAGCGCGATCTGGACAGCCTTCTCCGTGGGAAGGGCAAGCGCTTCATCCATGGAATTGGTATGGAGAGACTGGGTGCCGCCCAGCACCGCGGCGAGTGCCTGCACGGCCGTCCGCACGATGTTGTTTTCTGGTTGCTGCGCTGTGAGGGTGGCGCCGCCCGTCTGGGTGTGGAAGCGCAGCGTCTGGGAGCGGGCGCTCTGTGCATTGAAGCGCTCGCGCATGATCCTGGCCCAGAGCCTCCGCGCGGCCCTGAACTTCGCGATCTCTTCGAGGAAGTTGTTGTGGCAGGCGAAGAAGAAGCTCAGACGCCCCGCAAAATCGTCGACATCAAGACCGGCCGAGATGGCCGCATCGACATAGGCGATGCCATCGGCCAGCGTGAACGCGATCTCCTGCGCCGCGGTGCAACCCGCCTCGCGCATGTGGTAGCCCGAGATCGAGATGGTGTTCCACTGCGGCACGACATCCTTGCAGTACGCAAAGATGTCGGTGATGAGCCGCATACTCGGCTGCGGAGGGTAGATGTACGTCCCGCGGGCGATGTATTCCTTCAGGATGTCGTTCTGGACGGTCCCGCCGAGCTTATCGGCGGTCACACCCTGGTGCTTGCCGACAGCGACGTAGAGCGCCAGCAGCGTCGATGCGGTCGCGTTGATCGTCATCGAGGTGGTGACCTTGTCCAGCGGGATGCCGTCGAACAGGGTCAGCATGTCCTCGATGGAGTCGATCGCGACGCCGACTTTGCCGACTTCGCCAGCGGCCATCGGGTCGTCGGAGTCGTAGCCAATCTGGGTGGGCAGGTCGAAGGCGACGGAGAGCCCCGTCTGGCCCTGGTTCAGCAGATAGCGGTAACGCTGGTTCGACTCTTCGGCCGTCCCGAAGCCGGCATACTGGCGCATCGTCCAGAAACGGCCCCGGTACATGGTTGGCTGAATACCGCGAGTGAAGGGATATTCGCCGGGGAACCCGAGCTCGGCCGGCGCATCCCAGTCCCGCAGGTCATCCTGCGTGTAGACGGGCTCGATGGGCATCTGGCCGGTGGTTTCAAACGAGCGTGAGCGCTCAGGCGACCGTTCAATGGCTTTCGCGTAGGGACCCTGTAGCCACTCGCGCTTGGAGGGGGTTGGCATTATGTGGAGACTCCGGGACGCATGGAGGCCTGCCCCGAACGCAGGCATTCTGCCCGAAGTATAGGCGCGCTCCCGGTGCCCCGGCAAACCGCCGGCGCTATGGATCGCGGGTGTCGCGGGCCTTCTCGATGAGCTTCTTCAGCCGGGCCGCCTCGAAGTCGATCGGCTCGCGGACGATCGCGAGCTGGCGGCGGCGCTCGTGGAGGTTGTCATCGTAGGTCTGGATGCGCTGTGCGTGTCCCATGCCTTTATGTTCGGCTGCCCTCCGGCCGGGGGAAATACGGAATTTCCCGATTTCGCGGCCCTGACCCGCTGCACCGCGATCTGGCTCAGGGCGCAATTTGGCATAAATAGGGCCTTTACCTCTTGACAAAGCCGTCTATAATCCCATCCACGCTCCGGGAAGGTGGCTCCCGGGTAAGGGTTTGGTGAACATTTCGCGACAGAGTTTCGAAAGCTGTCTGCTCGTGGCGCCCGGCGATGCCGACGTCCGGCCGTTCGTGCGCGCCCTTCACGAAGGTGGACTCGCGGTACTTGAGCGCGAACCCGGGCCCGCGACGCTTTCCCTGGCGCGCTCCGGCGAATTCACCCTCGTCGCCTGGTTTTCGAGCATTCGGGCCGTTTCGGCGCCCCTTGCAATCGTGGAATTGGCCGGTACCGGTATCCCCGTCGTCGCCCTGCACAGCGGGGGCACGCCGGATTTCATCGCTGATTGCCTCCTTGCCGGGGCCGAAGCCTGCCTCGCCGTCGATGCCGACGCCCGCGTCGTAATGGCCCAGGTTCGCGCCATCCTGCGGCGCCGCGGCGCGTATGATGGGGTGGATCGGGCGGCTCCCGGCCTGCTTCAGGTTGGGGACCTTACCGTCGATGTTGATCGATGCGAGGTGCAACGCGCGGGCGATTACCTCAGCCTGACGGCGACCGAGTTCCGGATCGTGGAATTCATGGCGCGCAACCATAGCCGCGTCCTGAAACCCCACGAAATCCTCAATGCGGTCTCCGATGGCTACGAGTATCTCCCGCGGGAAGCGCAGGACGTCTTTAAGGTGTATGTCCGCCGGATCAGGCGGAAGCTGGAGCCAGAGCCGGACGAACCACGCTACCTGGTCACGGTGCGCGGGTTCGGTTACCGGCTCGAAGGCGGAGCCTATCTCCGTCTGGCCACTTCGGCATCGCACACCGCCTAGACAACCGCTCTTCCCGGACGCGATGAGCCTCGCACCGGGAGTGACAGTGTCAGAACAGGGCAACGATGCAGACGACGCAATCCTGGAGCGCCTCTACGAGGCCGCCTCGGGTGATGCCGCCGTCCGTCAGCTCAGGCGGAGGTACGACCTGTTGCGCACGGACTACGAACGCCTGCTCGACCGGCTGGGCGAACTCGAGGAGCGGCTCGACCAGGCCGCGGCGCCCGCCGACGCACCGCCCGCGCCGACGGCCGCGACGTTTGCCGGGGGGCTCGCCGACGCGCTCGCCGCGCCACTCATGCGGCTGCGCGAGGACTATCTCGCGGCGGTTTCCAGTATCCAGAGCGTGGTCTCCGGGCTCGAGGGCCTGGCAAGCGGACTCAAAGGACAACACGGCGCACGGGGCGAACGGGCGGCCGTTGCCTCGCTGCTGAATGCTCACGGCCCTGTCCGGGGCGACAAGGTCTATCTCGACGTTCACGGTACCGGCTTCGGCGAACTGCTCGACTTCCAGGACCGCCTGACCCGGATCGAGGGCGTCGTCCGCGTCTCCATCAACGCAATCGACAATGAGCGAGCCACCCTGGTTGTCGAGCTGGACGGCGTCGAGAGCTGAACCCGGCTTCCCTGTGCCCTGGTCCCCGGCTAACGCACCGTACGGAAGAACTCCACGATCTCCTTGCCGAGCAGCTCAGGCTGTTCGAGTGCCGCAAAGTGGCCGCCCCGCGGGAGTTCCGTCCAGCGCGTGACGTTCACCCGCTGCTCGGCCCAGTTCTGCGGCACCCGCCACGGCTCGGCCGGGAAAACCGCGACGCCGGTGGGCGTTTCCGGCCTCGGGTACATGAACCCGGGACCATCGCGGCGCGCTTCATAGTAGATTCGGGCGGCGCTCGCGATGCTGTTGGGTGCCCAATAGAACATCAGGTTCGTGAGCAGCGTGTCTTTCGAGAACGCTCCCTCAATGGCGCCGCCGTGATCGCTCCAGGTATGAAACTTCTCCACGATCCAGGCCGCCAGCCCTGCCGGCGAGTCGGTCTGGGCGAGCGTTAGCGAGTCCGGCTTCGTGCTCTGGACGTTGCTGTAGCCAGTCTCGGCCGCCTGGAAGGCATCGCGGGCCACCATCGCGGCCCGGTCGGCCTCTGACGGTTGCGGTGGTGGCGGCGCCATCAGGAAGTTCAGGTGCGCCCCGGCGATGCCATCGGCATGGGCCGAGGCCATCTTGGCGCTGATGATGCCGCCCCAGTCGCCCCCCTGCACGCCGTAGCGGGAATACCCGAGTTCGCGCGTCATCAAGGTGTTGAACGCTGCGGCGATCCGGGTGATTCCCCAGCCACGCTCGCGCGGCTGGCCACCGAAACCAAAGCCCGGCAAGGAGGGGATGACCAGGTCAAACGCGTCATCCTCGCGGCCTCCGTGCGCGGCCGGGTCGGTCAGGCGGTCGATCAACCCATCGAACTCCACGACTGAGCCCGGCCAGCCGTGGATCAGGATGAGCGGGAATGGCGAGGGCCCTCTGCCCCTGACGTGCCAGAAATGGATGTCGACACCATCGACTTCGCAGAGGAAGCCGGGGTGCCGGTTGAGCCGGGCTTCGTGCACGCGCCAGTCGTAACCGGTCCGCCAGTAGTCGCAAAGCTCTCGGACGTAGCCAAGGTTGGCGCCGTAGTCCCAGCCCGCATCAGCGAACTGTTCCGGCCAGCGGGTGCGTTCGAGACGGTCGCGAAGATCGCGGAGGACATCATCAGGGACGTGGATGGCAAACGGTCGGGGAGGCATCAGGCGATGATACGCGGCGGTGCGGCGTCCAGCGATTCACCTTGACCCACCCGGGTCACGAACCTAGGATGAGAGTTCCGTGCTGAGGTAGCTCAGTTGGTAGAGCACGGCAC
>CAZRUZ010000139.1:2608-7184 GCA_964603275.1 uncultured Anaerolineaceae bacterium | reverse complement strand
GGCATCGTCTGGTCCGCGGACGGCGCCATCCTTACCGCCGACCACGTCATCGAACGCGAGGAAGGCATCGAAGTCCGCCTCGATGACGGCCAGGTGCTGCCGGCTACCCTCGTCGGGCGCGATGCCGGTTCAGACCTCGCCGTCCTCCGGGTCGGCGCAAGCGGGCTTTCGCCGGTATCCCTCGCGGCGGCGGACTCCCTCCGGGTGGGCAACATCGTGCTCGCGCTTGGCCGCCCCGCGCCCGATGGCCCAATGGCCTCCTTCGGGATCGTATCGACCATCGGCGGGCCCTGGCGGACGCGCCGCGGTGGTGAGGTCGAAGGCTACATCCGCTCCGATACCACGCTCTTCCCCGGCTTCTCCGGCGGCCCGCTCGTCGACGCTCATGGCCTCGTCGTTGGCCTGAACAGCAGCCGTCTCGGCCGGGGCAACGGCCTCAGTGTCCCCGTCAGTGCGCTGACACGCATCGCCGGTGACCTCCTCGCCCGCGGCAGGGTCAGGCGCGCGTTCCTCGGCATCAGTTCCCAGGTCGTACGACTCACCGAAAGCATGAGCGCGGGCCTCGATGGCCAGGAGACCGGCTTGCTGATCACCGCCGTCGAAGCGGCCAGCCCGGCTGGCGAGTCGGGCCTGCTCGTCGGCGACATCCTCGTCACCTTCGCCGGTGAAGCGCTCACCGATACCGATGACCTTCAATCCCTCCTTGGCCCCGGCCGCATCGGCCAGGCCGTCCCCGCCCGGGTCGTCCGCGGCGGAACTGTGACCGGGGTCACCATCACCGTCGGCGAACGCCCCTGACCGGCCCCGCGCGGAAAGGCTACGATCGACACGACGTGATCCCATCATCGATCTCCTGCCCCTCACCCATCCGGGTCGCCGTCCAGTCCCCCTACCCATCGACCCGGGTGGGTCTCCGCGCCATGCTCTCCCTCGAATCCGGCCTCCTTGTCGTCGAGGACACGCCGGGGGATGGCGCCGCCGACGTACTCGTCATCGACCTCGATGGCCCGCCGCCCGGTGACATTGACCTGCCGGCCGTGCCATCGGTGCTCCTTGTCGCCTCCCCCGGCGAGCTTGACGGCCTCCTCCCTGGCGGTGATGTGCCACGCGCGGTGCTCCTCAAGGAGTCGGGCGGACCCGAGATCGCGGCCGCCGTCCGCGGAGTCTTCGCTGGCCTCATCGTCCTCGACCCCGCCGTGGTGGCGCCGTTTCTCCGTCAGTTCAGGCCGGACCAGCAGCTCCCGGAATTCGACACCGCCACGCTCACCCCGCGCGAGGTTGAGGTCCTTTGCCTCGTCGCGGCCGGGCTCCCGAACAAGGCCATCGCCCTGCAGCTGGGGATCAGCGATCACACCGTGAAGTTTCACGTCGGCACGATTCTCGGGAAGCTCGGCGCCGCCAGCCGTGCGGAAGCAGCCGCCCGCGCGGTCCGGGCTGGCATCCTCCCGCTCTGACCTATTCCAGGTCGACGAGCACGTCGCCTTCCCGCACCACATCGCCGGCCGCGACCCGCACGGCCCGCACCACGCCCTCCTGTGGCGCGACGATCCGATGCTCCATCTTCATCGCGTCAAGCACGGCCAGCAGTTGCCCCTCCTCAACCGCCTCCCCCCCGGCCACCTGGACCGCCGCCACCGTACCCGCGAGCGGCGCGACAACCGCCAGCGTCTCACCGGTCACCTGGTGCACGCGGCGAGGTAGCGGGGGCGGCGCCGATATCGCGATCCGCGATTCAACACCCCCCGGGGATCTGACTGCCATCACGTCCGGGTCTTCCAGGAGTGCGACTTCTACCACTCGCTCCGCTTCTCCCTCGTCCAGCCGGCAGGTGACGGTCTCCCCGGCGCCCCGTTCAACCCGCACCCCAATGGTCTGGCCGTCCAGGGTGACCGCGAAACGGCCTCCCAGTCCGGTTACCACCGCTTCGCACCGTTCTGGCCCGCTCACGAGCCAGTAGGTCCGGCCGCCCGCGCCAATCCACCGGGGGCCGTGCCACGGCCCGCCTTCGCGCCGCACCGCTGGCCAGCCTGCCGCGAATGCAGCCGCGCCCGCCGTCCAGTGATCGGACGGCGTCCGCGTGGAAAGAAGGGCGTCCAGCGTCTCGTCCAACCAGTCCACGGTGACCCCGGGGCTGGCGAAACCAGGATGCTCCAGGATGCGCCTCGCCAGTGCGGCTGTCGTCGCGACCCCGGCGATCTCCAGGGCGCGAAGGCTCTCCACCATGCTGTGGATTGCCGCGGCGCGGTCCGCCCCATGACAGATCACCTTCGCCAGCAGTGAGTCGTAGTTCGCCGGCACCTGGTCTCCTTCGCCGTACCCGGAGTCGATCCGCGAGTCCCCCGGGTATTCGATGCGCCGTATCCTCCCGCCGCCCCCGCGGAAGCCATCCCACGGGTCTTCCGCGTTCACGCGCACCTCAATCGCATGGCCCGAAAAGCGCACATCCTCCTGCCGGACGGGCAGCGGCTCGCCCGCCGCCACCCGCAGCTGGAATTCGACGAGGTCGAGCCCCGTCACCGCTTCGGTCACCGGGTGTTCCACCTGCAGCCGCGGGTTTACTTCGAGGAAATACCACTCGCGCCCGCTCCCCCCGGCGACAAGGAACTCCACCGTCCCGGCATTCACGTACCCGGCTACTGCCGCCAGCCGCAGCGCCGCCGCGGTGAGCTGCCCTCGCAGTTCACCATCGACAGCCGGGCTCGGCGATTCCTCGATCAGCTTCTGATGCCGCCGCTGTACCGAGCAGTCGCGGTCCCCGAGGTGGATTGCGCGGCCGTGCGAAACGGCGATCACCTGCACCTCAACGTGGTGGGCATCCCTCACCAGCCTCTCCAGCAGGAGCCCGCCGTCACCGAAAGCGGCAGTTGCCTCCCGCCTCGCTGCCTCGACCGCCGAAGGCAGATCTTCAGCCGCGAACACCTTCCGCATCCCTCGCCCGCCGCCTCCGCCACGCGCCTTCACTATCACCGGATAGCCGATGCGGCCGGCCTCCCGCACCAGCGTCTCCAGGTCGTCCTCCCCATCCCAGCCGGGGACGACAGGCACTCCCGCCTCCACCGCCAGCCGCCGTGCCGAGCTCTTGTCTCCCAGCGCCCTCAGGACGCCGGGGGGCGGCCCGATGAACACGATCCCCTCCCGGGCACAGCGATCCGCGAAGTCGGCGCGCTCGCTCAGGAAGCCATACCCCGGGTGGATCGCCTCGCACCCGGCGGCCTTCGCCGCCGCGATGACAGCCTCCATATCGAGGTAGGTCTCCGCCGCGCTGCGCCCTTCGATGAGCACGGTCCCATCCGCCATCCGCGCCGCCAGGCTGCCCCGGTCCGGGATCGAGGTGACGACCACGGCCCGGATCCCCATGCGCCTGAGGGTGCGGATGATTCGGACCGCGATCTCTCCGCGGTTGGCTACAAGGACACTCGTGAACACCGCCCGCATTCAATCACAGCCTCGCCCGGCGCGGTAGCGGCCTACCCCTTTGGGGCGTCCGGTGCGAAGACCTCGCGTTCCCCGTTCCCTGCCTCAAGCGCCGTCCCGTTCTCCCGTTTGTCCAGGTAGTAGTCCAGCACGACGCGTCCCGCGGCCGCCGCCGGCAGGGCCAGCAACACCCCGGTGATGCCCAGCAGCTCACCGCCGACGAGGACGGCCAGCAGGACCACCAGTGCCGGCAGGTTCAGCGTCTGGCCATAGATCCGCGGAACCAGCAGGCGGTCCTCGAACTGCTGGTAGATGAGCAGCGCGATCAGCACAATCAGTGCCTGCGTAGGCGATTCTTGGAACGCCGCCACCGCCGCTGGCACGATCGCGATGAACGCCCCGATCAGCGGGATGATGTCGGCGAATGCCGCCAGTACCCCGAACGCCACCGCGTTCGGCACCCCGAGGACGAGCAACACCACCAGCGTGTACAGCCCGATGACCGTCGACGTAATCAGCTGCCCGCGTACATATCCACCAACCACCCGGCTCAGTGCCCGGATGAAGTGCTCCGCATCCGGTGCGCGCTCATCCGGCACGAACCGGAACAAGAACGTCCGCAGCCGGACCGTATCCACCAGCAGGTATGCGGTCAGCACCAGTACCGTCAGTGCGGAGAAGACCCAGAAGACCACCCGCTGTCCGTAGTCAACCGCCTGGCTCCCGCTGATCAGGTCCCCCCAGTTGATCTCTTCCGCTCGCTCCGGCAGGTCCCAGCGCTCCGTCTCGAACCCCAGGTCCGACATGAACGTCTCGAAGTCCGTCGCGTATTCCGGCAGGTTCGAACGCAGGTCGCGGAATTCGTCGAACATCGCCGGCGCCACGATCGCCACCATCGACCCGATCCCGAACAGGATGCCCAGCAGGATGAGCAGGACCGCCGCAATCCGGTTCATTCCCCGGCGCACCAGCCAGTCCACGTACGGCAGCAGCGCGGCCATCAGGATGAACGCCGTGATCACCAGCAGGACCACCGGCCACAGCCTCAGCAATGCCCAGATCGAGAGCGCGGCCAGCCCGATGGCGACAAGCCCCCGGTAGGAGACCTCAACCTTCAGCACTGGAAAGCCCCGGGGTTCACGATGGCCGTAGCGTATGGGCA
>CAZRUZ010000139.1:0-2508 GCA_964603275.1 uncultured Anaerolineaceae bacterium | reverse complement strand
GGCTGGATCAGCCCCCGCCCGCCGGATGTCAGCTCGCGCGATCGCTGGCTTCCCGCACTCCAGTCCAGCTTCGAACAGTTGCGCGAGGCCCTCGCCGGCGCCCCGGACAGCCACCTCGACCGCCGCATCCAGATGATCGATTCCTCGGGTACCCTCTCCGGCGCGCGCATCCTGATGATGATGATGGAGCACGACATCCACCACCGCAGCCAGATCGACACCTACGCCGGCATCAACGGCTGGGACGTCCCCGATATCTACAACCGCAGCGCCGAGACCATCGGCTCGCTCCAGGCCGAACAGCGCGCAAAACACAGCCAGCCATAGCCGCCCCCCGGGCACCGTCCAAGGCGCGCCAGGGATGGCGCGCTGCACTGTCACTCCCCCGAACGCGGAAGTCCCCCAAAATCCGAGGCGCGCCAGGGATGGCGCGCTGCGCGGTCACTACCTCGAATGGCGCCGCCAACACCTCAATCGCTGCTGAACGGCAATTCACCTTCCACGCGCCGACCTTGCGATGCATGGAACTTCGCAATCTTCTCCGGCTCCGGTTCGTGCACCGTCGTGGTCTTCGCCCCGCGTACCATCGCAATCCGCCCGGTCCGCGAAAGCTCCCGGATCCCGTACGGCTCGCACATCTTCACCAGGCCGTCGATCTTGTCCTCGTCCCCCACCACCTGGAGGATGATCGAGTTCGTCGCAATGTCCACGACATCCGCCCGGAACACGTTCGCGATATCCAGCAGCTCGTGCCTGTTCACGTTGTTGCAGCGCACCTTCAGCATCGCCAGCTCGCGCGCGACGGTGTCCTCCTTGCTCAGGTCGGTCACCTTCACCACGTCGATCAGCTTGTAGAGCTGCTTCTCCACCTGCTCCACCGGCGCGCTCGCCCCATCGACCACGATCGTGATCCGGCTCAGCCCCGGCGCCTCCGAGTGCCCGACCGTGAGCGACTCAATGTTGAAACCGCGCCGCCTGAACAGGCTGGCCACCCGCATCAGCACGCCCGGCTTGTCTTCCACGATAGCGACCACGGTGTGCTGGGCGTGGCGCGCGCGCGAACCATTCACGGAGGGGGTCATCGCATCAACTCCTCGGCCGGGGCCTCGATCGTTTCCGAAAGTGCGGCGCCCGCCGGCACCATCGGCCACACGTTCTCTTCCTGGTCGATCTGGAAGTCCACCAGGATCGGGCCCTTGTGCGCCCGCGCCTCACGGATTGCCGAAGCCACCTCCGACTTCGTCTCCACCCGGATCGCCCGGATGCCATACGCATCGGCCAGCTTGCAGAAGTCCGGCTGTGTCATCGCCGCGTCTACGAGGTTCCGGTCATAGAACAGGTGCTGCCACTGCCGGATCATCCCGAGGTACCCGTTGTTGAAGATCGCCATCTTCACCGGCAGGTTCTCGTCCACCAGCACGGCCATCTCCTGCATCGTCATCTGGAACCCGCCGTCGCCGCAGATCGCCCACGTCTCGGCATCCGGCAGCGCAACCTGCGCCCCGATTGCCGCCGGCAGTTCGAAGCCCATCGTCCCGAGCCCGCCGGAGGTCACCAGCTGCCGCGGCCGCTTGTAGAAGTAGTGCTGCCCGGCGAACATCTGGTGCTGCCCAACCCCGGTCACGATCGTCGCGTCGCCGTTGGTCTCTTCCCAGAGCGTCCGCACCACGTACTGCGGCAGCATGCGCCGGCTCTCGCGGATGTGCAGCGTCGGGTGCTCCTCCTTCACCTGGTCGATCCAGTTCCGCCACTCCTGGTGTTCCGCCTCGTGGGTATGCTCCACCAGCTTCGGCAGCACGTGCCTGGCATCGCCGACAATCGGGACAGCCGTCGGGAAGTTCTTGCCGATCTCCGCCGGGTCGATATCGATATGGACGATCTTCACGCCGGGGTTGAAGTCCTTGAACCGCCCCATTGCCCGGTCGTCGAACCGCATGCCGATAGCGATCACCAGGTCGGCCTTGTCCGCCGCCATGTTCGCGTAGAACATCCCGTGCATGCCGAGCCACCCGTAGCTCAGGTCGTGCGATTCAGGGAACGCGCCGATCCCGAGGAATGTCGTGATCACCGGGATGTCAGCCTTCTCGGCCAGGTCCAGCAGCTCCTGGTGGGCGTTGCCCCAGATGATCCCGTGCCCCGCGATGATGATCGGCCGCTTCGCCTGGTCGATAAGCTCAGCCGCCCGCCGGATCATCCCGGGATGTCCCTCGAGGGTCGGCTTGTAGCCACGCAGGTTGATCTGCTCCGGCCAGTCGAACTCCCCCTCTTCCTGGAACACGTCTTTCGGGATGTCGACAAGCACTGGCCCAGGCCGCCCGGAACGGCAGATGTGCGCCGCCTCCCGGATCGTCAGGGGGATCTCCTCCGACCGCATCACCAGGTAGTTGTGCTTGGTGATCGAATGGGTGATGCCGGTAATGTCCGCTTCCTGGAAGCCGTCTTTCCCGAGGAGTGAGCGGCCAACGTTCCCGGTCAACGCGAACACCGGCGTCGAGTCCATCCACGCCG
>CAZRUZ010000138.1:0-7189 GCA_964603275.1 uncultured Anaerolineaceae bacterium | reverse complement strand
AGGCTGCGGATATCCGCCGCCCGGATCGGGCGATCGCGGCGGGCCAGTTCGCCCAGCAGCCCGCGTCCGCTGGGCGGCGCCCCCAGCCGCCGAGCCTGCTGCTCGCTGATCCCCGTGAAAACGAAACGGGCCATCTCGCCCTGCTCATCGAACGTCGCAATGGCGGCATAGTCCGCCCGGACCAGTTCGAGCGCCCGCTGGGCCAGCCGGTTGAGCACGTCCGGCAGGTCCTGGCTGCCGGTGAGGGTATCGCTGGTAACCGCCATCTCCTCGAGATGGCGTGCGAGTTCGGAGCCCGCCCCGGCAGTCGCTTCTGAAAGCCCCATTGCCAGAGATCCTACCCCCGCGGCACATTCGCTGCATCTCACGTCCGATGTGCCGCCGCTGGCGGGGCCGATCGGCCATCGCCCCTTGGCCCGGCACCGCCGACACTACGCGCGTGGGCGCTCCAACTATCCGGGTCATCGCCGCTGACAATACGTTGCGCAACGCCCTTGTCCGGCAGATCGAGCGTTCGGGCCGGTTTGCCATCGCTACCGTCGCCGAACCCGTCCTCGATGGCGCCGGCCTCGATGATGTGGTCATCACCACCGTCTCTGATTGCCCCACCGAGGATTGCCGCATCATGGCCGCCCGCGGGGCCCGCGTTATCATCCTCACGCCCATCCCCCGCGAACGCGAAGGCCATGCCTACGCCTCCGCCGGCGCCGTAGCCTATCTGCCTATGCGCGTTGATGGCGCCGACCTGCTCGAGACCCTTTCGGACATGCTGAGTTCCCCCGGCGCCTGACCGGTCACTCCTCGCGGCCCCGGGCGATCGCCCCTTTCGCCGCCTCAAGCCAGCGCCAGTCATCGAACTCCTCGCCCTGGTAGAGCCACCACTCGGCGCCCCAGAGGTACACCCGCGAGGCGCCCGTCCGCCGCGCGTACTCGACATTGCGGAGCAGCCGCCCCGGCGTAAGGTTCGCCGACGGATTGCGTGGCGAAATCAGGCGCGCGTCTTCGTCCGTCCACGGCTCCGCCTGCAACTCCGTCACCCAGAACTCCTTGCCGGCGCCCCGTGCTTCCCGCGCCTGGTGTGCGTAGTTCGGCATCAGCGGCCCGATCTCCATGATGTTGACGACGAAGCTCCATGCCAGCACATCCACGTTCCGGAACGGGTACAGGCTCTGGCCAAGGACGTCCCCATCCTCGAGCGCGTGCCGCCAGCGCCGGTCCATCACGAAGTGCTGCGCGTGGTTGATCGACACGGGCCGCTTGAGCGGGTCGTGCTCCCGGATCGTCGCGGCCACTTCGGCCACGTATTCGCGCCGCAAGACCCACTCGTTGGACCGGTGCGAGGCGATGTACCCCTCGTTCTCGGCCCCCCAAGAATCGACCACCGGTAATTCGCCGATGTGCCGGACCACCTCGACCACCATCCGCAGCGCCCGCTGGCGCAGGACGCGGTCGTCCGAAAGCACGGTCCCCGGCGGCAGGTCCAGCCCCTCCATCGCCCACGCCGGGATGTAGAACTCCGGGTGGCGCTGGGCCTTCATCCCTACCGAGAGCGAGACGGTCGCCCCTGCCTGCCCCGCCGCCGCCAGCTGCGCATCGAGCGCCCGGAAGTCGAATTCCCCGGGCCTCGGCTCCACCTCATCCCATTGCACGCTCAGCCGCACATGCCGCGCCCCGGTCAGCTCGATCAGCCGGCTGAGCGTGGCGGCACACCACTCGGCCCGCCCGGGGCGCGCGTCATCCACGTACCCATCCGGCCCGGCCGCGGGGTCTTCCAGCAGCAGGTACTCAGCCTGGTCGCAGCCGAAATTGAAGCCGATCAGGGGGTCACCCGGCGGCTCCTGGTGCGTCCAGCTCAGCTCCCGGAACAGCCATGCTTGCCCCGCCAGCAACGCCAGCGCGGCGATCGCACCGGCGACGACTCCCCCGGCCACCTTTCGCCCGCGCGCATCCATTCCCCAAAGGCTCCAGTCTCGTCCCGCAACAGACAAAACCCTATCCCCTAACGCCTAACCTCGGTCGCCTACCGCCTACCCCGCCATCCTCCGGACGATCTCGTACATGAGCTCGCAGCCCATCTGCAGGTTCTCCACCGTCAGGAACTCATCGTTCCCGTGGAACCCGCGCCGTTCCTCCGGGCTCAGCAGGCACGGGATGAACCCGTAGGCCGGGATCCCCTTCTCCCGCAGGAAGCGGTTGTCCGTCCCTCCGATGGTCATCCCCGGGACCACGATCGCGTCCTCCATCGCCTCCTTCACCACCGCGTTGATCGTGCGGAAGAGTTCGGTGTCCCACGGCACCCGCGCCGGCTCGCCGTGCTCGGGCGAATAGAGCTCGACCGTCACCCGCTCGTCGGCGATCACCTCGCGCACCTGGCGGATCCAGTCCTGTTTCGATTCGCCCGGCAGCAGGCGGCAGTCGATGACCGCCTCGCTCTTCGCCGGGATGACGTTGCCCTTGATGCCGGCGTTGAGCATCGTCAGGTTCAGCGTATTGATGAACATCGCCTGCATCTCGGGAGATTGGCGGATGCGTTCTTCCCGTTCGGCCCGGCTGCGCGGCGCCAGCCCGGCATCGGAAAGCCGGTCGAGGTAGGCCTCAGTGTCCGGCGTAAAGATCAGCGGGCGCTCCCACGCCACCAGCCGGTTGAGCGCCTGGACCAGGTACACCGCCGAGTTATCCGGGTGCGGTACGCTGCCATGCCCCGGCCGCCCGATTGAGGTCAGCCGCAGCCAGCAGATGTCTTTCTCGTTCGTCGCCACGCTGAACAGCTTCGCCTCTTCGCGCCCGAACCGGGTCGAGCCGCCCCCTCCCTCGCTCAGCTCGAATTCCACGTCCACCACATCCGGCCGGTTCTCGCAGAGCCAGACCATGCCCCAGTCGCTCCCGGCTTCCTCGTCCGGCACGGCGCAGAACACCACGTCCCGCTTGAGCGCGACGCCCTGCCGCTTCAGGAGCAGGAAGGCGATGAGCTGCATCACTCCGCAGCCCTTCATGTCGACAGCCCCGCGCCCGTAGACGCGCCCGCCGGTAGTCAGCCCCGCGAAGGCGGGCACCGTCCAGTACGCCTCTTCAACCGGCACCACATCCGTGTGGTTGCAGAGCATGATCGGCCGCTTCGAGCCATCCCCGCGCAGGCGCGCCACCAGCACTTCACGTTCCGGCGCCGTCTCGATGTACTCCACCTCGATGCCCTCAGCCTCGCACAGCGCCCCGAGGAAGCGCGCCGCCGGCTTTTCGTTGCCCGGCGGGTTCGAGGTATTGATGCGGAGGTACTTCACGAAGATGTCCAGCGCTTCGGCGTGGATGGCAGGCCAGTCGATCATCCGGTGCTCCCGTTCGCGAGGTGCGAGGGCCGAATCGTAGGCGCTCTCCCCGGCCGGAGACAATCGCCCGGCGGCGTTGCCCCGCTACGCGTGCTGCCGGGCCGCCTCCACAAACGCCGCGAACAGCCGCTCGGCACTGCCCCCGAACGCGGCCCGTCCGGCCATGTCCTCCGGGTGCCACTGCACACCCAGCACGAAGCGCTCGCCCGGCAATTCCACCGCCTCGATAACCCCGTCTGGCGCCCGGGCGGTCACCGTCAGCCCCTTCCCGATGTCGGCCAGCGCCTGGTGGTGGCGCGAGTTCACTTCGGTCCGCCCGGCGCCCACGATCGCGACGAGGCGGCTCCCACCGGCTACCTCAACCGGGTGCGCAGGCGCGTACCGCGGCTCTTCCACCGAGTGTGCCAGCGCCCCTTCGACCATCGCCGGGATGTCCTGCACCAGCGACCCGCCAAGGGACACATTCAGCACCTGCATCCCCCGGCAGATTGCGAGGATGGGCACCCCTGCCGCATCGGCCGCCTCGATTGCCGCGAACTCCAGCGCGTCTCTTTCGTCAGAGACGAACTTGAGGTGCTCGGTCGGCTCCTGGCCGTAGCGCGCCGCGGCCACGTCTCCGCCCCCTGTCAGCACCAGTCCAGAGCACATCTTCAGCACGCCCGCGATGCCATCCCGGTCCATCCCCGGCGCGATCGTCAGCGGCGCCGCGCCCGCTGCTTCCAGCGCCCGCAGATAGCTCAGGTTGAGCGTCATCCGCGGCACGCCCCGCCCATCGAACGATGCGCCGCTGCTGACGGCGACCAGCGCGGGGGTCATCGCCATCCCTGCCATTCCGCCACCAGCGCGCCAGGGGTTCGGGCTGTCACCCATGCATGGTAACTCCCGGCGAGCCGGGCTTGGCATCCTCTCCGGCTGCGGTTACCCTCGCCGCGATCCCTCGCGGTTGGATGCAGATGCAACTCGAATACCTCATGACCTACCACGCCGACCTCAAGCCCCCTGTCGATGTCGGCCCCGGCCCCACCGGGGCACGGCGCATCTTCGATGTCACCGGTGGGGCCTTCGAAGGCCCCCGCCTGCGCGGGACCGTCCTGCCCAGCGGCGGCGACTGGTTCCTCAGTACCACCGACGGCACGGGCCGTCTCGATGTCCGCGCCACGCTCGCCACCGACGATGGCGCCTTCATCTACGTCCAGTACCACGGCATTCTCGTCATGTCCCCCGCTGGCGCGGCAAAGTACGCCCGCGGCGAGGCGACCGATTACGGCGACCAGTACTTCATGACCGCCCCGCGCATGGAGACCGGCGACCCGCGCTACGCCTGGGTCAACAGCATCGCCTGTGTCGCCGAGGGCCGCGCCGCCCCCGGGCGGGTGGAGTACCGCGTCTACCAGCTCGTCAACGGGTAGCGCCGGCAAGCGGCCGAAACCGGGCGGCGGGGTAGCTGTGCATCGTGTAAAGTGGATTGTGCAAGGTTATCCCGGAAAAGATGCGAAAGGACGCTCATGCAACTCTCAGCGGAACTCACCCAGGCCTACAACGACCAGGTCCAGCTCGAGTTCGAATCCTCCTTCGTCTACCTCCAGATGGGGGCTGATTTCGAACTGCGCAGCCTCCCCGGCATGGCCAGCTGGATGCGCCTCCAGTCGCAGGAAGAGCACCTTCATGCAATGAAGTTCATCCAGTTCGTCCTCGACCGTGGGGGGAAGCTCCAGCTCAAGGCGCTCGCCGCACCCGCGCCCACGCCCGAGACGGTCATCGCCTGCTTCGAAACGGCCCTCTCCCACGAACAGCGCGTCACCCGTGCCATCCACGACCTCTATGCGAAGGCGCTCGAACAACACGATTACGCCAGCCTCCCCCTCCTCCAGTGGTTCGTGAACGAACAGGTCGAGGAGGAAGCCACCGTCTCCACCATCCTTGACCGCCTGCGGATGGTCGGCGACGACCGCACCGGCCTGCTCTTCCTGGACCGTGAGCTCGGCCAGCGCGGCGGCGGGGTCGGCGGTGGCGAACCCGCTGAAGGCCAGGCCTGAACCGCTCCCGCCCCGAAACCCCAGCGAAAACGGGGAGGCAATCGCCTCCCCGTTTCTGTTTGTGGACCTGCTGAGGTACCGGCGGGTTTAGCCGCGGGCCTTCTTCTCAGCGAGGTAGGCCTTGAGCGTCTGGCCCGTGCGCCACATCGGCTCGGCCCCTTCGAGGCTCGTGATCTTGTCCCAGTTCGACTGGATCCACTCGGCGTCCTTCAGGTCGTCCATGCCCGGCTGGACGCCCGGGCCCTTGACGATCGTGGCCCGGTTGAAGTTGCCGGCGCCCGCTTCGATGATCAGACCGCTGTCGTCGCACTCCTTCGAGGCCATGTACACCACGGCCGGCGAAACCAGTTCGGGCTTCAGCTTGTCGACCATCTCCTGCGGCATCACGGTCTGCGTCAGGCGCGTGCCCGCCACCGGGGCGACGGTGTTCACGTTGACGTTGTACTTCGCGCCTTCCTGCTTCAGCACGTTCATCAGGCCGAGCATCGCCGTCTTCGCCGAGCCGTAGTTGGCCTGGCCGAACTGCCCGTAGATGCCCGACGACGAGGTGGTGAGCACCACGCGGCCGTAGGACTGCTGGCGGAAGACTGGCCAGGCTGCCCGCAGGACCGTGAACGAGCCCTTGATGTGCACCGCGAAGACGGCGTCCCAGTCGGCCTCGCTCATGTTGTGGAACGCGATGTCCCGCAGGATGCCCGCGTTGCAAATGACCACATCCAGGCGCCCGTAGGTGTCGATCGCCGTCTTCACCATGTTGAAGCCGCCGTCATAGCTCGAAACGCTGTCGAAGTTCGGGGTGGCTTCACCACCGGCGGCCTTGATCTCATCGCAAACCTTGCGCGCCGGGGCCGCATCGGCGCCCTGGCCGTGCGGGTCGCCGCCGAGGTCGTTCACCACCACCTTCGCGCCGCGCCGGGCGAGGTCCAGCGCATAGGCCCGGCCGAGACCGGCGCCAGCGCCCGTGACCAGGGCAACCTGCCCCTCAAACGAAATAGCCATGTATCCAGTTCCTCTCAAGTGCTGTGCTGCTTCGGGCGTTCCCGCGCTCGCTTCTCAGAGCCGAATGCCCTTCGCTTTCGTGCTTCCTGCAGCGTACCAGCTAATGGCGCTTATTTCCCGCCCGGACTTCCCGCCGCAGCCTGGTCAATGAAGGCCTGGAACCACGCTTCGGCTGAGGCAATCCGCCATGCGATGGTGTCGCCCTTCCCGCCCTGGAACTCCCGCAGGACCTTCCCGGCGGCCTCCGCCTCGAACACGCCTTCGCGGCCCATCGCGGCGCTCACCATGCTCTCGATCCACGGCCGCAACACGGTGTGGTTCCAGCGCTGTTGCGGCGGCGAAAACGCAACCTTGTCGCGCCTGTCCAGGATCTCGTCTGGCACGTAGCCCCGCATGGCTTCGCGCAGCACCAGCTTGGTGGTCGCCCCTTCGAGCAGCAGCGTGGGCGGCAATCCCATGCAGTACTCCGCCAGCCGATGGTCCAGGAACGGCATCCGCGCTTCGCGGCCGAAGGCCATACTGTTGCGGTCCGCGTAGCGCAGCAATTCAGGCAGCTGCGTGGTCGTTTGCCAGCGCACCAGCTCGTTTCGCAGCCTGTCGGGGAACGGCGCCGGGGCCTCCGCATAGGCCGGTGCAAACTGCCGCTCGAGGTCAGGCGATACCACGCCGCGCCCGCCGAACAGCCGCGCCGCGAGCCGGTCGCGGAACTTCCCGGGCATTGAGTAGTACGCGCCAAACATCAATGGCTCGCGGATTCCGTGGTACCGCCGCCCGTATGCCACCATTTCGCGCCCCACCCGGTCTATCCGGCCGCGCCGGAGCCAGTGCGCC
>CAZRUZ010000137.1:1290-7224 GCA_964603275.1 uncultured Anaerolineaceae bacterium | reverse complement strand
TCGGCGGTGCGGGACCAGGTGGTGGCGGAGGCTGCCCAGGAGCCGGAGGTGCGGCGAAGGCGTTTGAGGGTGGAGGTGGTCCCGAGGGTAAAGAAGGCACAGACGTTGCCGGTGGAAGGGCGATAGGCGGCGGCGACGGCGCCGATGGCGGCGGCCTCGGTGACGACGGTTGTGGGGCCGCTCCAGGTGCTGCCGTCATCGGTGGAGGTCCATGCTTTGAGGGCGGTGCCATCTCCGGCGAGGATGATGGCCTGTGCGGGGTAGGCGGCGATAGCGACGGGGGAGCCTGGGGCGACGGAGCCGAGAGAGGCGGACCATGCGCCGAAGTCCTGGCGGGTCTTGATGGCTCCGGCGTCGTTGCGGACCTGGAGGAAGGTGGAGTTAGCGAAGGTAGCGGCGTGGGGAACCTCGGTCTCGGCGCCGTCGACGTCTTGAGTAGGGCGGAGGGAGAGGATGCCGTTACGGGTGGCGTTGACGGTGAGGGAGAGAGCAGGCAGGCGGCGTGGCTGCTGCTGGTGAGACTCGAGGGATGGCGAGAGGCTAAGCACCAAAAGAACATGTGTGCTATTCCGCGCAATCCCAATACCCGGTTGTCACCGGCGCCCCGGGAGTCTCAGCGCAGCAGCGGCGGGTACTGCGGATAGCGCGCCCGGCGTATCGGCCCCATCCGGTCGAAGGCGATCTCCGCCTGGTTGTTGGCGAACTCCGCGTGGAGCGTATCGAGCACGCCCGCGAGGTCCTGCTCGACCGCCGGGCTCATCCCCGCGAACCGCATCCGGATGATCCAGCCGCCGAAGGGATCGCGCCCCGCGGACACGGTTTCTGTGGCGATGACCAGCGGGCTCTCGTCGTCGGGAAAGATGACCAGGTCGAAGTGTCCGCGGCCGCCATCTGGAAGACGCGGGAGGTTGATCGCCGCCCCGCGAGCGGCCAGGTCGATCATCGCCCCTTCGATTTCGCCCCCGGGCCAGCGGGCAATACACGCAAGCGCCGCCGGAAAGCGCGGATGCTTCCGGCGCGAGGCAAACCCCGGGCGAAGTTGTCCCATATGGACATTGTCGGCACGGGTTGGCCCGGGGGGTAGCAGCTTCCCGCGGATTAGATTCGAGCCTAGTTCACCTGTCGCGCCCGGCCCGCCCAGTAGGGCGTCCGCAGCTCGCGCTTCAGGATCTTCCCGGAGGGGTTGCGCGGCAGCGTCTCGGCGAAGTCCACGCTCTTCGGCACCTTGTACCCGGCGATGCGTTCTCGCGCGAACGCGATGATCTCCTCCGGGGTGACCTCGGCGCCGGGCTTCTTCACCACCACCGCCTTGACCGCTTCGCCCCACGTATCATCCGGCACGCCGATGACGGCCACATCGGCGATCGCCGGGTGGCCAAAGAGCGCCGATTCGACCTCGGCCGGGTACACGTTCTCGCCGCCGGAGACGATCATGTCCTTCACCCGGTCGTGGATGTACACGTAGCCATCGGCGTCGAGGAAGCCCGCGTCGCCGGTGTAGAACCACTCGCCCCTGATGGCCCGTGCCGTCTCTTCCGGCAGGTTCCAGTAGCCCTTCATGATCTGCGGCGTCTTGCAGATGATCTCGCCGACCTCGCCGGTGGGCATGTCGTTTCCGTCGCTGTCCACCACGCGGATCACCACGTTCGTTACCGGGCGCCCGCAGGAGCGCATGCGCTGATTGCCCTCAGGGTCGTGGTCTTCGGGCGGCAGGTACGTAACGACGCCCGTCGTCTCGGTCAGACCATAGAGCTGGGCGAAGTCGCACCGGAAGGTCGCAATGGCGTTGCGCAACAGGTCGAGGGGGATCGGCGATGCGCCATAGGCAATCAGACGCAGCGTCGAAAAGTCGGTCTCCTGCACGCCCGGGGTCTGCAGGAGGAAGAGCAAGACGGCCGGCACGAAGATCGCCCGGGTGACGCCATGGAGCGGGATCAGGCGCAGGATTTCGGGCGGGATGATGTCGCGGACGATGACTGTCTTCACGCCCGCGTACAGGCCCACGATGCCCCAGCCGCTCCCGGCGATATGGAACAGCGGCATGCAGACGAGGTTGACATCCTCCGGTGTCCACACCTCTCCCCACTCGCGCGCGGCCGATGGCAGGAGCGCGAAGAAGTTGTCGTTCGTCAGCTGAGCACCTTTGGGGTGGCCAGTCGTCCCGCTCGTGTACATCTGGATAGCCACGTCCGTGCCGGCGACCGGTACGCGAGGGTCCGTTGCGGATTGCGCGTCACGCCACCCGGGGAAATGTTCCCAGCCTTCGTGCGGTTCATCGATGGCGATCACCTTCTTCACCGTCTTGAGCTCCGGTAGCACCTTCTCGATGACCGGGAAGAACTCGCGGCCCACCAAGAGCACCTCGGCCATGGCGTCGTTGACCACGTACGCCACCTCGGGCGGCGCCAGCCTCCAGTTCACGGCGACGAGCACCGTATTCGCCTTGGCCGCGCCGAAGAGCGCCTCGAAGAAGGTGTCCGAGTTCTTATCCAGGAAGGCCACCCGGGCCTGCGGCCGCAACCCGGCGGCGATCAGGCCGTTCGCGACCTGGCTGGCGTGCCGGTCGAGTTCGGCATAGCTGGTCTCACGCCCCTCGTGGACCATCGCCACGGCATCCGGCCGTTCTCCGGCATGGAAACGGGTCAGGTCGGCCAGGCGCAGGATTTCGGTTGTCGCGGTCACGTCGTTCACCCCCGTACAAAAAGAGGATGGGAGTTTCCCCTTTTTTCCCGCCGCCTTGCAACAAGGATTGCTCCAGCTTCACTGTTCACCGTGCGCCGCGTCGATCCCGCGCACGGGTCATCCCTGATTCTCCAGAACGTGTTGCGTTGTCCGTTCAGCCTCTGCCCCAATCCGCCGACAGTCATGGCGTGATGGGTAAGGATGCCTCCGTTCTCCTGAGCCGCGTGGATGACCTCCCGCCGCTTCCGGCCGTTGCCGCCCGCGTGATGAGCATGGCCGACGACCAGAAGACCAGCGCCATGGACCTCGCCCAGGTGCTTGCCACCGACCAGGCGCTGACGGCCAAGCTGATCCGCATCAGCAACTCCGCCTACTACGGCTTCGCCCGCCGGATCAGCTCGGTCCGCGAGGCGGTCGTCATGCTCGGTTTCAAACAGGTCCGCCAGGTCGCGGTCGGCGCCAGCCTGATGAATACCTTCAAGCGCGGCCATGACGATGGCTTCGACCTGGACCTGTTCTGGGGGCACAGCGTCGCGGTCGCCGTGGCCGCCGAGGCGCTCGCCAAGAAGAGCTTCGCCGTCAAGCCCGAGGACGCCTTCACCGCCGGCATCCTGCACGATATCGGCCGCCTCGTCCTCCGGCAGGTCATGCCCACGGAATTCGCGGCGGCAGTGACCATGGCCCGCAGCGGCGAGTCGCCGCTCCACATCGCCGAACAGGTGACCACCGGCTACGCGCACGATGAAGTCGGCAAGGCCCTGGGCGAGCTCTGGAAGTTCCCCGGCCACCTGGTCGACGCGGTCCGTTGCCACCACGATGAGTCGCTCACACCTTCCGACGGCCTCTCCGGTGTCGTCGCCCAGGCCAACCGCCTTGTCCTGCACTACGGGCTCTACTGCGGTTACGACCTTGAGTTCGGCGAAATGGCGCCGATCCCGCCGGATCTCGCCGAGATTGAGCACGCCTGCGGCGGCATCGAGCGGGTGCTCAACCGGGCGTTCTCCTTCATCGAAAGCGCCTCGGGCACGCCCGAGAACTGGTACACCCGCGCCGCCGGATAGGTCCTTTCCTCGGGAAACGGTTGACCGCCGGGCACCCACCCGGCCACCATGCGCGCGATGTCCGAATCCGCCCCCGGGCCGCCGCGCAACCCGTGGCTGCCCGCCCTCTTCCTCTCGATCGTCGCCCTTTGCGCCAGCCTCGCACTGCTGACCTTCGTACTGCTCGATGCGATCTCGGATGGCGAGACGCCCCAGGGGCCGGATACCCCGGGTTCGACCCCGGCAGCGACACCCACACCGCGGCCACTCACCTTCGCCGGGGAGATCCCGCCGGGCGCTGACGCCCTCGGTTTCCAGCCGGTCGAGCCCGGGCTGACCCCCGACCTCGAGTTCGGGCGGGGCGGTGGCCCCGGCTCCATCGCGACCCGCTACTTCGTGCCCGTCGCATCGATCGGCGCCGGTGTCGATGCCCTCACCGGCGAGCAGCTCCGGGCGCTGGTCAACGGCTCTACGCGCTCCTGGTCGGCTGTTGGCGGGCTCGACCGCGCCGTGCGCATCGTCCTGGTCGATCCGGGCGTCCTGCGCGGCTCGGCGGAGGCCCTGGCCGGGCGCGGCCCGGCTGGCGATTCCTTCGCCGTCTTCGGGCGGATCGAAAGCTACGATGCCCTGCGCGCCGCCATGACGGTCGATTCAGGGATCCTCACGGTTGTCCCGCTGGAGGAGCTTTCGCCCGGGATGGTGGCGCTCGCGATCGATGGCGCCGACCTTGCCCGCGGTTCCGGCGACCCGGCTGACTGGCCCTTCGCCGACCGCTGGACGATCGAGGCCCGCACGCCGGAAGGTGCGGCCGCCCTGGAAATCGTGAAGGACCGCCTGGCGGCCTCACTCCCTGCCGTCACCACTGTCGCCGTGACCGGTGACATCCTCATGTCGCGCTGCTCCCTCGCCGCCATCCGCGCCACCGGCGACTGGGGCGCGGCCCTGCGCAGCCCGGTGGGCGAGTACCTGGCCGCCGCCGATCTCACCCTGGGCTCGCTCGATGGCAGCATCCAGGACATCGCCGAGCCCTACGGCTGCATCGCCATGGAGTATCCCAACCTCACCTCGCCGCCGCAGGTGATCGAGGCGCTGACGCTCGCCGGTTTCGATGGCCTCACCATCGCGACAAACCACATCTTCGATTGCGCCGCCGGCGGCTGCGGGAGCCGCGCCATGCTCCGGACGATTGAGCTGCTCGCCGCCGCCGGGATCAAGACCGTCGGCGGCGGCGCGGACCTGGAGGCTGCGCTCGCGCCGGCCATCTTCGAAGTCAACGGCATCCGCTTTGGAGTCCTCGGCTTCGATGACATCGCCGCCGAAGACCTGCAGGCCACCGCCACCTCGCCCGGCACCGCCCCGCTCGATGATAGCTACGACGATGAACGTGCCACGCCACCGGCCGAGCCCGCCTTCTACAAGCCCGCGGAAATGCTCAACCTGGCGCGTTTCGAGGAGCGCATCCACCGCCTGAAGACTGAGGTCGATGTGGTCATCGTCCAGGTGCAGAGCGGCTACGAGGATACGCACGACGCCAGCCCCCGCAGCATCAAGGCGCTCCGTGCCGCCGCCGATGCCGGCGCGACGCTCGTGGTGGGCAACCAGGCCCACTGGGTGCAGGGCGCCGAACCACTTGGCGATGCCTTCATTTCCTACGCGCTCGGGAACTTCATCTTCGATCAGAACCGCACGCCCGAGCACACCCAGGGCTACATCCTTGAGGCAACCTTCCACGGCAAGAAATTGGCCACGGTCCGCCTGCTGCCCTACGCCATCCGGCAGCAGTACCGGCCCGAGTTCGCCACCGGCGCCGAGCGGATCAAGATCCTTGACGACGTCGTCGAGGCCTTCACGGGGCCTCCCCGCTGAACCAGTGGCTGCCACTCCCCGCGGCAGGGCATACGATGGGCCAGCGCCCCGGCGCCAGGCTCGCCCACACCCGGAGGTCCCATGAGTTCCGCTTACGCCATCCGCCCGGCCCAGAAGAACGAGACCGAACCGCTCCTCACCATCCATCGCGCGGCGATGGAGGACTACATCACCCGCACATGGGGCCCGTGGGACGATGCATTCCAGCGCGACTACTTCATCAACCACTGGCCGGATGTGCGCCTGGCGATCGAGGTCTCTGGCGAGCTTGCCGGGTTCCTCGACCCTATTTTATACATGGCTAGAATTTCCACGAATGGGTTATACACAAATTTTACTTTAAACT
>CAZRUZ010000137.1:0-1280 GCA_964603275.1 uncultured Anaerolineaceae bacterium | reverse complement strand
GTCGCCGGCGAGCTCGCCGGATTCCTCGACCTCGACGAATCGCCCGAGCGCATCAGCATCGAGAACCTGGAGATCGCACCCGCCCACCAGGGCCGGGGCATTGGCACCGCCATCCTCTCGGCCGTCCAGCAGCGGGCCGCCGGGCGCAACCAGCCGGTCACGCTCCAGGTGCTCAAGGTGAATCCCGCCCGCCGGCTCTATGATCGGCTCGGCTTTCGCCAGACCGGCGAGACGCCCACCCATTTTCAGATGTCCTGGGAGCCGGCTCCATGACCCTGCACCTCGCCGAACGACCCCTCACCGCATTCCTCGATGGCGAAGACAGCCCGGATATCGTGAACCCGATCCACTCCACAGCCGTCGCGGCCGACTACGGCTATCGCGCGCCGCTGGTCGGTGGAGTCACCGTCTATGGCTGGCTCACGCCGGTCATCCTCGACCTGCTCGGTGAGCGCTGGCTCAGCCGGGGCTGGGCCGATGTGCGTTTCCGCCGGCCCGTGTTCCCCGGAGATGCGCTCACGGCCCGCTGCGAGAGCGCCCCGGGCGATACCGTCCGCGTGGCGATGATCAACGCCGCCGGTGCGCCCTGCATCGAAGGCGAAGCCGGGCTCGCACCCGCCCCGCTGCTCGCCGATTTCCACCCGCCCGCTCGCCGCCAGGCCGAGCAGCGCCCGGAGCAGCTCCCCCGCCTGACCCTGGAAGCGGCGCCTGCCGGCCAGGACTTGCGTCCGATGCGCGTCCCCCTTTCCCTCGAAGACGCGCGCGCCTGGGCCACCGGGAAGCAACACGACCCATCGCCGCTCTGGACCGGTGACCGGGCTATCGCCCACCCGAGCTGGATCGCGGCGCGCATGACACCGCTCCTCCATCACTCCTTCGACTACGGCCCTTCGATTCACACCCGCAGCGAAATCGTGCACCTCGCGCCGGCCCGGGTGGGGCAGGCCTTCACCGTGGCCGGCCACTTCATCCGGGCCTACGAAGACCGGGGTCACCATGTGGGCGAACTCGATGGCGTCCTGCTTGGCGAGGATGGCGAGGAGCTCGCCCACCTGCGCCACACGACCATCTTCCGCATCCGGCCGCCGCGCGCGGAGTAGCGCCGCTCAGCCCCGCCGCCGGTCGACGTGCTCCCGCGCGAAGATCGGGGCGAGCGCGCCCGCCGGGACGCTGACGAGGAGCGCCCCGGGGTCGGCCGAAAAGGTCATTGGCGTTTCGCCCACGTAGTCGCCATCGAGCTGGACCGCCAGCCCGGGTGTCTCGATCGCCAGTTCCGGCGT
>CAZRUZ010000136.1:0-7272 GCA_964603275.1 uncultured Anaerolineaceae bacterium | reverse complement strand
GTTTCGAGGAAGCACGTCCCGTGCCCGTCGAACCCGGTCTCGCTCAGGTCTCCCTTGATCCGCCGGGCGATGTTCTCTGCCACCACCTCCGCTTCGCCGTGCGCGAACACACCCGCCTTCGGCAGCATCATCCCGTTTTCGAGCGGGATCGCGGTGTTGTCGCCGATCGCGTACACGTTCGAAGGCCGCGCCCGCAGTGTCGAACGGTCCACCGGGATCCACCCGCCGGGCCCTCCGAGCCCGGAGCCGGTCACCACCGCCGGGGGCCGGTGCGGCGGGATGACGACGGCCAGGTCGGCTGCTACGGAGTCGCCGCCGATGCGCAGGGTGCCAGCTTCGGCGCCTTCGAACTGGCTGCGCGGGTGGAAACCAATATCGTGCGAGGCAAGCTCGGCCGCGACGCTGTACCCGGCTGCCGGCCCGGCCACCGGCAACGGCAACGGCTCCGGTGTGTACAGGTCGATCCGTGAACGGCTGCGAATTCCCCGCTCCCGCAGGTAGCCGTCGATGAGCAGCGCGGTCTCGTACGGGGCCGCCGGGCACCGGTACGGCAGCGAGGCGATGGCCACCGCCACCTGGCCGCCCGGGAACGCCGCCAGCGCCTGCCGCAGCCGCTCCGCCGCGGCAAGGTCGTACGGGTGGTGGCTGTGTTCGGCGAGCCCGGGGAACTTCGCGTGGTCGAGTTCGGCGCCCAGTGACACCACCAGGTAGTCGTAGTCGATTGGCCCGTTCTCGGTCTCGACCCGCGAGGCCGCCGTGTCGATCGCGGTCGCTCCCGTGTGCGCGACCTCGATCCCCCGCTTCGTGAACGCGCTGTAGTCGCGCGTGATCGATCCGGGCTTCCGCTTTCCCACCATCAGCCAGAGCAGCGAGGGCGCGAAGACGAATGTCCCGGACCGTTCGACCAGCGTCACCCGCGCCCGGTCGCCGAGCTTCTGTTTCAGCCGGGTGGCCGCCACCTGGCCGCCAATTCCGCCGCCGAGCACCACCACACGCTGCATCTCATGCTGGCTCATTGGGTCCCTCCTAGAAGACCACCGCACGGTCGCTGCCGGTCACCCAGGCGGCGAGGTCGCCCATCGTCGCCATCACCGCCTGCGGGATGATTTCGCCCTGTCCGATGCCGCACCGGTTCACGCAGGTGGTGCAGATTTTCAGCCGCGCGCCCCGTGGCAGTAGCGCCACCAGCATCGCCTGCAGGTCGAATTCCGCCGCGGCCGGCGACGATCCCGCGCGCACCAGGTCGATCGCATCGTTCATCACGAAGATGCGCACGCCCGCTCTCTGGTCGAGCAACGTGGAAGCGAGCCGCAGCGCGTTCCAGGCTGCGTCACCCTCGAAGGGCGCATCGCTCAGGATAATCAGGACAGACGGCGGCTCTTTCGGACCGGGCCGGCCAGCCACCCGCCGGGGCAGCGATTTCAGTGTCGCGATCATGGGGACTCCTTCTCAGTTCACCTGGACTGGCAGCCCGGCGGCCTTCCACTCCGGGAAGCCATCCACCAGCCGGACCGCCCTGATGCCGCGGGCGCGCAACGCCTCCACCGCATCCACGGAGAGCACGCAATAGGGGCCGCGACAGTACGCGATCACCTCCCGGTCCGCCGGGAGGCTCGCAACCCGCTCCGCGATCCGGTCGACAGGCAGCGAGAGCGCCCCCGGGATGTGCCCCGCCCGGAACTCCGGCTCCGGGCGCACGTCGACCAGGACCGCCTCGCCGGTCGCCATCTTCGCCAGCAGCTCGTCACGGCTGACCGGCGTCAGGGCATCGCGGTCGGTGACCAGCTCCGCGACGATCCGGTCGAACTCGGCCAGCTGCTCCCTGGCCAGGTCGCGAAGGGCGAACCAGAACCGCACCACCCGTTCGTCGGCGACCCGGTAGTACACGCGCGGCGGGTCCCGCCGGACCGCCGCCAGCCGCGCCTCTGCCAGCATCTTCAGCTGCCGTGAGGCGTTCGAGATGCTCATCCCGGCGGCGGCCGCGAGATCTTCCACGGTCTGCTCGCCCTGGCACAGGCGGTCTATCAGCTTCAGCCGCCCCGGGGAAGCAAGCGCCCCGGTGATCCGGGCGTACTGTTCGAAGATCGGCTCACGGGCATCTGTTTGCATGATTGCGCAAGTATGCAAGGTGAGCGCAAGAAGGTCAACTTCGGACTTCGCCCTGACCACCCCTACCCGAACACCCCGTTCGCGGCGAACTCCGCCACTTCCTCCTCCGTCAGCCCCGCTGCCGCAAGCGCATCCGCCGTGTCCGCCCCCGGTAGAGAGGCGGCGCCACGCGCCCGGATGTCGGCCCCGTGGATGGTGAACGGCGTCCCCACCGTCTCGAAGGTCCCGTTGGGCAGCTCCAGCGGCTGGAACGCGTTCAACTCCCGCAGCTGCGGGTCGGCGACCACCTGCGTCAGGTCCACCATTGGCGCCCAGATGAGGCCGTGCGCATCGAGCCTTGGCGCCCAGTCGGCCAGGTCGGCGCTCAGCAGGCTCGTCTCGATCAGCGCCGCGATCTCCGCGCCACGCGCCCGCCGGCCGGCCATCGAGGCATAGTCCGGGTGGTCCGCCAGGTCCTCCCGCCCGATGACACGGCAGAGCCTCGGCCAGTAGGGGTCGGGCGTCATGTGCACCAGCATGACCCACTTCCCATCCCGCGTCGGGTAGGTGTTAAACATCGGGTTGTCCGGGGCCGTGCGGTCGAAGCGCCGCGGCGCCTTGCCATCCATCAGCGTGCGGCTCACGTCCGAGGCGATGGTGTACACGCCCGTCTGCTGCAGCGAGATCTCCACCACCTGCCCTTTGCCGGTCAGGTCGCGGAGCCGCAGCGCCGCAAGCGTGGCCGCCAGCCCGTTGATCCCCGTCGTGTGGTCGCCCTGCGCCACCCGGCTCAGCACCGGCGGGCCATCGGGGTGCCCAACCAGGCTCATGATGCCGGCCCGCGTCCAGAACGCCGAGAAGTCGAACCCCGGCCGCGCCGCATCGGGCCCCCGCAGGCCGTACCCGGTGACCGAGACGAACACCACCTTCGGGTTCCGGGCGTGCACCTGCCCGGGCGTCAGGCCGTATTTCTCGAGCCGCGGCGCCAGCAGGTTCGTCAGGAACACGTCGGCCGTCGCAAGCAGGCGGTGCACCACTTCGGTCCCGCCCGGTGCGTCCAGCGCCACCGTCACCGAGCGTTTGCCCCGGTTCTCCAGCTCGAAGAGGAAGTTGAACGGTGGCTGCCCTTCGCCGCCCGCCGGCACCACGCCGCGCATGACTTCGCCGCCCGGCGGCTCGACCTTGATGACGTTGGCGCCGAGGTCGGCCAGCAGCGCGCCTGTACTCGGCGCGGCGACGTAGTTCGCCAGCTCCACCACCGTGATGCCTTCAAGCGGTGCGGCCATGGTCCCTCCGGGCGTCAAGTTCGGGTTGGGAAATGGTACCCGGGGCGCTACACTCGCCGCCCATGAGCGAACCGCTGTTCCAGGTCACCCACACGAAGATCCAGTCCTTCCAGCGTTGCCGCAAGCAGTACTGGTTCAGCTACGTCAGCGGGCTTGATTGGCCCCCATCGCGCGATAACCCGGCCGCCATCATCGGCAAGGGCGTGCACCGGGCGATGCGCGTCCTCTGCGAAACCGACCACCCGGAGGACGCCGAACACGAACTCGATGCCTACCTGCGCATGCCAAAGCACGAAATGGCCGGCCCGGGCACCGAGTACCACCGCCTCGCCCTCGAGATCCTGACCAACGGCATCGCCGCCCACGAGTCCATCGTCAGCGAAGACCGCTACGCCGAACTCAATACCTGGGTGCCGTCTCGCTCCCGTGGGGTCACGATTCGTGCCGTCATCGACCGCGCCGACCGCCTTGACCCCGATCACTGGCTCATCATCGACTGGAAGACCGGCCGCTACGACCTCGACGAGATAACCGATGCCCAGCTGGACATCGGCCACCTTGCCCTCCGCACAGCGCTGAAGCTGCCCGGCCAGGTGCGCGTTACGGCTATCGCCTGGAACCTCCGCTCCGGTATCCAGCGCGTCCGCGAGCTCAACCGGGACGATGCCAGGAAAACGGTCGACTACATCGCGAACTTCGCCGCCCGCATGCAGGCCACCAGCGAGTTCCCCGCGACGCCCGGCCCGCACTGCACCTTCTGCGACTGGGCAGACCGTTGCGACGAGGCGATCAGCCTCGAACGTACCGAGCTCACCTGGCTTGACGACGACTGGGAGCGCGCGGCGGAGCCGTTCTGAGCGCGTCCCTTCCCTTCCCTGCCGGCCGGGCTGGCCGCTTCGAAGCTTCCGGTGCGACCCGCCGGCGGCCCGTGCAAGGTATGATGCAAGAGCGCGGCCGGCGCCCGGAGTGGTCATGGACGAGCTAATCTTTGTGGTGACCGAAGCACCTGAGGGTGGATTCACGGCGCGCGCCCTCGGCGAAGCGATTTTCACCGAGGCAGACGATGTCGCCGCACTGCGCGAGCGCGTCCGGGATGCCGTGCGTTGCCACTTCGATGAGGGCAAGGCCCCCCGGGTCGTCCGGCTCCACTTCGTTCGCGATGACGTCATCGCCGTATGACGCGGCTGCCTCGTGATGTCACGGGAGATTCACTGGCCCAGGCCCTCGCCAGGCTGGGCTACGCGCCGACCAGGCACACGGGAAGCCACATGCGCCTGACAACCCGGGAGCGTGGCGAGCATCACGTCACCGTCCCGCGGCACGACCCCCTCCGGGTGGGTACGCTCGCAGGCATCCTTGGAGAGGTCGCAGCCCATTTCGAGGCTTCACGGGACGACATCATCGAGCGCTTATTCGGGTAAGGCGCGTTCTCTGGACACCCGCACGTGCTGTCCGATGCCAGGGTGTTTGCCGGGTACATCCGGAAGGGCGGAGTCCCGGAGGTCCAGGCGTCCACCTCGCTATGGTCGCCTGCCAAGACGCCTTCGGATGACGCACGGGCTGCTCTGCGCCCTGCCCGAAAGGGGCCCCCGCGTTTGCTCACTGGCTGCCCTTCCCCCCGCCAAACCTGTTACCGTTTCCGCCATGTTTCCCGCCGATGACCCCGTTGTCGCTGAACTCCTCGCCAGCCCCACGCTCATGCGCCTCGCCTACGTTGGCGCGCAGGGCCAGCCCCATGTCGTCCCCATCTGGTACCGCTACGCCGATGGCCGCTTCACGGTCGTCACCGGCCCGAAGGCCGACAAGGTGCGCCACATTAGCCAGCGCCCGCGCGTCTCCTTCACCATCGATACCGACCGGCCTCCCTATCGCGTCCTCATGGTCGAAGGCGTCGCCGCCGTCGAACCGGTCGAGGGCATGGCCCCGGAATACCCGGAAATCGTCCGCCGCTTCCTCGGCCCCGGCGCCGATGCCTACCTCGGCCGCATGGAAGGCCGCGTGAAACGCCAGGTCCGCATCACCATCGAGCCCAAGACCTGGCGCATCCTCGACTTCCTCAAGCGCACCCCGAAGTCCCTCTCCTGATCGCCACCTGATACCTTGGTCCTATGCACGCCATCGTCCTCCTCTCCGGCGGCCTCGATTCGACCACCGTGGCGGCCCACGCCGTGCGCCAGGGCCACCAGGTGCGCGCGCTCAGCATTGGGTACGGCCAGCGCCACCTGCGCGAGCTCCGTTCCGCCCGGGCCGTCGCCAAACACCTGGGCATCCCCCTGATCGAGGTCGATGCCGGGTTCTACGCGGGCCTCGCCTCCCACTCCGCCCTCACCAGCCATGCCCACGCCATCCCCGAAGGCCGCGACCCGGCCGAAATGGCCGCGGATATCCCGATCACCTACGTGCCGTTGCGCAACACCTTCTTCGTCACGCTCGCCGCCGCCGCCCTCGAAAGCTGGCTGCTCGATGAGATCGAGCGCAACGGCGCCGACCCCGCCGCCCTCGAAGGGGCCATCTACGTCGGCGCCAACGCCATCGACTACTCCGGCTATCCCGACTGCCGCCCCGAGTTCTACGACGCGATCACCGAGACGATTCGCCTCGGGAGTAAGCTTGGCACGGCCTACCACGTCCCGGTCCGCATCGAAGCCCCCATCATCGCCATGTCCAAGGCCGAAATCGTCCGCCATGGCATCGAACTTGGCGCCCCGCTCGAACTGACCTGGAGTTGCTACGCGGGCGGCGAACGGCCCTGCGGCGGCTGCGACTCCTGCGAACTGCGCGCGGCCGGGTTCGCTGCCGCCGCTGTCCCCGACCCTGCCCTGGCGGCGCTTTGATGGAAGACCTCCTCGTCGCCCGCATGGCCGATGGCCGGCCCGAGATCTTCGCCTCGATCCAGGGCGAGGGCCCCTCGATGGGCCTGCCGAGCACCTTCCTCAGGCTCGCCATATGCAACCTGCGCTGTGACTGGTGCGATACCGCCTACACCTGGGACTGGGAGCGCTACGACCGCCAGTCTTCCACCATGACCATCCCCGCGGCGGAGGCGGTCGAGGCAATGGCCGCGCTCCCCCCGCGCAACGCCGTGATCACCGGCGGAGAACCGCTCATCCAGCGCCGCCTGCTCGAACCCCTCGCCCGCGGGCTCCGCGCGCGCGGCTTCCGCATCGAGGTCGAGACCAACGGCACGGTCTCCCCGGGCGAGCTGAGCGAGCTGGTCGACCAGTTCAACGTCTCACCGAAACTGGCCCACTCCGGCAACGAAAGCCTGACCCGCATCGACCCCCCGGTCCTCCACGAATTCGCCGCCCACCCGCACGCCATCTTCAAGTTCGTCGTGCGCCGAGAGGACGACCTTGGCGAGGTGGAGGATCTGCGCCGCCAGTTCTCCATCCCGCCCGGGCGCGTCGTCCTGATGCCCGAAGGCCGCACCGCCGCCGAACTGACCACCCGCAGCCCATGGCTTGCCGAAACCTGCACCCAACGCGGCTACCGCTTCAGCACCCGCCTCCACATCCTCATCTGGGGCGACAAGCGCGGCGTCTGAGGATTGCCGATTGCCGATTCCCAGTTCGGCTCGCAGGCCCCGTAGCTCGTCCCGGGCGTCCATCGTCAATCGACCACTCCACCGCCTTTCGAACTTCGAACTTCGCCCTTCCTCTACAATGCCCCCGTGCCTCGTTTCCCCTCTACCCCCGACCTCGACCTCCTCTTCCGCCCCCGATCCGTGGCCGTCGCTGGTGCGTCGACCAACGTCGATAGCCCCGGCCACGACTACCTGGTCTCGCTCAAAGCCCAGGGCTTCGCGGGGCCTATCTACCCCATCAACCCCCGCGCCGATGAGGTTGCCGGCCTGAAAGCCTACCCCCGCCTGGCGGATGTGCCGGGCGAGGTCGACCTG
>CAZRUZ010000135.1:0-7420 GCA_964603275.1 uncultured Anaerolineaceae bacterium | reverse complement strand
CTAGTTCTCTCCCATCCTGAGAAAACACCCCATATTCACGTTGTACACGCTCGCAGGCCAGGGGCGCCAGTGCATCGCGCGGCAAGCGCCCAACTCTTACCGTATTCTGATGGCGCAATGCCAGAGCAATACGCCGCAACCGATAAGCGCACCGGGCTCGAAGTGGCGGTCACCGGCGAGTTTCCGCCCCACCACGACGACCGCATCCGGATCGCCCGGACCACCACCCTGTTCACCCGGCTCATGTCCACCATCCTCTCGACCGAGAACGAGACCGAGCGCCGCGAGCGGTTCATGGCTGTCGAGACGCAGCTCGAACTGGCTGACGCACTCATCCGCCAGGACGCGGAAGAGGTCCAGCGCTTGATGCGGGCCACGCTCGAACGCATGGGCGTCACCCCCGAACAGCTTGATGAGATGGCGAAGCAGCTCCTGGACCAGCTCCGCGACGGTGGGGGCGACCTGCCCTTCCCGCCGCCCGGTACGAACTAGGGTTCCACGCCTGCGTGGGCGGTCGCCTCGTAGGCGCGCAGCATGTCGCACCCCATCGTCTGCATGTCGAGCGTAGGCGAACCCGGGTTGAGGCCCGTGGTCACCTGGACCCAGAGGTCGATGACGGCGGTGAGCTGTTCGCGGTTGGCGATCGCATAGGCCACGCCCAGGTCCGTGAGCGCCTGCCCGACGGCCGCTTCGGTCAGCTCGCCCGAGCGGGTGGCCGTCCACGCGACGGCGGTGGCCATGTGGTCCCACGGCCAGGCGAGGACGGTGTTCTTCCGGTCGGCGAGCGAGGCCTTGAATCCGTCGGCCGTGCGCCGGGCCACCAGCGCGCCTTCGCGCGAGAGCGGGCCGGTGCTGTACACAGGGTCGCGGAAGTTATCCGGGCGGGCATGGACGGCCCCGCAGAGCAGCAGGGCGGCGTTGCTGCACACCCGCTCCAGGCGGGCGAAGGGCATCTCGCCGACAGACTCGCCTGCCGAGAACTGGCGGAGGAGCCACTCGCCGAATGAGGGGCCCCGCGGGGCTGGCGGATCGGCCGGGGTGGGCTTGCGCCGGAAGACATTCATCACGGCCATCTTCGGCCGGGCGGTTGGCTGCCGCCATCGGGGAACCGGAGCACGCGGGCCGGCCTGCAGCAGGAATAGCCCGTGGGCATCCGGTTGTGTAAACTCATGCAACGGGCCTCCGTGAAACGGGGGCCCGGAGTTGTGTCTGCCATGCCTATCGTCGTCGTTGTCGGCGGGCAGTGGGGTGACGAAGGCAAAGGCCGCATCGTCGACCTGCTCGCCCGCAAAGCCAGGGTCGTGGCCCGCTACAGTGCGGGTAACAACGCCGGTCACACCATCGTGAATGACCGGGGTGAGTTCAAGCTGCACCTCGTGCCAGCCGGCATCTTCTACCCCGAAAAAACCTGTGTCATCGGCAACGGCGTCGCCGTCGACCCGGAAGTGCTCCTCGGCGAGATCGAAGGGCTGAAGGCCAAGCAGATCGATACCAGCAAGCTCGTCCTAAGCGACCGTGCCAACGTGATCATGCCGTGGCACAGACTGATCGACCAGCTCGATGAGAAGCTCCGCGGCGATGCAGCAATCGGCACCACCGGCAAGGGCGTCGGCCCCTGCTTCGCCGATAAGGTGGCCCGCCGCGGCATCCGCGTGGCCGACCTCCTGCGCGCCGAAGACCTGGTCCCCCGCGTGAAGGCGGCCCTCGAATACCAGAACCGCGTCATCACCGGCGTGTACGGTGCCGAGCCGATCCGCTTCGATGACTGCTTCGATACCTACATCGAGTACGGCAAGCGCCTCGCCCCCTTCGTCGGCGATGTGCAGGAGATCGTGCTCGATGCCCACCGCCGCGGCGACCACGTGCTGCTCGAGGGCGCCCAGGGCTCGCTGCTCGACCTCGACCACGGCACCTACCCCTACGTCACCTCGAGCGTGCCCAGCAGCTCCAGCTCTGGCGCGGCCCTCGGCGTGGGCATTGGCCCGACCGACATCTCGCGCGTCGTCGGCGTGTTCAAGAGCTACTCGACGCGGGTAGGCAACGGGCCGTTCCCGACCGAGCTGTTCGATGATGTGGCCGACCAGCTCCGCGACCACGGCAAGGAGTTCGGCCGCGGCGAATACGGCACCACCACCGGCCGTCCCCGGCGCATCGGCTGGCTGGATGCGGTCGCCGCCCGCTACAGCGTGCGCTTCAACGGCTTGGCTGCACTGGCGCTCACCCGGCTCGACGTGCTGGATAGCATGCCGACGATCAAGATCTGCACCGCCTACGAACTCGATGGCCAGATCATCGATACGCTCCCCGCGCGCGAATCGGTGCTGAACAAGGTGCGCCCCGTGTATGAGGAACTGCCGGGCTGGCAGACCCCGACCGAACACGTCCGCAGCTTCGATGACCTGCCCCCACAGGCGCAGGCCTTCATCAAGCGCGTGGAGCAGCTCCTGGAATGCCCGGTGGACCTGATCTCCGTCGGTCCCTCGCGCGAGCAGGCGGTCATCGTCAACCCGATCTTCTGATACGGCGCTCTCGCGGGTAGACTCCGTCGATGAACGCCTATCACCGCTGGTATTGCCGCTCCGCGAAATGGGCCCGGCAGATGGAGGAGACCGTCCTCCCCTGGGTCATCCGTGACTATGAGCTTGGCGCCGACGTGCTCGAAATCGGGCCCGGGCCAGGCCTTGCCACGGACCTTCTTCGCCAGCGCTACCCACGGCTCACCTGCATCGAGATAGACGAGAAGCTGGCATCGTCGCTCAAGGAGCGCATGGCCGGCACGAACGTCACCGTCGAACAGGGCGATGCAACGGCGATGCCCTTCGCCGACGGATCGTTTTCCGGCGCGATCTCGATGACCATGCTGCACCATGTGCCCTCGGTCGAACTGCAGGACCGCCTGCTCGCCGAGGCCTTCCGCGTGCTCAAGCCCGGGGGCGTCTTCGTCGGCTCCGATAGCACCGTGAACCTCAAGTTCCGGCTGTACCACCTGTTCGACACGATGGTCGTGATCGATCCCGGTTCCTTCGCGAAGCGCCTCGAGGCCGCGGGGTTCACCGACGTTGCGGTGCGCCCCGGCAATGGCGCCTTCCGCTTCCGCGCGAAGAAGCCCGGGTAGGTCGCGCCGGCCGTCAGGGGATCGGTTGTTCGAGGAACTCGGCCGATTCCATCTGAATGACCACGGTGGCGATATCGGGCCGTTCGGCGTGGTAGCGGCCGAGCGTCGCCCAGCGCCGCCAGTTGCGGATCCGGTCCCACGCCAGCGCCGGCGGCAGGTAATAACGGACCGCCATCCGGAACTGGCGGCGGCGCGTCAGGCTCTCCTTCGGCTCCAGCGCGGTCGTGCCCGTGACGCGCAGGACCCGGCGCGTGCGGCGTCCTCGCCGGTCGCTGAACAGCAGCACGACCCGCGGGTTTCGCTCGATGTGCCGCGAGTGGAACGCATCGCGCCGGGTGCCGAGGTAGAGCACGTCGCCATCCCGCCCGAACCAGAGCGGCGTGATCAGCGGCACGCCCTTCGGCGAAAGTGTGCACAGGCGGACCGTCAGCGCACCCTCCACGAACTTCAGCTCGTCCCGCGTGAGGCTCATCGCTCCCGCATCCGGCCGTAGTGCCAGGCGGTTTCGCGCTCCGGGGCGATCGCGAACCATTCCAGTGAATCGCCCGGGCTGCCCTGTAACCGCGCCGCCGTGCCGCGTACCCGCACGCCCCGGAGCTGGAAGAACCCGGGGCCGGCATCGACCACCAGGGTCGCTTCGATGCCGCCGGGGAACCGGCCCGGCGCGAGCCCAAAGCGGTAGCTCGCGTCCCCGTAGTCGAACGCCACCGGCTCCGCGGCGATGTTGCCCCCATCCGCCCACGCGACCGTCGCGTAGCGGGACGCGCGCAGCAGGCCCGCAAGGTCGCCCGGGGTGACGGCCCGGGTTACTTCGGCTGGGGGTGGCTCTGCCGGCTGGTCCATCGGGTGCCGCTCACACGCTGACCGCGTCGGTGATGCCGGGCACCGGGTACGTGCGCGCGAACAGCGCCACCTCGTCCCGCACCTGCACGCGCACGCCGTCGCCGTCCGGGTCCTTGAGCACGCGCGCGATCCACTGGCCGACGCGCTTCATCTGGGCAGGCCCCATGCCGCGCGAGGTCAGGGCCGGCGTGCCCATCCGCAACCCGCTCGTGACGTAGGCCGAGCGCTGGTCATAGGGGATGGTGTTGCGATTGGTGATGATCCCGGCGCCCTGGAGCGCGTTCTGCGCCTTCAGCCCGCTGATCCCCACGGACCCGCAATCGACCAGGATGAGGTGGTTGTCCGTGCCGCCGGAGACGAGCCGCAGGCCCCCCGCCTGGAGTTCCTCCGCCAGCGCGGCAGCGTTTTCGACCACCTTTCGCGCGTAGTCCTTGAACGAGGGCTGGAGCGCCTCGCCGAATGCCACCGCCTTGGCGGCGATGCTGTGCAGGTGGGGGCCGCCCTGCGTGCCGGGGAAGACTGCCCGGTCGACCGCATCGGCGTGTTCGGCTTTACACAGGGCGAGCGCGCCGCGCGGCCCGCGCAGCGTCTTGTGGGTGGTGGTGGTCACGATATCGGCGTGCGGGATGGGGCTCGCATGGGCGCCCCCGGCGATGAGCCCGGCGATGTGGGACATGTCGACCATCAGGAGCGCCCCCGCGGCCTTCGCGATCTCGCCGAAGGCGGCGAAGTCGATGGCGCGCGGATAGGCGGTCGCGCCGGCGACGATGATCTTCGGCTTCGCCTCAAGGGCCAGCTGCTTCACGGCGGCCATGTCGATCGTCTCGTGCTCACGGTCGACGGTGTAGGGCACGAAGTTGTAGAGGCGTCCGCTGAAGTTGACCGGGGAGCCATGGGTCAGGTGGCCGCCCTGGCTGAGCTCCATACCCATGATCGTGTCGCCCGGCTCAACGAAGGCGTGGTAGGCGGCCATGTTCGCCTCGGCGCCGCTGGTTGGCTGGACGTTCGCGTGGTCGGCGCCGAAGAGCTCCTTCGCCCGGTCGATGGCGAGCTGTTCGAGACGGTCGCTGTGCTGGTTGCCCGCGTAGTAGCGCTTCCCGGGGTAGCCCTCGGCGTACTTGTTCGTGAAGACCGAGCCCGTGGCTTCGAGGACCGCGGCGGAGGCGTAGTTCTCGCTGGCAATCATCTCGAGCGACTCGATCTGGCGGGTGCGCTCATCTTCGATGATGGCGGCGACGGTCGGGTCGACCTGGGAAAGCGCGGACATGGCAACCCTCTTGGGAATGGTGGGTAGGTCAAGAGTAGAGGGGATGCGGGGGTGGTGGAAGTAAGGGGAGTTCAGGAGTGCCCCTAGCAGGGGGCGCTTGGTACACTGGCGAGTGGAGAGGTGTCCGAGTGGTTGATGGTGCCGCTCTCGAAAAGCGGTGTGGCGCAAGTCACCGGGAGTTCGAATCTCCCCCTCTCCGCCACTGAAACCCGAAGCCGGGAAACCGGCCCCAAATGCGAAGGCCCGCCTGGTTTGGCGGGCCTTCGTGGTCTGGCGATTCCGGCCTGGTCATGCGGTGCGCTGCACCGGGACAGAATCGACCCAGGTCGTGTTGCCCTCGTGGCGCTTGAAAAAGAAGCGCTGGACGCGCCCCGGGGTGCGGAGGCTGGCCGCCAGGCGGGACTTCTCCGCATCGCGAACGAGTTCGCGGGAGCGCTGCTGGTGCAAGAGCGCGACGGTCGATGGGTGCTGCAAGAGCTGCGTCATGGTCGTGGTTTCCTTTCGTGATCTCCGGGTGAATCCCGGTGATGCCATTAGAGCGCTTCCGGCATCGGATTCCGCCCGCCGGGGGGATGACAGGCACTCATCCGAACGGATGATTCTGTGGCATATCTCGCAGAACCGGGCGCTCAGGGCGCCTGGCGGCGGGGGATGGATGGCCTCGCCGGGGGCGGCGCGCACTGGAGGCAGGTCGCGGGGTCACGCCGCAGGAGCCGCCGGATCGCGGCTGCCGGTGTGAACCGGGCTGGGGCGGCGAGGCGTGGCTGGCGGCTCGCCCGGAGCTCGAGCTGCTCCCGGTGCAAGCGGTCGATGAGGAGGTGGCTGTGGGGGTCGAAGGGCGGCATTGCGGACCTCACCTTCCAAAAAGAGGTAGGCATATAAGACCATAGGAAAACACCTAAGTCAATAGGCAGACAACTAATTTCTGTGAAGGAGTTCTCATTCCCGCCCTAGCAGTCGGTGGACCCGTCCGGTCCCGGCGATGCCGTGGCGTGGGCGCCCTTGCGGAGGACGTCGGCGAGCGCGCCCCCGATGAACTCGCGCAGCGTTTCATCGGCGGCGGAATACGAAACCTGGTTGCCTTCGCGCCGCGAGGTGAGGAGCCCGGCCTCCCGCAGCATCTTCATGTGCACGCTCACGGTCGGTTGCGAAAGGCCAAACAGGCTCGCGAGCTCCGTCACCGTGGTCGCGTTGTGCGTGTCGGCATGGAGCAGTTCGGCCAGGATCGCCAGCCGCGTGGGGTCGGAAAGCACCTTGAAGCGGGCCGCCGCGCTTTCCGCGCGCTCGCGGCGGCGCGCCAGCTTTTCGCCCACCGCCAGCCCGGAGCCGACGAAGAGGAAGCCCGGGAGCGCCCAGAACAGCTGCCCTTCGCCCCCCAGGCCAAGCGGGATGATGTGGAGCTCGCCCCGTTCCCGGGCGGCCGTGATCAGGGGCTGGTACGCGTCCTTGTGCACGAACGTGTTGCCGGGGACCAGCCGCCGCAGGTCGGATTCGGTGCGCAGGCGGGCCTGGAGCCCGGCGGCGGTGGACTCGGCCTCGCGCCGGCCCTGCCGCTCCCAGTACGGTGCGATCGCGTCCCAGAGCCGCCCCAGGAGCGCCACGTAGCGCTCTCGCAGGCCGGCATCGGCGTGGAGCGCCGCGATACGCCTCCCGATGAGCGCCGTCACCTCCGGCGGCTCGCTCGGCAGCGGAGGTGTCTCGAAGCCGGCTGCAAACGCCTGCTCAATCCTCGGGAGAACGGCACCAGGGTCCGCATCGAGCAAGACTCCTGCCTGCCACGCCCCGACCAGGAATTCGCCCCACTCCGAGTTGGTGTTGCCGGGGGCCATGCCACCGGGCGCCGCCCGCCAGAACTCCATGATCGCATCGACTAGCACACGGTTCGCCGCGTGCAGTTCGGTGACCCACGGGGGCACCCAGCGTTCGGGCTGGTTGTGGCAGCGGCCCAGGAGGTAGAGGGAGAAGTGGAAGTCGAGGAGCGGGGCGACCGTGACGTGGATGCTCGTGGGGGCGGCTTCGGGGCCGATCTCAGATGGCATTGCCCGTTGACTATACACCTAACTGCTATCCACGCAGCCCGCGCGGGCGGGACGCCTCGGCCCAACCGTGCGATCAGTGCGCGGCTACGCCCTCCCGGCGATTCTCTTGTTTTGTAATAACGTTCGCTCTTGTTGAATCAACGATCCTTGTGGGGA
>CAZRUZ010000134.1:5655-7548 GCA_964603275.1 uncultured Anaerolineaceae bacterium | reverse complement strand
TGGCCGCCCGGGCGGATGGCGAAGCCCACCACGCAGGCCCCCTCGCAGAGCTTCTCCTGGGGGCAGAGCCGCCCGCACATCTCCGGCAGGTTGCTCGTCTCGCGGAACTTGTTGGCCGCTCCCTCGGCATCTCCGAGCTCGAGCAGCGCGAACGCCCCCGGGATGTCGTTGTTCACCGGGCAGGCTTCCTGGCACGGAGCCGAAGGGCACTGGATGCAGCGCGAGGCCTCGATCTTCGCGGCGTTCAGGTCGAAGCCGATGTAGGTCTCATCGAAGTTCCGCTTCCGGGTCTCCGGGTCCTGTTTGGGGACGGGCTGGACGCTGATGGACAGGCGGCGGGCAACTTGGTTCTTCATAGTCCGTGTGTGCAACAAGGGGCGGAGCCTGATGGGCCCGCCCCTGCTGAGATCCTTACTCCAGGGTTCATCCCGATCGTACTGGAGCGCCACACGCTGTCAACGAACCGCCCGAGATTGGACAGCGCACCCCCTCGCGCGGCTTAATGCCTCACCAGCACAACCGGAGCCGCCCATGCCTCGCCTTGCCCCGCTCGACCTTGAGAACCTCACTCCCGAACAGCAGGCCGTCGCGGAGGCGATCATCAGCGGGCCGCGCGGCGGTCTGCGCGGCCCGTTCGAATCGTGGCTTCGCAGTCCTGAACTGGCCGCCCGGGCCCAGGCCCTCGGCGAACACTGCCGTTTTGGCAGCAGCCTTCCGCGCGACCTCTCCGAGTTCGCCATCATCCTCACCGGGAAGCACTGGCGTTCCCAGTTCGAATTCTGGGCGCACGCCCGGCTCGCCCGCGAGGCCGGCTTGCCAGAAGACATCATCGAGGCGGTGCGCGCCGGCCAGTTGCCGGTCTGCAGAAATGCCGCTCAGCAGGCCGTCCACGACCTGGTGACCGAGTACTTCGCCACCAACCGTGTCGCCGCGGACACCTATGCCCGGGCACTGGCCGAACTCGGCGAGCGTGGACTGGTGGACCTGGTCGGGATCGTTGGTTACTACGGGCTCGTCTCGATGACGCTCAATGTCTTCGAAGTTGGGTTGCCCGCCGGCCAGGCGGAGCCGCTGCCGTGAAGAACCGCCGCCCGGCCGCCGCGCACGGTCCCGTTCGCCCATCGCACCCGCACGCCGGCCGTGGTGAAATAGGGGCATGAAGATCCTCGTTACCACTGACGGCTCCGAGCGTTCGCTCTGCGTGCTGCCCCACGCCGCCCGTTTTGCCACGGCAACCGGCGCCCGGCTCACGCTCATGCGCGTCCTCGACCCACGCACGGACGCCGCCGGAGAGGTTGCACCGAAGCTCGAAGAGGCGCTCGAACGGGTGCGCGGCCGCTGGGCTGGCGAACTGCGCGAGACCCTCGCGGCCCGCGCCATCGACGGCGATGTCCACATCGCCGAGCGGGCCTGGGGCGAGGATGTGCCCGCGGCGATCCACCGAGCCGCCGATGATCTCCAGGCCACCATCCTCGCGATGGACTCCCGCGGCGCCGGAGCGATCCGCCATGCCCTCTTCGGCAGTGTCACTATGGGGGTCATCTCCAGGGCCGACCTGCCGGTCATGACGCTTGGCGGCTGCCCGCCCGTTCCCGGCTATGACGGCAGGTACCATCTCCTTATCACTTCCGATGGCTCAGCCGATGCGCTCAGCGTTGTGGATGGTCTGGCTCAGATCCTCTCCCCCGGGACCGTCCGCGTGACCGTACTGGAGGTGGCGGTGATGAAAGCGCAAGAGCCGGAGGCCGAAGCGGAAGCGCGCGCCCTCGCCTCGCTCCAGCCCCTCCGCGACCGCCTTCCCGGCGGCATGGACGCCGAAACGGCCGTGCGCGTCGTCCCCCCCGGCGCCGGGATCGATACCACCATCGCGACCGCCGCGAAGGACCTGCGCGC
>CAZRUZ010000134.1:0-5555 GCA_964603275.1 uncultured Anaerolineaceae bacterium | reverse complement strand
GTCGCCTACGACATAGCTCAAGGGCCTGGTCTGGTCCTGTACGGGCTGTTCATCCTCATCGCTTACGGCTGGTTCGTGTTCACGAGGCCGGCCAGTTCGGAGCAGGCGGCCGACGGAGCGGTCCGCCGGTACTGCGAATCGTGCGGCACGAGCTTCAGCTTCCAGTTGCGGCGCTGCCCCGCCTGCGGGGCCGAGTGGACCGCGCCGGATGAAGGTTCCATCCCCGCCCTTGCGCGCTTCCTCAGCACGCTCGGCCTGGCGCGTCAGCGCGAACTCCTCGATGCCGCTTCGTACCGCCGCCTGAAGGCTGAGTACGAGCGCCGCATAGCCGTCCTCCGCCCGGTTCCCGCCGCGCCGCCGGAGGAGCCTCCAGCAGCCGCGATCCCTCCAGCGCCGGCCGTGTCCGCAGCGGCGCCCGCCGCCGCGCCAATCGAGACGCCGCCGCCGGCTCCCATTGAACGGCCCGCCGCCGCGATCCCTGCTCCTCCAGCCGGCCCCGGCCGGGCAGCGATCCCGGCCCGCCCCGCCGAGCCCCGCCCGAGTGCCTCCGAGATGGGCCGCTCGGTCATCGGCTGGGCCGCCGAACGCCAGGCCGATATCCTCCTCTACGTCGGCGCGTTCCTCCTCTCGATCGCGGCGGTCATCTTCGTCGCCTACCAGGGCGAAGAGCTCAGCGGAGGCATCCGTTTCGCGGTCCTCACCGCGTATGCGGCCGGTTTCCTCGTTATCGGCCTGCTCCTCCACCGCTGGGAGCGCGTGAAAGAGGCCGGACCGGTCTTCCTCGCCCTTGGCGCCATCCTCATCCCGATCGATTTCGTGGCGCTCCGGACGCAAGTGCTGGGGCACGGCCAACTCCCCGATGACGTGCTCTGGCTGATCGCCTCCAGCAGCTGCGCCGCGCTCTACCTCCTCCTCGCCCTGCGCGGCTACGGGCGGCTCTACTTCGTGCCGGTCATCCCCGCGGTGCTCGTTGCCTGGGGTTCGCTCGCCTCGGTCCTCAACCTCCCGCTCGAATGGTGGGGCGTGTGGTATCTGCTCGCCGCCGCCCCGGGCTACGTGGCGGCCGTTTCGCGCCAGGCACGCTGGCGGCCTGCACCCTGGCTGTTGTGGTTCTCGGTCGTGCTCGGGGCACTGGCCACGGCCTGGACCCACCTGGTCGTAGGATTCGGCGGCGACCACCATGCCGCGATGCCCGTGGCAGACGCGCTCGCCACCGCCGGCCTGGCCACCGGCCTCCGCTGGCGCGCCGACACGCCCGTCCTGGCGGTGTTGCCGCCGCTCGCAAGCCTCACCGCGGCGAGCGCGTGGTGGGCCGCCTTTGGCCTTGGTGTCGAATGGCAGCCGGTGTTCGTCGTCCTTGCAGGCGCGGGCTATCTCGTGGCCGGGCACTTTCAGGATGACGTGCGAGCCGTTGCCTGGGGCTGGACCGCTGCCACGGCCGGGGCGCTGGGGCTGCTCTGGGCCCACCTCGCCGTGCTGGACGGAGAAACCAGCCGCGCCGCCCTGCCCGCCGCTTACGGTGTGGCCTTCGCAGCGGCATCGGGCGCCTTCGGCCGCTGGCGATGGGCCGGCGCGGCAGCCATCCTCCCACCCCTCGGCGGCATGGCGCTGACCACCGCCGCCTGGGCTTCCGGCGCCGCGGGTACCGAGTGGTACGGGGCGATCGCCGTCGTTGCTGGCTGGGGGTACCTCGCTCTTGCCGCCTTCGACAGGCCGGACCGCACGCGCGGATGGCAGGGGGCTGCCGCTGCCTGCGCGGCCATCGGCGTGGCTGCTGCCCACACCGCTACCGCCTTTGCCGATGACCTAAACCGCTGGGCACTCCCGGGCACGTATGCCCTGGTCCTGGGCGCGGCCTGCGCGTCCACGTGGCGCTGGCGCTGGTCGTGGCTGCTCGCCCCGGGGGCGATCCCGGCGGCAGTGGGGGCCACCGCGGCGAGCGCGGCCTGGGCGCAGTGGCAGCTCAACCCCGAGTGGTACCCGCCGTTCGCCGCCGCCACGGGCCTCGGTTACCTCGTTGTCGCGCAGGCCGGCGAACAGCGCCTTGCCCGAGCCTGGGGAGCGTTCGCGCTGCTCTTCGGGGTGGCGGCGGCGGCCGGGGCATACGTGGCCGTCCTCGAACCGGGCGCCGAGCGGGCTGCCCTGCCCGTTGCCTACGCCATGGTCCTGCCGGGCGTGGCCGTGGCCTATGCGCGCTGGCGCTGGGTGGAGGCGGGGACGCTGCTGCCTCCGGTCGCGGCGATGCTCGCGCTCACGATCGGGTGGGCTCACTGGGACCTCCAACCAGAGTGGTACCCGGCGTTCGTGGCGGCGGTCTCGCCCGGCTACCTCGCTCTCGCGCTATCCGGCCGGGAGGAGCGCCGCTCCCTCTGGTGGGGGGCAAGCCTGCTCGCTGCGCTGATCGCGCTCCCCGCGGCGCACCTGGGCGTGGCCGTGCGAAGCGGCGCCGGGCACGCCGCCCTGCCCGTGACCTACGCGATCATCACGCTGGCCGCGGCTGCCGCGTTCGCTGTCTGGCGGTTCGCGTGGCGCGTCGCGCCTGGCGCCCTGCCGGCGCTCCTCGCGATGACCACCATCACCGCCAGCTGGGCGTGGTGGGATGTGCCCATCGCCTGGTACGGCGCCATCGCCACCGCTGCCGCATGCCTGTACATCGCCTGGGCGCTCGCCGACGAGGAGTGGTGGAGGCCCAACTGGCTCCGGTTCGCCCTGGCCGCCGGTGCGATCGGGACCGGGTTCACCCAGGTCGTCCAGTTCGCCCCGCCCGATGTGGAACCCGCTCGCGCGGCCCTGCCCGTGGCCTACGGCGTGGCACTCGCGGGCGCCGCGTTTGCCGCCTCCCGCTGGCGCTGGGCCTGTCGCGAAGCGGTCGCCCTGGTGCCCCCGCTGGCCGCCGCTCTCGGGGCATCGCTCCTGTGGGTGACCATCGAGATGCCGCTCGAGTGGCTTCCCGCGTGGATGGCTGCCGCCTCGGCCGGGTACCTGGCGGTGGCGCTCCTCGACACGGACTCCCGGGCGAGCTGGCAGCAGCTCGCGGTCGCGGTAGGCGTGACGGCCCTGGCTATCGCCCATGCGGTGGCGGCGAATGCGGAGACCGTCCGCTGGCCGCTCCCCCTGAGCTACGCGGTCCTCCTTGGCGGCTGGTCTGTCGCGGCGTGGCGACTGCGCGATGCAAGCCTGTTCGCGCCGCCGATCCTGGCCGCATCGCTGGGGGCGGCCGCGCTCTGGGCAGCCGAGGTGGGGCCGCAGTGGTGGCCTTACCCGGCGCTGGCGGTGGCCGCGGTGATGATGGCGGTCGCCGGGCGATGGCGTCCCAGCCCGGTCTTCGGCCCTGCCGGGTGGCCTTATGCGCTGGCCCTCACCGTAATCCCGGCCGTTGCCGTCCTCCCGGCCGATGCCTCCCATCACGGCCACGGCATCGTGGTCCAGATCATCGCCGCCTGCCTCGTGTTTGCCGCCTCGCGTGCTTCCGATGGCGCGGTCGGTGCGCTCCTCGGTGTCCGCCTCTCGCCGCGCGCGAAGGATGCCGAATGGGCGGCACTCACCCAGGGAGCTTTCGCCTTCCTGTTTGGCGCTGGCGCCTCGCTCAACGGACTGGCGGCCCTCGAAGGGGCCGAGCGGGCGTGGGTCTTCGCCGCGCTTTCGCTGACCGGCTGGGTGCTCGCAGGTTCACGCTGGCGGGGGGCCGCGGCGCTCTGGGCCTTCGCACCGGTTGGCCTGACCGGTACCGTCATCGCCTCCTCCATCGCCGCCGATGCAGGTGAGAGTGGGCGCGGTGTGCTGGCGGCCGTCCTGGCCCTCGCCACGCTGGGGCCGTTGTTCGCCTTCATCGCGACGCGCCGCTGGGCGCTGATCGGACTGGCCAACTCGTTCCTGTTCCTGGCCATCTGGGCAGCGTGGCGCTGGCAGGAGCTTGACCTGACCTACCTGCCGCTTGCCTTCGCGGTGGTGGCCACGGCCGAGTGGACCGCCCTCACCGGCATGCGGCGCTACACGCGCCAGCCCTCCGAACCGAACGTGGTGATCGAGTACATCTCGTGGGGGCCGTGGCTGCTCTCGGCGGCTGTCTCCGGCAGCCTCCTCTCGCGCGAGCAGGCGCGCCTCGAACCTGGCCAGTCCCTGGTGACGAGCGAGGAGTGGGGCCTGGCCGCGGTGGTCCTCGGCCTGCTTGGCGCGGCGGTAACCGCCGAGGGCTTCCGTCTCCGCCGCCGCCTGGTCTGGGCCGGCGGGAGTGTCCTGCTGCTCGGGGCGCTCCTGATGGCGATCGCCACCCGCGAGCCGGGCAACGTCCAGGCCTTCACGGCCCCGATCGGCATCTATCTCGCCGCCCTCGCCCTCACTTTCCGCCGTTCGCCCGCCATCGCCGGCGAGCACCTGCAGCTGCACGAGGGCGTGATGCTGGCCGGCGCGCTCTTTCTGGTCATTCCCCCGGCCGAACAGAGCTTCGATCCGGGCGGCGGCAAGTTCGGCCTCGAGCTGCTCGGTATCGGCATCGCCCTCTTGCTCGTTGGGCTCCTGCTCCATGCCCGCTGGCTCGTGGCCGCCGCCATCGCGACCCTCACCGCCACGGCTACGCGGATGGTGACCGGGGGCCTCTTCAGCACGCCCTACTGGTTGTTATTCGGCCTGGCCGGCACGGCCCTGCTGGCTTTCGGGTTCCTCGTCCTGCTCGAACGGGAACGCTGGGACCGGTTCCGTCACCGGGTCGTCCGCTGGTGGCTCGAAGTTGAATCGACGCCGCTCGATCCGCCCGGTGAGGGCGAACCGCCCGTAGCCGGGGCTTGAAGCGCTAATCGCCCCGGGCCGCCGCCCGCAGCTGGTCTTCGTTGTACCAGACCGCCACCAGCACATCGTCCCAACTCCAGCCGCGCGAAAGGAGATGTTCCGAAAGCATCAACTGGGTGGTGATCTCCGTGGTCAGGGTGGCCAGCAGGTCTGAAAGCAGGTCGGTCCCGTCCGGGCCGAGCATCGAGGCGATCTGGATCTCGCGTTCCTGTGCGATGGCGCGGTAGCTCAGCGCGCTGATGGCCAGGCGCCGAAGCTCGGGGTGCCCCGGAAGCTGTGGTGGTTCTGCGGGGCTCGCCTCCGGGGGCTCTGCCATGGCCATCTCCTTTTCGCTCGAACTCGGATCATCCACATGCGAGTAATCCCGGTCACTACGGGAAAACCCCCAAAGACTAACCGGAGAATCGAGAAGAATCTTCGCGCGCGGGCGGCTATCCTCCTCCCTGTATGGGCTCCTCGCCAGCTTCCACTCCGGCCCCCGTCTTCGATGAAGAGATCATCCGCCGGCTGCTCCCGCCCTACCGCGTCATCCTCCACAACGATGACCACAACGCGATGGACCACGTCATCCGCAGCCTCCGCCGCTGCGTGCCTTCGCTCTCGCTGGACGATGCGGAAGCGATCATGTGGACGGCCCATACCCACGGCTCGGCGACGGTCATCCAATGCCCGAAAGAGGCGGCCGAGCACTACCGCGCCTGTCTCGAATCGGCCGGGCTCACGGCCACGATCGAGCCTGCCTGAGGCGGCGCCTTTCGCTTCCTTGCCCT
>CAZRUZ010000133.1:0-7548 GCA_964603275.1 uncultured Anaerolineaceae bacterium | reverse complement strand
GTCCGGCCGGGCGCATTTCCTGGCAACGCGGCGGATCGAAACGGAGCACCCGGTTGAACACGTGGGCGCCGAGATGCGCTCGATGATGGCCTGGCTGAACGCGGGAAAGAAGTAGCCGGACCGCCCATTCCGTCCCTGCGGTAGGGAGTCAACGCCGCCTGCTGGCGCCTGCCAGCAGGCGGCGTACCCTTGCGCGGTGGATATCGAGGTAGCCGATCTCGTCGGGGTACTGGACCGGGCAGGCATCGTCGCTTTCGCCTTTTCCGGCGTGGAAGTCGGGGTCCGGCGGAACCTCGATATCTTCGGGCTGCTGGTGATGGGCGTAGTGACCGCGACGGGCGGCGGGTTGATGCGCGACGTTGTGCTTGGCCGTCTCCCGCTGGTGCTGGACAGCCCGGACTACCTGCTCTTTGCGATCGGCGCGTCGCTATTCGCCTCGATGCTGATCTGGCGGCGGCGGAGCTACCCGCGCTTCCTGCTGGCCATCGCCGATGCGGCCGGGCTGGGGGCCTTCGCGACGGCGGGAGCTCTGGTGGGGATCGAGGGCGACCTCTCGCTGATCGCCGTGGTCCTGATGGCCATCCTCACGGCCACGGGAGGCGGGGTGATCCGGGACCTGCTGGCCGACCGGGTACCGCTGGTGTTGCGCTCGGAAGTGAACGCGACCGCGGCGGCCACGGGGGGCCTCGCCGTCTGGCTTGCGGAGCCCGTCTCGACGGGCGGCGCGGCGCTGCTCGGGGTCGCGATCACCGCCCTGGTGCGCGTGGGTGGGCTGGCCTTCGACATTCACCTCCCCCATCCGGGTGGCCCGGGAGGCCGGCAGGGGCGGTTGATGTAAGCCGGATTTCTTTGACGGGCGGGGGGTGCGCGAGTAGGATCGAACCATCCATTAGCGGCTTTAAACGCCCTGAAATGGCGTCGTACGTGGTATTTCAACTGACTTTCGTGGAGACATCCCATGCTGGCGATAACGGTTATCGTCGGCCTCGTGGGTTTGCTGGCAGGTGCCGGTGCCGGGCTTATGGTCCGCCGCCGTACCGAAGGGACATCGCTGCAACAGGCGGAGGAGCAGGCCAGCCGAATCCTTGCTGAGGCCGAGACACGGCAAAAAGAACTGTTGCTGGCAGCGAAAGAGGAGACTCTGACGCTCCGCAACTCACTCGAAGCGGAATTGAAGGAACGGCGGAGCGAGGCGGCCCGCGTCGAACAACGCCTGACGCAGAAGGAAGAGAACCTCGACCGGAAAGTTGAGGCGCTCGAACGGCGCGAACAATCGGTGCGGGAACGGGAGACGCAGGCAGAGCGGCTCCGGGCTGAGGCGGAAGAGATCCGGCAGCGCCAGGCCACCGAACTTGAACGGGTGAGCAACCTGACGGTCGACGAGGCACGCGAACAGCTGCTTGCGGCGGTCGAGGTTGAGATCCGCGACGAGGCGAGCCGCCGGGTCCGCGAGATCGAAAAGGAAGTCGAGGCGACGGCCGGGCAACGAGCGCGGAAGATCCTCGCGACGGCGATCCAGCGCTACACATCGGAAGTGACCGCGGAGACGACTGTCTCGGTGGTGCCCATTCCCAGTGATGACATGAAGGGCCGGATCATCGGCCGCGAAGGCCGGAATATCCGGGCTATCGAGGCGGCGACCGGCGTCGACCTGATCATCGATGACACGCCGGATGCGGTGACCGTGAGCGCGTTTGATCCGGTGCGGCGCGAAATCGCCCGCCAGACCCTGAGCATGCTCGTCCAGGACGGACGCATTCACCCGACGCGCATCGAGGAGGCCGTGAACAAGGCCCGCCGCGACGTCGAAGCGACGATGCAGGAGGCGGCCGAGGCGGCAGCGGTCGAAGCTGGCGTGCTCAACCTCCACCCGGAAGTGCTGAAGGTCTTCGGGCGGCTGCGGTACCGGACGAGCTACGGCCAGAACGTGATGCGCCACTGCATCGAGACCGGGCACATCGCAGCGATGATCGCGCGGGAGATCGGGGCGGACGTGGATATCGCCCGCGCTGGCGGGTTCCTGCATGACCTGGGCAAGGCCGTGGACCACGAAGTCGAAGGCACGCACGCGATCATCGGGGCGGACATCGCGCGGCGGTTCAAGGTGCGTGACGCCATCGCCCATTGCATCGAGGCCCACCACGAAGAAGTGGAGCCGCGGTCGGTTGAGGCAGTCATCGTAATGATGGCCGACGCGATTTCCGGTGGGCGGCCGGGGGCCCGGCGCGAATCGCTGGAGGCGTACATCAAGCGATTGGAGACGCTCGAGGGGATCGCGAAGAGCTACAAGGGTGTCGAGGCAGCCTTCGCCATCCAGGCGGGCCGCGAGATCCGGGTGATCGTAAAACCCGAAGTGATCGACGACCTGGAGGCGATGCGGATCGCGCGCGATGTCAGCCAGAAGATCGAGGAGACGATGGAGTACCCGGGGCAGATCAAGGTGACCGTGGTGCGCGAAACCCGGGCCACGGAATACGCGCGCTAGGCCATGCGTCTTCTCTTCCTGGGCGACATCGTTGGGAGCGCGGGCCGCGAGGCGGTGGTGCGGATGGTGCCGCTGCTGCGCCGCGAGCTCGCACTCGATTACGTGGTGGCGAACGGCGAGAACTGCACGGGCGGCAAGGGGCTCAGCCCCCGCCACGCGGACGAGCTGTTCGACTGCGGCATCGATGTGATAACGGGCGGGAACCACACCTTCCAGCACCGCGAGCTCTACCCGTACCTGGAGAGCACCCCCGGGATCACGCGGCCACTGAACTACCCGCCGGGCGCCCCCGGAAGCGGGATTGCGGAAGTTGGGGACCTGGCCGTGGTGAACCTTATCGGGCGAGTATTCATGCCGGCCGACTATGACGACCCGTTCCGCGCGGTGGATGAGGCCCTCAAGTCGATACCGTCCAACCGGTTCATCCTCGTCGACCTCCATGGGGAGGCAACGAGCGAGAAGCAGGCGATGGGCTGGTACCTCGACGGGCGCGTGACGGCAGTGGTGGGCACCCACACGCACGTGCCAACGGCGGACCAGCGCGTGCTCCCCGGCGGGACCGCGTTCTGCAGCGACGCGGGGATGTGCGGCGCGCGCGACTCCGTGATCGGGGATGACGTGCAGGCAGTGGTACACCGGTTCGTGACGCAGATGCCGACGCGGCTCGCGGCGGCCGAAGGGCCAGCCGTGCTCAACGGGCTGCTGATCGAGGCGGACGGCACCACGCGCCGGGCGACGAGCATCGTCCGTTGCGACCGGATGGAGGAGTAATGGCGAAGGGCGACTTTCACCTGCACAGCACGGCCTCGGACGGGGTGCATTCACCCACCTGGGTGATGGAAACGGCGATGGTGCACGGCGTACGCGCGCTATCGCTCACCGACCACGACACCACGGCGGGGCTCGCGGAAGCGAGGCAGGCCGCGGCGCGCCTCGGGCTGCGGCTGATCCCCGGGATCGAGCTCAGTACCGACCTGGGGAAGGCGGACGTCCACCTCCTGGGGTACGGCTTCGATATCGAGGCAAAGCCTTTGCAGGACTTCCTCCGCTGGCAACGGGAGGGGCGCCTGACCCGGGTGGAGACAATTGTGCGCATCCTGCGGGAAAACGGCATGCCTATCGAAGTGGCCCGGGTGCTGGAGATTGCCGGCGAGGCGACGGTGGGTCGGCCGCATGTGGCCCGCGCCCTGCTCGAAGCGGGACACGTGACGAGCGTGCAAGAGGCCTTCGACCGCTGGCTGGGCAACGGCAAACCGGCCGACGTGAACCGCGAGAAGCTCGAGCCCGTTGACGCGCTCAGGATGATCCACGACCACGGTGGAGTGGTGTTCGCGGCACACGCGGTGTTCATCGGCGAGGACTACCCGGCCGCCATCGAGCAGCTCGCCGGGTGGGGCCTGGATGGGCTCGAAACCTATTACAAGCATTACGACGCGGAGACGATCCGGAAGCACGAGGCACTCGCCGATCGGCTGGGGCTGGCCAAATCCGGCGGGAGCGACTACCACGGCCTGGGGAACCCGGATGACCGGGAGATCGGCGATATCTCGTTCCCGGACGCCGCCGTTGACGCGTTCGTGGGGTATCTTGAGGGCATGGGTGTGGACACCGGAAAGAGGGGCCGTTGATGCTCGAAACTGACCAGATTGAGCAGATCATCCCGCACCGGTACCCGTTCCTCCTCGTCGACCGGATCATCGAGGTCGAGGATGGCCAGCGGGCGGTCGGAATCAAGAACGTCACGGCGAACGAGTGGTTCTTCGAAGGACACTTCCCGGGGCGCAAGGTGATGCCCGGCGTCCTGATTGTTGAAGCGCTGGCCCAGGTCGCCGCCGTGGCGCTGCTGAAGAACGTCGAGATGGCGGGTAAGTCGCCGCTGTTCGGGGGGATCGAGAACATGCGGTTCAGGAAACCGGTGCTCCCGGGGGATCAGCTGCGCCTTGAATTCACGCTGGAGAAAATGCGCGGGCCGATGGGGAAGGGCCACGTGAAGGCGACTGTCGATGGTAAGCTCGCCGCAGAAGGAAACATCTCGTTTGCCCTGGTCGACCTCGGTGGAGAATCGGAGACATAGCGCCGTGGCTATTCACCCGCCCCTTTACCCGGGGGCCGGTAGGATCGTTTAGGAAGTCATGAGCGTGAACCGGCTACCAACCGACCACTACGCAACGCTGCAGGTTTCGCCCGAGGCAAGCCCCGAGGTGATCGAGGCTGCCTACCACGGCCTGATGCGGAAGTACGGGAATGACCCCGACCCGTCGGTCCGGGAATTACGGCGACATGTCGAAGCAGCCTTCGAAGTGCTGTCCGACGCCGGGCGGCGGGCAGCATACGATGCATCGCGAAACGGGGCCGTTGGCGTCCCGGTCAGGCCGGCCGAGCCAGAACCGTACGTGTTCAAGCCGGCGACGGTGGTTGAGTGCCCGCGGGACCCCGGGGTTGAGACGGCGCTGCGCTGCAGCCGCTGTGAGAACCCGATCTGTCCGAAGTGCCTGATCCAGAGCCCGGTGGGAGCCCGCTGCCGCGATTGCGCGCGGATCGTGAAGTCGCCGATCTACACGCTTTCGGGAGGGGGCATCGCCCGTGCTGCCGTTGCTTCGGTGGTAGGGGGGGTGGTGATGGGCCTCATCTGGGGGTTGGTCCTCCTGCCGTTCACCTTCGGCTTCTTTGCGATCTTCGTCGGTGTGGGCCTGAGCTACGCATTCACGCGGGCACTCGAGTTCGCGACAGGCCGGAAGCGCGGGCCGATCGTTGTGGCCTTCGCTATCGGGGGGATCGGGATCGCGTGGGGGATGACACTGCTGTTCATCCCGCTGCGTATGGCGCTCTACGGACTTGTCGCGGCAGGCATCGCCGCGTACCTGGCCTATCAGAACCTGCGCTAGGAAACGGGGCGGCCTACCAGGGGTTGCTGGAGGACCAGAAAGCCATCGCAACGATGAAGCCGATGGTGGCGCCTCCGACCGCCAGGATGGTGAGCAGGTCCTTCCGGACGTAGCTGTAATCCTTGGTCACATGGTGGGCGCGGTGGTGGGCTGGCGCCTTGCCGGCCGCCGGCGAACGCGTCCCCTGGGCGGGGCCAGCGGCGCCGGCGATAGGGCGTGGGAGCGTGGTCGCCGAGCCAGAAGCTCTACGGCGGGGGCGGCGGGGCTGTGATTCAGTCATCATCCGCATGGTAGCCATGGGGCCACGAACGGTACAGGGGCGGGGCCGTGCTTTCGAGCCATCGGCTCGCCATACTTGTAGGCATGGCACTGGATCTCGACCCGGGCGCCGGGGCCCGGGGGAACCCCCGGCTGATTGAATCGATCATCTGGGAGATGGATGACGGCGCGATACCGTTCTCGCGCTTCATGGAGCTCGCGCTCTACCACCCGGCATTCGGGTACTACCGCAAACCGGGGCGGGTAGGCCGGAACGGCGACTTCCTGACGAGCCCGGTCATCCACCCGATGTTTGGGTGGGCGGTGGCGGGCTGGTGCCGCGACATGTGGGAGCGGCTTGGCCGGCCGGAGAAGTTCACCATCTTCGAACCGGGCGCGGGGGACGGCGCCCTCGGTGGCGCCATCCTCGACTGGGCGGCCGGGCGCGACGACGGGTTCCGCGACGCGATCCGTTATGTCGCAATCGAACCGAACAACCCCGGCAGTGACGACCGGATCGAGTGGAGCGACGGCCCGGTGGAACCCGCGGAAGCGGGCGTGGTGGTCTCGAATGAACTCTTCGATGCGTTCCCGGTACGGCTGTTCGATGCGGGTCCGCGCGGGCCGGTCGAGGTGTACGTCCGCTGGGATGGCGAACGGTTCGTCGAGATGCCCGGTGGGGTCGCGACGATCGACGACGCGCCGGCGAGCGGGCGGTTCGAGGTGAATACGCAGGCGTACCCGGCGATGCGGAGCATGTGCACACTGATCCAACGCGGGGCCGTGCTGGTGTTCGACTACGGCTATCCGCAGGAGGAGCTCTGGGCGCCGTGGCGGACGACCGGGACGCTGCTGTGCTTCTACCGCCACACCGCGCATGAAGACCCGTACATCCATGTGGGGGAGCAGGACATCACGACGCACGTGAACTTCACGGAGCTCACCGCGGCAGCGTTGGAAGAGGGGATGGACGTCTTCGGGCCGGTCTCGCAGTCGGAATTCCTCTACGCGCTGGGGCTCGGGGCGCTGGTCGACGCGGCGAGGAGCGACGTCCAGGAGTACTTCGCGCGGCGGCGGGCGCTCGAACAGCTCACGGATGGGGCGGGGCTGGGCAGGGTCCGCGTGCTGGCGGCAACCCGCGGCCTCGATGCCACGCCACCGGGGTTCGAGCACGAGACATGAGCGAGAGCCAGACGACGCCGATGGTCTCCGGGGCTCCGCTGGCCCCGGGTGATGCCGCCCCCGCGTTTACCCTCCCCGCGATTACAACCGACGGGACACAGATTGAGGTGGACCTTGGCAAGGTGCTGGCCGACGGGCCGGTGTTGCTCGTGTTCTACCAGGACGACGGGATGCCGATCTGCACCGCCGAGCTGCGGGCTTTCGCGCAGGAATACGACTTGCTGGCCGGCGCGGGGATCCGGGTGTTCGGCATCAATACCAACGGGTTGGGCTCGCACCAGCGGTTCCAGGAGCGGGACCATTATCCGTTCCCGCTGATCAGCGACTTCCACGGCGATGCGGTGAAGGCCTATGGCATGTGGGACCCGGACGAAGGCAAATCCCGGCGGGGAGTGGCGGCAATCGGCGCCGATGGGCGGCTGCTGTATATGCTGCCGCACTTCAACCCCGGGAGTGTGGCGACGTTCGCGGAAGTCTTCCGGGCCCTGGGCCTGGCCTGACAGCGACGGCCGTGTTCGTGTAGGTTCAGTGAGATGACCACGTATTCGAGCACGGTACTGGAGCACTTTCAGAACCCCCGGAACTCGGGGGAGATGGCAGACCCGGACGGCGAGGGGGAGCGTTCGAACCCGGTCTGCGGCGACCGCATGCGGGTGATGATCCGGGTCGAAGATGGCAAGATCGCCGGGGTGCGCTGGCAGACGCGGGGATGCCCACCGGCGATCGCGACGAGCTCGT
>CAZRUZ010000132.1:0-7565 GCA_964603275.1 uncultured Anaerolineaceae bacterium | reverse complement strand
GGCTCACGGCCACGATCGAGCCTGCCTGAGGCGGCGCCTTTCGCTTCCTTGCCCTCCTCCCCTTCCCTCTTCGCGCCCGGGCGTTACGCTTGCGGAAACAGCCATGGCCGAGACCACCTGCCACTACTGCAGCCGCCCCGCCGAGGCCGAGTGTCCCACCTGCGGGCGCCTCTACTGTGCCGCCCACGGTGATGACGTGTGCCTGCGCTGCCTTTCACCCGAATCAGCCGCGCCGAGCGCGCTTGTCTATCGCGGCTCGCTCCTCACGCTGGTGATCGCCACGCTGGTCACGGTCTTCCTCATCGTCCGGCCTCCGGAAAAGGAAGCGGCGAACGGCGCCATCCGCCAGGTGCCCACCAGCACCGCCGCCGTGAGCGCCACGGCCACGCCAACCCCGCCCGGAGTGCGGACGCCCGCCGCCAGCCCGACCAGCGCCGCCACCCCGGCGACGCCCGCCGCCTCTCCCACGGGACAGCAGACGCCGGCAAGCTCGCCCACTCCTCAGGCGAGCCCTACCGCCAGCGCGAAGGTCTACACCGTGAAGCCCGGCGATACACTCTCGGCAATCGCCGCCGCGAACGGCACGACGGTCGATGCGCTCATCGCCGCGAACCCCGGCCTCAACCCCGATACCCTCCAGGTCGGCGCGGAGATCATCCTGCCATGAACTGGGCTGATGACCCGGAAATCGTGAGGGCCGCCGCCGAGCGGAATGCGCGCAACCGCCTCCTCCGCTCAACCATCCTCTGGATGCCGCTGTTCCTCGCGGCCGCGGCCGGGGCGATCTTCTTCCTGGTCGATGTCACGGCCCTGGACCGGGAATACGGCGGCACCTGGGTACTCGTCGTCATCCTGGCCTTCCTGGCGGTGCTCTTCGGGTTCCAGGCGTTTCAGGCGCTTTTCGACTACCTGGGCAGCACGCGCACCGAGCAGGGGCTCGTCACCCGGCGCTGGTCGCGCAGTGACTCCTTCGTCATGCGCACCCACTACCTGCGGCTGGACCGGCGCATCCTCCGCGGCGATGTCGTCCTCCTCGCTGAGATAAAGGAGGGGGACTACGTGGAGGCGACCTTCTACCCGCACTCCGCCGTGATCGTCTGGGTCGAGCGCGTCACCCCACCGCAAGAAGACGGGTATGGGGCCTAGCGCCGCCCGTTTCTTCACAATTCTCCTGGGCCTCCTGCCGTCCCGCTCGTCACGGGGTGTCGTCCCACCGGTGCTATCGTCTGGTACTCCTTCAACGGGCGGTGCCTTCCATGTCACGTTCTGCTGCCATCCGGCTGCTTCTTCCTCTGCTCTGCGGCGCCCTGGCGTGCCTTGTTGGCGCTGGCGCGCTGCGGGCAGGCGCGGAGGCCGAGCCGCCGCCGGACCCGAACACGTTGGTCGAGTTCCCCCTCCACGCGCCGGCAGCCGGCCTTGAGGCTGTCTACCGCGAAGCCTCGCCCGGTGCACCCGATGCCGGCGGAGGCGTCAGCGCCGCAACCGTCTTCTCCCCGGACGAACGCTCGCGCGTCACCAACACCACCGCCCTGCCGTTCCGGGCTATTACCCAGCTGGTCATCTTCGATCAGTACGATGAGATCGAATCCACCTGCAGCGGTGTCCTCCTCAGCGCGACCGTCGTGCTGACCGCCGCGCACTGCATCTTCAGTGGCGGGAGCTACGCCGAGAGCGTGCTCGTGATTCCCGGCCAGGACGGGCCGAACTGGCCCTACGGGACTGGCCTCGGCGTGAAGATGGCGGTCCCGGTGGGCTGGGCCGAGGGTCGCGGAGCCTCAGACGACCCCTACGGCCCGCCTTCACCGTACGACTGGGGGATCATCGTCGTTGGCGTCCATGACTGGGGCGGCGAAATCGCCCCGTATCCGGTCGTTGCCACCGCCTCCGATGCATTCTTCGATGCCGGCGCGTTCGTCCTCGGCACCTCGGGCTATCCCGGCGACAAACCGCTCGGGACCCAGTGGGCAGCCACGTCCGAGAACTTCCTCGTCGATGACACCTACCTCTACACCGATGTCGACATCTACGAGGGCCAGTCCGGTTCGCCCATCTTCGCGCTGCGGGATGGCGGTTCATTCATCTTCAGTGTCGTCTCGGGAGGGAACGCCACCTTCAACCGCTCGGTCCGTTTCACGCCGCCTGTCGCCGATGCCCTGGAGAACTACGCCGCGGACCTCGGCGCGACGCTCACCACCTACGCCGTCCCTGACCCGCCGGGGGCAACCCCTTCCCCCTCCCCAACGAAGACCGCCTCGCCGGCTCCGACCAAGACACCATCGCCGACCGCCACGCCTACGAAGACGGCCACACCCACGAAGACCGCGACACCTTCAGCATCGCCCCCCGCCGGCGCGACCCCGAAGCCCTCGCCGCCGCCCGCAAGCCTCCGCCTTACCCTTGGCCAAATCGCACGCGATTGACCGCCCAAAATCCACTCGAATTGCGTTATGCTCCCCATCTTCATGAGCGAGAGCACTTCCACTGGCTACCGGACCATCCGTGAGTGGGCGGGCGATGACAGGCCCCGCGAACGGCTGCTCGGGCACGGCCCCGGTGTCCTTTCCGATGCCGAGCTGATCGCTATCGTCCTCCGCGCCGGTATGCCCGGCGAGAACGTGGTTGATATGTCCCGCGCCCTGCTCGATGCGGTGGGTGGCCTGGACGGCCTGGTCCGGGCCGATGCCGCCGTCCTCCAGCGGTCGCGCGGGCTCGGCCCGGCGAAGGCGGCCCAGATCGTTGCCGCGATTGAACTCGGCCGCCGCGCCCAGCAGGCAAGCCCGGCGGCCCGGCCGGTCCTCCTCCAGCCGGATGCCGTCTTCCAGGTGCTCGGCCCGCGCCTGGCCGGCAAGCGGCGCGAGGAGTTCTACGTGCTCCCCCTTGATATGCGCGGGCGTTTGCTCGGCCCGCTTTCGCCCGCGCGGGCCGGCGCGGCGAACTCCGTCATCGTCCGCCCCGGCGAGGCGTTCCGCGAGGCGATCGTCCAGGATGCAGTCTCCATCGTCCTCGTCCACAACCACCCATCCGGCGACCCGCGCCCCAGTCCCCAGGATGTGGCCGTCACAAGAGGGCTCATCGAAGCGGGCGCCCTGCTCGATATCGAAGTGCTCGACCACGTGGTCATCGGCCACGGCACCTACGTCTCCATGCGCCGCGAAGGTCTGGCCTTCGGTCCGGAGCCGCCGTCGCCGGGCCGCCGCCGGTCACCCTGAGTCTCCTGCCATCCTATAGCCTCGGCCTATGCCTTCATGGTCTGCCATCCGCTGGCACCGGGGACTCGCCCTCCGTACAATGAGCCGACCGTGCATCCCGCGGGGCCGCGCGTCGGCGGTACCCCGGCATTTCGCACCCAGGACTGAAGAACCATGGAAGATGTCGTCATTACCAGCGGCGTCCGGACTGCCATCGGCAAGTTCCAGGGCTCCCTCGCTGATGTCCCCGCCTCCGACCTCGGCGCCCACGTGATCCGCGAGGCCGTCGCGCGCGCCGGCATCGCCCCTGAAGCCGTCGACCAGGTGGTCATGGGCATCGTCGGCCAGGCTGCCGAAGACGCCTACCTCTCCCGCCACTCGACCGTCAAAGCCGGCCTCCCCATCGGCACCCCGGCCATGAACGTCAACCGCATCTGCGGCTCGGGCCTCGAAGCGATCAACACTGCCTCGCGCATCATCCAGAGCGGTGACGCCGACGTTGTCGTCGCCGGTGGCGCGGAGAACATGACGCGCATGCCCTTCTACCTGCGCAAGGCCCGAGCCGGTTATCGCCTGGGCCACGATAGCGTGGAGGACGGCATCATCCACATGCTCAGTGACCCCTTCAAGGGTTACCACATGGGCATCACCGCCGAGAACCTGGCCGAGCAGTTCGAAGTCAGCCGCGCCGCCCAGGATGAGTTTTCCGTTGAAAGCCAGCGCCGCGCCATCGCCGCCATCGAGGCTGGCTACTTCAAGGACCAGATCGCCCCACTGACCGTCAAGGTCGGCCGCGAAGAAAAGGTCTTTGATGTCGACGAGTACCCCCGCGCGACCAGCGTCGATGCCCTCGCCAAGCTCCGGCCCGCGTTCAAGGAAGGCGGCGTGGTGACCGCCGGCAACGCCAGCGGCATCAACGATGGCGCGGCCGCCGTTACCGTCATGAGCGCCAGCAAGGCGAAGGCGCTCGGCGCCACCCCGCGGATGCGCATCGTCGCCCGCGCCGAGGCCGGTGTTGACCCGTCCATCATGGGGAGCGGCCCCATCCCGGCGATCCGCAAGGCACTCGAAAAGGCCCAGATGAGCCTCGACCAGATCGACGTGATCGAGCTGAACGAGGCGTTCGCCAGCGTGTCCTGCGCCTGCAGCAGCGCGCTTGTCCTCGACCCCGCGAAGGTGAACCCGAACGGTGGCGCGATTGCGCTCGGCCACCCGCTCGGCGCCACCGGCGCGATCCTCACCGTGAAGCTCATGCACGAACTGGAGCGCACGGGCGGCCGTTACGGCATCGTCAGCCTCTGCATCGGCGGCGGGCAGGGCATCGCCACCATCTTCGAGCGCGTCAACTAGCCCGTTCGCGCCCGCAAACCCAAACGGCAGGCCGCCCACCAGGGCGGCCTGTTTGTCTTCCGCACCACACCCGCCCGCGAATCCGGCAATCCGAGGCACGCCAGGGATGGCGTGCTGGGATGTCTGTCGTTCGAACGCCGCCACCGGGAACGCCCCACGCCCGCCCGCGAAACCCTAATCGGCCGCGACCACCGGGGCTCCCGCCACCCGGCGCTTCTGGAACGCCCGCAACCACGCCTCCACCGGGTACTCGAAAAACCGGTACAACGCCGCTGAAATGCCGATGCACACCACACTCACCCCCACCAGCCAAACGATACTGGTGTACTCCACCGAGGACCGCGCACCGATCAGCTCAATCAGCGCATAAATCACCGTCGCGTGGATGAGGTACAGCGCGTAGGACCATTCCCCCAGCCGCACCATCGCGCGGTCCCGCAGGAACGACGGCGCCCCGGCAAGGTCCAGCTGCGCCGCCGCGGTGATCACCAGCCCGTATAGCACGGGCAACACGACGTAGTTCGCGTTGGCGACCCATACCGGCCAGGGCGCCGGCATCCGGTGCGCCACGTCGTAGGAGAAGACGAACCAGAGTCCGGTCAACAGCGCCGCCGGCAGTAGCGCCAGAGGGATCCGCAATCCGCGCTTGATTGCCGCGGCAAGCGCCATCCCCAGGAAGAACTCCCCGATCCGGAAGACCGGCGAGATGTACAGCAGCCACCCGGCGATCCGGTCGGGCCAGTCGATCGCCAGGTCGGCGACGACCACCGTCGCCACCCCAACGGCCAGCATCGCTCCGCCGATGACGACAACGCTCCAGCCAAGCACGCGCCGGATGAGGAGCGGGTGGACCGCGTAAAAGAACATTTCGCAGGAAAGCGACCACGAGGCCGGGTTCCCTGCGAAGTAGGTCGTCGCCGTCGGCACCCAGGCATGGAGCAGCGCAAACGAAAGTAGCACCGGGCCCCATTCGAGCGGCACATCGCGCCACGTGTAGAACACGGGCAGGGCCAGCAACGTCGTTAACGCGTGCAACGGCCAGATGCGGGCAAACCTCCGCCAATAGAACCGCGGCGCAGTATCGGAAGGCACGAACGACCACGTCAGGACGAACCCGGAAAGCACGAAGAAGAAGGTCACGCCCGTTGCCCCGAACCCCGTGTACCGCTGCAACACCGGGATAAGAGCGAAGTTGGTGAAGTGGTGCTGGAGCACCAGCCACGCCGCGAAGAAGCGCAAGCCGGTCAGGGAATCGAGGCGCGAGACCGGGCCGCCGCCGGGCTCCAATCCATGCTTCGGCCCCACCAGCAACGGCATCAACACCCGGCCAGTCTATCGAACGGTCCCACCACGGTCGCCCCGGAACCTCAACCCCCGCCAATCCATCCGAGGCACGCCAGGGATGGCGTGCTGGGCTGTCGCTCGCCCGCACGCCGCTGATAACCGCAAGGGGGCCACCGCGTGCCGGGCGATTCGAGTCTCAGGGCCAGACGGCGGTAACGAGGAAGTCGTTGGGGTTGTTGTGGTCGCCGGTGTCGACTAGGACCTTGCGGCCGGCGGTCATCTCGCCGGAGGCGATAGCGCGGCTGACGGCGACGTTGTCGACGGTCTGGGGGGCGCTGCCGTCCAGGCGGATGGAGGCGGTGAAGGGGCCGCTGCTGAAGCTGACGATTGAACCACGAAGGACGGCCATGGGGTGCTCCTTGTAGGGGTTAGGGGTGAGTTGCGGGCGGCGGCGCGGGTGTCGAAACGCTGCGAAGAATATTCCTGGGGTATTCCGTGAGCGCTCAAGCAGAAGGGTCTTTTTGGGGTTCCGAAATCGGAACCATCAGAGCTCTCCGAGGGTGAGGATGGAGTCGTAGCGGGCGGATCCGGCGTCTCCCCTGCGGTACTCGAGGGCGAGGGCGATAACGCGGTAGTCCTGGCTGGTGAGGCCGAGGTGGGGGGCGTTGAGGGTGACAACGTCGTAGAGCTCCTGGCCGACGTTGGCGGGAGCGGTGAGTTGGCCGCGGGGCTGGGCGAGGCGTTCCCGCCGAAGCGCTCCCGCCGCCGCTCCGTTGATGAGGCCATCCGTAGTTGCGGAGAGATTACGGAGGAAGACCATGCGGGGGCCGAAGGCGGCGGTTTCTTCTGCCTCGTATGCCTCGGCGTAGCGGTCTGGGCCCTGGACGCGGGCCCAGTTGGGGAGGGGTTCATTGGTGAGTTCGAGGGTGGTGATTTCATGCGCGCCGGGCCCGTAGGAGTAGGTGCTGGAATCGGCGGGGTTGAGGCCGCAGATCTGGAAGGCATCGGCGCCGCGGAGGAAGTCGGTGGTAGGTGCGAGGAGGCGCTCGAGGGCGCTTTTGCCGGACTCGCCGGCGGTGATGGCGAAGGCGGGGGTATCGGTGGTCCAGGCGGAGGAGGGCGGGAGGACGGAGGAGGTGGAGAGGGCAAGGCCGGCGCGGGCGGCGAGGCGGGAGAAGATGGTGGCGCGGGTGGTGGAGGCGGGGGCGGTCCATGCCTGGGGTGCGCGCCAGCTGGCGAGTTGTTCCCACGGTCCGGCGGCCTCGAGCTCGAGGGTGGCTTTGCCGTTGGCGAGGTGGTGGGAGACGCGGGTGAGCTGGCAGGTGAGGGTGAGGCCGTATTCGGCTGCGCCACCGGCGCCGGAGCGGTAACCGTGGAGGATGGTGAGGTCATTACCGGGGCGGATGGCGGGGTGAGCGGTGAGGGCGAAATCGAAGAGGCCGTCGTGGTTGTCGATGGTGGCGCGGGCGCGGAGAGAAAGCGGGTCCTGACGCCACGAGAGGGCGAGGAGGCGGTCTGAGAGGTCAACGGTGGGTGGGAGGTTGGCGAGCCAGGAATCGGCGGTGGTGGAGAAGCGGAGGGTGTTGGCGCCATCGTAGGCGAGGGCGAGGCCGAAGGGGGAGCTGCCGTCAAGTGGTACAGGCTCGCGCCATGGGGCGAGGTGGCCGGAGACGGCGTGGGAGAGCATGAAACGGTCGTAGGGGACGCCGTTGAGCTCGACCTGGCGGAAGGTAGCGAAGGCGG
>CAZRUZ010000131.1:0-7611 GCA_964603275.1 uncultured Anaerolineaceae bacterium | reverse complement strand
GCTATTTGAGGATGCCGCGATCCTGGAGGGCTTTCTTCATCGTGGAGCCAATCTCGGCGGGGGAGTCGGAGACGATAGCCCCGGCTGCGCGGAGGGCCGCCTTCTTGTTTTCGGCCTTGCCGTCCTCGCCGGAGATGATGGCGCCGGCATGGCCCATGCGGCGGCCGGGAGGTGCGGTGGCGCCTGCGATGAAGGCGACCACGGGCTTCTTCACGTATTCCTTGATGTAGGCGGCCGCTTCCTGTTCGGCCGAGCCGCCGATTTCGCCAACCATGACGATGGCGTCGGTATCCGGGTCCTCGTTCAGCATGCGGATGGCTTCGACCTGGCGGGTGCCGATGATCGGGTCGCCGCCAACGCCGATGCAGGTGCTCTGGCCAATGCCTTCGGCGGTGAGCTGGGCAACAACTTCGTAGACGAGCGTGCCGGAGCGGCTGACGACACCGACGCGGCCGGGGAGGAAGACATCGCCGGGCATGATGCCGACACGCGTCTTTGTGCCGGGGGTGATGACGCCGGGGCAGTTGGGGCCAATCAGGATGCTCTTCGAGCCGAGGAGGGCGGCCTTCACGCGAACCATATCGAGGACGGGGATGCCCTCGGTGATGCAGACGATGAGCGGGACGCCGGCGGCGGCAGCCTCGAGGATCGCATCGGCGGCCGCGGGAGCCGGGACGAAGATGATGGAGACGTTGGCGCCTGTCTTGCGGACCGCCTCATCGACCGTGGTGAAGATCGGGACGCCGTCCTGCTGCTCACCACCGCGCTTCGGGTGGATGGCAGCGACGACGCTGGTGCCATAGGCGATGGAGCGGCGCATGTGGTTCGCGCCTTCGGTCCCGATGCCCTGGACCATCAGGCGGGTGTTTGCATCGATGAGCACGGCCATGAGGCGAATTCCGAGTGAGCGATTTCCGGTTTCCGGCTGGCGAGCGGCCACGGTGGGTTCGGATTCCCGGAGTACGAGGATACAGGCGGGGGACGCTAGGGGCGATCAGCGGGTGGCGGGGCACCCGCGGGCGGAGCGGCCGGGCGGCGACGCACAACCGGGGATGGCGGTGGCGGCGGCGATGGCCTGCGCGACTCCATGAGCCGGTAAAGCCGCTTCCATTCGTCGCCCGCGATGGGTTTGTAGACGGCAGGGAACTGGCGGCGCAGGTCTTCGGCATGGGTGCGGTAGCGCTCGGAGATGGAACCCATGGCGAGGAGTGTCGCGGGGGTCAGGCGGCGGCCCGAGGACTCGGCGATCTCGTGGAGCATGTCCATGGCAACGTAGGCATCCTGGTGGAGGCCGAGGACGTCCTGCATGGCGGTCACCCGTGTGCTGAACTCGACGGCGGGCTTGCCGTAGATGCCGGTCCCGACGAACTCCAGGGCGTAGCGGAGCTTCTTCGCATCGATCCGGAGGGCGTGGTAGAGGTCGGGCGCTGATGTGCGGTTGATGCGATCGCCCGCCTTGCGGACGGTGCGGTAACGCTTTTCGACCATATCGGGAGCGACCGCGAGGATTGGCGCGCGGCCGGGAGCGAACGTTCGGGGCGGACCGTACTTGAGCAGACCGCTGAAGCGTGACACCAGGCGCCCGTACCTGCGGGAATCGAGCGCGAGGAGCATCCGTTTGCGGGCCGCGTTGCGGCGGGTGTGCAGGAGGCTCTCAATCGCGTCAAGCGCGTGGGCGCGTTCGGGCGAGAAGCCTTCGCGCCACTCGCACATGCGGTCGAGCTGGACGTCGAGGTCGCGCACCTCGCCAAGCGCGGCGGCGACCCAGCCCAGCTCATCGCGAAGGGCGAGCAGACGGAGCGTGAGGAACGGGCGGAATGCCGCCATTGCCGCGCGCAGGCGGCGGGTTGCGACGCGCATGTCGTGGAGCGCCTCGATGTCCTCGCCCAGCCGGGTGCCGGGCTCGTTGGCGAGGAAGACGCCGAACTGTTTGCGGAGGACAGCGTAGGCGACCTCGCCGGCCGTCATGGAATCCGTAATGCCGAGGGGGCCGAGGTCAGCAGCGGCGGGGATGTGCTGGCTCGTCGCGATGAGGGCGGACTCGAACTTGGAGGTCGAGGCGGCGCTGAGGCCATTGGCGGCAACCATGGCATCGACAAAGAGGCGGGCACGGTCGACGGCTGACGGATCGACCTCGACCTCGACGCGGGCCAGGCGGACGGGCGTCTCATCGCCCACCGGGATAGCCGTATCGTCGAGGGCGAGTTCCGCGAGCGGGCCGGTGGCATCGGAAAGGGTGAAGAGCTGGCGGCGGGTGGTGAGCCGGAAGATCGGTTCGACCGGGGCGCGGCCGGCCATTGCGCGGAGGGCTGCACCGCAAGGCCCCTGCGCCTTGGCCGGTGCATCGGCATCGGCGGGGAGCGCCTCGGTGCGCTCGCGGCGGGAGCGGATGCCTCCCGAGGATTCGGCCATGGATTTCAGGGTGAGTTCGGGGCCGGAGTCCTTGCGGCGCAGGCGGCAGGTGTAGCCGGCGCGGTGGATGTGCCAGGCAGCCGTATCGAAATAGGTGTCATCGAGGTCCTTCACGCCGGCGGCTTCGACGGAGAAGCCGGGGACGCTCACGGACTGGAGCCAGCGGAGCACGGGCCGCGTATCGAGGGCGGCGAACTGCCATTCCACTTCCAGCTGGTCGGTTGCCATGGGCGCATGATACCCGACATAGGCGCACGCGCCCGGTTGCGCGACCATCGCGCGGGCAAGCATGCTACGGACGAGCGGGCGACGCCCACTGCGAAGGAGACCCCTGCGATGGTAATGGCCCTAGACGGCATCAAAGTCCTTGATCTTTCCCGGCTGGCGCCAGGGCCGCACTGTTCTATGCTGCTGGCGGACTTCGGGGCGGACGTCACCCTGGTTGAAGCGGTACCGGGGTCCTCGGCGAAGCTGGGGAGCATCGGGTTGCGGCGGAGCGAAGCCGCGGACCGGGCGGCAGCGTACAACGCCCTCGGGCGGGGCAAGAAGTCGATTGCGCTGAACCTGAAGGACGAGGCGGCGAGGGAGGTCTTTTACTCACTCGTGAGGGGCGCCGACGTGGTGATCGAGGGGTTCCGGCCGGGAGTGGTGAAGCGGCTGGGCGTTGACTACGACACGCTGGCGGCGATCAACCCACGGATCATCTGCTGCTCGATCTCGGGGTTCGGACAGACGGGCCCGTACTCGAACCTCGTGGGCCACGATATCAACTACATCTCGGTGGGCGGGGCGCTCGGCGTGACGGGCCGGCCAGGGCAGGCGCCGGCGATCCCGGTGAACCTGGTGGCCGACTTCGCGGGTGGCGGGCTGACGGCGGCGTTCGCGATCTGCCTGGCGGTCATTGCCCGGGAGAAGACCGGGCGCGGCCAGAACATCGATATCGGCATGAGCGACGGCGTGCTCTCGCTGATGACAAGCGCATTCAGCCAGTACTTCTCGATGGGCGCCGCGATCCGGCCGGGGGAATCGCTGCTGAACGGCTCGGCCCCGTTCTACAACACGTACCAGTGTTCTGACGGGCGGTGGTTCTCCATCGGGAGCATCGAGCCGCACTTCTATGAAGCGCTCTGCCGGGTGCTGGGCACCGAGGACCTGCTGCAGAAACAGTTCGCTCAGGACGAATGGCCGGCCATGATCGAGCGCTTCGCGGGCATCTTCAAGACGAAGCCGGCGGACGAGTGGATGGCCGTCATGTCCCGGTACGACATCTGTGCCGCCCCGGTGCTCGAGATGGAGAACGTGGTGACAAACGGGCACAACCTCGCCCGGGGGATGGTGATCGAGGTGGACTCGCCGGTGGGGAAGGTCCAGCACATTGGCGTTGGGCCGAAGCTGAGCGACACGCCGGGCAAGGTCCGGTTCACCTCGCCGCTGATCGGCCAGCACACCGACGAGATCCTGCAGGGGCTTGGCATGGACGCGGCGAAGATCGCCGCGCTTCGCGAGGCGGGGACCGTCGGCTAAGGGGAAGCGGCCGGGTCGCGGGGGATCGCAAAGGGGCCGAGTTCGGATTCGTAGACGGCCTGGAGCGCCTCTTCCATGCGGTGGCTGAAGCGCTCGTACGCCTCAAGGAGGGCTGCCCCTTCGGCGGAGAGCGAGGTGTGCCCCCCGCCGGAGCCACCGACCTCGGAATGGACGAGGGAGAAACCGAGGTTGGCCTCCAGTTCCTTGACCTTGCCCCAGGCGCGGCGATAGGAGAGGCCCATGGCGGTCGCGGCCTGCGCGAGGGAGCCAGTCTCGGCGACAAGCTGTAACAGCCGGAGGCGGTAGTCAGACATGACGAGCCGGCCATCGGCTTCGAGCCAGAGCTTCTGGCGGGGCTGGAATGCTGCCACGGGGGCAGACTACTTCGCCGGGCCGCGAGTGTCAGCCTCCCCCGGGGGTCACGGGAGCCGGCAGATGTCCTGGAAGGTCTTTGCCGGCTGGTTGGCATAGCCATAGTTGAAGAGGCGGGCGATGTAGGCAGGGGTATCGGCGGTGCTGGTCACGGTGCCGAGATAGCGGGTGGCGGCAGCGCAGCCCGCAAGCACCGTGCCATGCTCCTGGAACCCCCTGCGGAACTCCTGGGCGGCGATGGTGAAGACGACCTCCTTACCATCGCGGATTGCCGCATCGATGGCCTCCGTGGGGTCAAGGCCGAGGGCGGCGGTGGCCACGGCGATGCGGAACCTGGCATAGCCTTCGAGCGCGTGGCGTCCTTCACCCTGGCCGGACTCCTTCTTCCAGTCCTTGAGCGTTTCATCTCCGATGAGGGCACGGTATGCCGCGACGGCCTGCTCGAACTTCCCGGCGGCAAACAGGGCATCGGCATCGACGACGGCGTGGTAGAGATATTCGGGCGGGGCATGCTGGGTCTCCACGAGGCGGTAGCGGCCCGCGGCGTACTCGTAAGTGCGCGTGGTGAGGCGAGTCGGGCCGGCGGCGATATCGAGCTTGCCACCGGCGACGGTGAGCCGGCTCGAACCGCCGGCACCGTCGAATTCGGCGGCGTTGAGGGCGGGCACGCCGTCATCGCCAGGGCCGATGTCACGCCAGGCGGTGCCGTCCCATGTCTGGACCCGGACGATGCTGGTGCACACGGCGGCGGAACAGTTGCTTGCGAGATAGGTGATCTCGGCCCCGGGGAGACCATCGCGGTCGGCCATCCCGAAGACCGCGGCGCCTGCCGGAGAGGCATCGGCGAGCCCGCCACCCGCGAACTCCTCGAACTTCTCCGACCTGCCCGGGCGGAAGAAGACCACCGCCGGGGTGGCGCCCGGGGCGGCCGGTATGCGCAGCGGGATCAGCCACGCTGCATCGGGCAGACCATCGTTGTCGACGTCAGCGGTAGCGCAGGAAGCGCTCCAGGAGTGCACCAGGTGGGGCGGACAGGCATCAAGCGGCCCAGCGGGGCCGAGGAGGGATTGGAGCCCGTTGCGGGCCTCGGCAGCGGAGGCGGGGATGCGGGCGAGCGGGTCCGGCGTCGGGGAGGGCGCCTCGGTTGCGGAGGCCAGCGTGGCCGTGGGCGGCGCACCGGTCGTGGCAGATGGTGTGGCTTCGGCCCGGCCGCCCTCGGCGCGGCAGCCGGTGAGGGCGAGGAGGAGCACGGCGACGAGGGCGCTCAGGGTTTTTTCACGAGATACTCTTCTGCCGCCCATCCTTCACCGAGCCTCGTTTCGATCTTCCACCAGATGAGGCCGCCTTCCTGCTGGGGGCCGCCGGTCACCTTGACCTCGGTCGCATCGGCGATGCAGACGATAGCATCGTTCTGGACGCCGGGATTGGTTCGCACATTGAGGCAATCGCCCGTACCGGTCACGACGAGGACCTGCCCGGCGGTGAACTTGCCCGGGCCAGTCGAGGCCGTGGCCGATGGCACCGGTGAGCCCGCCTGGGGTGTCGTCGAGGAGGTCGCCGCGGGGGATGGTGTCTGGGCGGGGGCGGTTGTGGCGGCGGCGGTAGTAGGTGTAGCAGCCAGCGCGGACGGAGCGGAATCGCCGTCGAAGAGCCGACCCGCTCCCCAGACAACGCTGAAGGCCACCGCCACGGCAAGGGCCACCGCGACCGGGATATACCAGAAACCCAGGATCCGGTGGCGTTCGTAAATGCGGGGCAACGGCTTGCGCGGCACCTGTTCGCCAGAGGGTGGGACATACCGGCGGGGCGGGGTCGGGGGCACGATCTCGCCGACGGGTGATGCGGTGTGCGCCGAGGGCGGGGTGACGCCGATGACCGGCTCCTCGCCGGGCAGATTGGCCGCGCGCGGCGGCTGCCGGAAGGGGATGGGACCCGGCGGTTCCGCAGTGCCTGGTCCGGGGGGAGACGGCACCCGGGTCCCCTCGCCGGGGTGTGGCGCCTGGGCGCCAGGAGAGCGCGAACCGGACGTGTAGGCCTGGGCCTGGGGAGCGACGCGGTGCTCGGCCTGGGTGGCACATCCGCCGTTGGTGACCCAGCAGCCGGGATGGTGCAAGACGCCGCAGCCTTCGCAGCGAAGCACGGCCTCGCCTTCTTCGAAGGCCCGATCGCAAAGCGGACAGAAACGCTGCTGGGGGTTCAAGACACCTACCCGTGACCGCCATCGTCAGTATCGGACTCTGGTTCCGCATCATCAACAGAAACGTTGCATGACCGCCGAAAGTTCCCCACTGGAATGTAAAATCTGAGCGACTTCGGAGCGAAATGGCAGGGCAGCAGCCGCTCCGGGACGGGTGACCGCGCAGGCGGCAGCGGCCGAACCGTAGCGGGCGGCCTCGAACAGCGGTGCGCCGCTGGCCAGTGCAAGCGCAAAGGCGCCACAAAACGCATCGCCCGCCCCGACCGTATCAACGGCCGCGACGGGAAAGGCCGGGATGCGGGTGACGGCGCCTGAGGTGGCGACCAGGGCGCCGTTTTCGCCCAGGGTGATGACCACACCACCGGGACCGTCGCCGAGCAGGGCCGCTGCTTCGCGCTCGTGGTCGCCACCGGCAGCGGGGGCGAGGGCGGACGCCTCCACCTCATTGGGAATGAGGACATCGGCGGAGGCGAGCATCCCGGGAGGATAAGGGGCGATGGGCGCCGGATTGAGAATGACGGTGCGGCCGGCATCGCGGGCGATGCGCATGGCGAGCGCGGTCGCCTCCATCCCGACTTCGAACTGGACGAGGAGGACATCGGCCGACTCGATGGCGGGGGCGGCACGGCGGATGTCATCGGGTCCGAGAGCGAGGTTGGCGCGAGGGACGGCGAGGATGGCGTTGTTCCCATCGTCGAGGACGATCGGGACCGCGACGCCGGTGCCAGTCACCGGGTCAACACTCACATGGCTCACATCGATGCCTTCGGCGGCGAGGTTGGCGACGATAGCCCGGCCGAACTCGTCATCGCCGACGCGGCCGACCATGGCAACCTCGGCGCCGAGGCGTCTGGCGGCGGTCGCCTGGTTGCCGCCCTTGCCGCCGACGAAGGTCTGGAAGCCACTGGCGATGAGGGACTCACCGAGCTCGGGCAGGCGCGGGGAGCGGACGACGAGATCCATCATGAGCGACCCAACGACGGCGACCCGGGGCATGGCGAGAGTGTAACCGCGGCGGCGTGATCGCATCGCGGGCGGCTGGCAGGTAGGCTTGCGCGGATGGAGGCGACTAATGGCACCGGGGAGGTCCCTCCGCGCCGTTACCC
>CAZRUZ010000130.1:5262-7613 GCA_964603275.1 uncultured Anaerolineaceae bacterium | reverse complement strand
GCATCCCCGCGCTTGCTCACGCGCGCGCCTCGGATTTGGCGGGTTGCGAGTTGCGAGGGAGCGGCGCGGCGGGTGCGCACTTCGCCGTTCGCACTTTCGGGGGTCTGGAGCGGGTGGGGGAGAGGGCTGGAGCCTCGACACGGATTCGAACCGTGGACCTAGCGATTACGAATCGCTCGCTCTACCAACTGAGCTATCGAGGCACCCGGACTGTCATCGTAGCTGAGTGCGCGGTTTCGGTGAATCATTGCGGCCGGTGGCCGTTCGCTCCGAGGAGGCGCACCAGCGTGCCAACGTCGTTCGCCTTTTCGACCGGGTGGCGGAGCGGCAGTTCAGGGTGCAGTTCGTAGGCGTTCCGGCGGCCGATCCGGGTGCGCGTCAGGTAACCATCGGCCACCAGGTCCGCGACGATCCGCTGGGCGGCGCGTTCGGTGATGCCCACGGCCTCGGCTACTTCGCGCAGGCGGATACCCGGGTCGGCGGCGATGCAGAGCAAGACGTGTGCGTGGTTGGTCAGGAACGTCCACCGCTCCATAGCCTGCGTAGCCTAGCAGGTTCGATGGTAGCGGGCAGCGGGTTTGCGTGGCGGCGGCGGGGCTCAGGCGGCCTTGCGGGTCTGGGCCGAGCGGATGCGCTCCCGGATCTCGGTTGCCGAGCGGATGGCCTCGATGGCCGCCTTCTTGCGCCGCTTCCGCGCGAGCGCCGCGCGGCCGAAGCGGTTGCCCACTTCGGCGATGACCGCGAAGCCCAGGACGACCGGCATCGCAAACGACCACTCCGCGACCCCCTGGTAGCCGGCGAAGGCGGCAAGCCCCGCGAGCAACACAGCCGGATTGCGGACTCCCCAGAGCCAGAACGTTGCCATGTTCTCAATATCGGCAGCGCCGGGAGCGGACGAAAGGGGGGCGCGGCTACACGACGCGCGCAGCGGCATCGCGCCCGGCGATGCGCCCATAGACGGCGCCGCGGATGACCGAGCTGGCTCCCGGGTAGTTGTAGTAGAAGATCTCGCCCATCGGCTCGCCTGCGGCGTAGAGGCCGGGCATCACTTCGCCGCGGGTATCGATGACCCGTGCCAGCGTGTCGCAGCGGACCCCGCCGAAGGTGAAGGTGATCCCCCCGGTCACGGGGATGGCGATGTACGGCGGCGCATCGATCGGGAGCGCCCAGTTGCTCTTCGGCGGCACGATCCCGGCGGTGCGCTTTCCGTCGAGCCGGTCGAGGTCGTAGGCGCCGGGCTGGACGGCGGCGTTGAACTCGCCAACGGTGTCCATCAGGTCCTCGGCGGGGATGTCCATCTTCTCGGCCAGCTCTTTGAGGGTAGCCGCTTCGACGGGTGGCCCGACGGGCCGCCAGGCGCGGGCGAATTCCTCGCGCTGGTAGGCCTTCTGGTCGAAGATGCACCAGGCTTCGCCGCCGGCCTGTTCGACGATGAACTTGCTGAACTTCACGTAGGTGTGGTCGCGGAAGTCCTCGCCTTCGTCGAGGAAACGGCGGCCGGAACGGTCGACGAAGATGCCCATCTGGTAGTTGTAGAGGGCGGTAACGCCGCACTCGATCTTCGGCGAGCGCGCATCGAGGACGGCGGAGTGGTAATCGCCCCACTGGCCCGCCGGCTGGGCGCCGGCCTCGATCGCCATGCGCAGGCCTTCGCCCGTGTTGTAGCGGCTGCCGCGCAGGATCAGCGAATCAGCGAAGCGGCCGAGGTAGCGCACCCGCATCTCGACGTTCGCCTGGAACCCTCCGCAGGCGAGGACCACACCGCCGGATGCGAGGATATCGACCAGCCCCTCGGGGCTGCGCGCCCGGACGCCGGCAATCGAGCCATCGCCGTTGACGATGAGGTCGACCGCGCCGGTCTGGTACGAGACGACGCCGCCGAGGCTTTCGAGCCGCCGGTAGAGCAGGTCGACGAGACCCTGGCCACCGGACTTCGGGCTGCGGCGGTAGCCGGCGGTGTGGGGATAGCCGGCCTCCCATTCGAGGCCCATGCCGGTGAGCCACTCGGCTGTGTCGCGGGCGTTTTCGCAGAGCGTACGGATGAGGTCCGGGTTGGCGCGCCCGCGGGAGATACGCATCAGGTCCTGGAACATGTCCTCGACGGTGTAGTCGCGCGGGCCGAACTCGTCGGCTTCGTGGGGGAAGCGCATCTGGGCATCGGCGAAGCGGGTGTTGCCGCCCCGCCCCTCGGGGGGCGCTTTCTCGATAAGGATGACCTCGGCCCCGGACTGGCGGGCCGAAATGGCGGTCGAAAGTCCCGCGATCCCGCCGCCAACGACGAGGACGCCGGTCTGGTACGTCGCGGCGGCGCCGCCCGATCCACCTGGTACTGGCATGGCGGGAAATCTACC
>CAZRUZ010000130.1:1373-5162 GCA_964603275.1 uncultured Anaerolineaceae bacterium | reverse complement strand
GAACCGCGACCAACAGGGAGCAGCACTCCGGCGTGCGCAGGCAGTCAGGCGGTAGCAGGCACGGAAGCAGGGGCGTATGGCCATACGCCCCTACGACCCCGGGAGGCAGTGGCCTCGCACCCCGCAACTCGTCTCGGCTGACGGGCGGGGCCAGTTTCCGTAGACTCGGGCGACTACGGTTCGAGGGAGGCCGCGATGCCCGCGCTCGATGGTGTGAAAGTGCTGGACCTGACCCAGTACGAAGCCGGGACAACCTGCACGCAGTACCTGGCCTGGTTCGGGGCAGATGTCGTGAAGGTCGAGCGGCCAGGGATCGGTGACCCCGGGCGGAGCGTGGCCGGGGGTGGCAGGGATTCGCTCTACTTCCTGTCGTTCAACAACAACAAGCGGAGCGCGGCGATCGCGCTCGACACGGATGAGGGACGCGAGCTGTTCCTGCGGATGGTGCCCCGCTTCGACGTGGTGGTGGAGAACTTCACCCTGGGCACCATGGAGAAGCTGGGGCTCGGCTACGACGTGCTGAAAGCGGTGAACCCGGCGGTCATCTACGCGACCATCAAGGGGTTCGGGACGACGGGGCCCCGGCGCGAGTACAAGTGCTTCGACATGGTGGCACAGGCCGCCGGCGGGACGTTCAGCGTGACTGGCGAAGCCGATGGCCCGCCCACGCGGCCGGGCGCGACGTTCGCCGATACCGGCTCGGGGGTGCATGCCGCGCTGGGGGTCCTCGGTGCATACATCGAGCGGCTGCGTACGGGCCGTGGGCAGGTGGTGGAGATTGCCATGCAGGAAGTCGTGGCGAACTTCATGCGCGAGCCGATGGCGCAGCGCGAGTGGCGCGGGAACCCGATCGGGAGGCGCGGGAGCCGCACGGTGATGCCAACGGACCTGTACCCCTGCGCCCCGGGCGGACCAAACGACTACGTGTACATCATGGTGGTCACCACCCGGATGTGGGACTGCCTGGCAGTGGCCCTCGACATGCCGGAACTGGGGCTGGACCCGCGCTTCGCCACGATCCGCGACCGGAACCAGAACGGGGACGCGCTGTGGGAGATCATCTCCGGGTGGACGCGGCAGCGGACGAAGTGGGAGGCGATGGAGCACCTTGCAGCGGCCGGGGTGCCCTGCAGCGCGGTCTATGACTCGGACGACATCTTCCGGGATGAGCACCTGCAGGCGCGAGGATGATCCCGACGCTGGAGCACCCCGTGGTGGGGGAGTTCCAGCTGCTGGGGCCGCCCATCCACCTGAGCGAACCGCAGGTCGAGCTGCGGCGGGCGCCGTTGCTTGGCGAACACACCCGCGAGGTGCTCGAAGGCGAGCTCGGGCTGGCGCCGGCCGAACTGGCGGAGCTCGCCCGGCGGGGAGTGATCGAGGAGGCGCCGGCGGGCGCCCATTCGCATCCGTAACGGCGCCAACACACGGGATTTCCCTGAGGCCTATCCGGGTGAAATCACGGGTAGGGGGTTTCCTCAGCCTCTCCGATCTCAATAACGAGAACGCCACATTCGCCGGGGGGCCGATGCATGAGGGATATCCGCGGACTTGCCCACCTGGCGTTCAGCCTGGCCCACGAAGTCTCGGAGGGGGCGCTGGACCTGGAGAGCTCGCCGCCGATGCGGCGACACAGGTTCCTGGGCCAGCAGGTGGCGGATGCCGGGGTTTCGGCCCTCGCCCACGTGGCGTGTGCATCGGCGGCATGCCCGCCCGGGGGGTACATGGAGCGCATCGAGGCGACCAGCGCGCTCCGGAACGCGGTGAAGTGCATGGATGAGTTGCGCACCCTGCTGAAGAAGGCCGAGCGGAACAGCTACGCGGATGCCGCGACCGTTGAAACACTCGCCGCGAAGCTTGAAGAGGCGCTGGCGGTTACGCGGGCGCTCGCGGCGGAACTCCACGGGGGATTGGGGCGGCGGGGCGCGGCCTGAACCCGGGGGTGGCGGCTGACGCCCGCTGTGCCATGATCGCGGCATGGGCGAATCACTGCGGGGCAAGCTGCTGGTCGCCAGCCTGAAACTGACCGACCCGAACTTCGCGCGGACGGTGGTGCTGATGTGCATGCACGACGACGAGGGCGCGCTCGGCCTGGTGCTGAACCGTCCGCTGGAGGACGAGCCGGTTGAAGGGCACCTGCCCCTGTACGGGCGGCTCGCGGCAGCCCCGGGCGTCGTCTTTCACGGTGGGCCGGTGGAGCAGGGGGCGGCCCTGGTGCTTGGCCGTCACGTGGCCGGCGAGGGCGGGGCGCCGGTGAACTCCGTCGTCGGGCAGACCGCGCTGCTCAACCTGGCGGTCGAGGTGGATGAGCACGAGCCTCCGGTCGAGGTGGTCCGGGTGTTCGCCGGGTACGCCGGCTGGACGGCCGGCCAGCTCGAAGCCGAGATCGCCGAGGAGGCGTGGTTCGTCGTGGACCCGATCGAGGACGAACTGTGGACGAGCGAGCCGGACCGGCTCTGGCGCGACGTGTTGCGGCGGCAGCCGGGTAAGCTGGCCATGTTCGCCTTCGCGCCCGCCGACCCGACGGTGAACTGATTGACCACCGCCGCCTGAGGCGCGACCCTGCGCGCATGACTGACCGTATTTCCTGGTTTCCGATTGCCGACCGCGAGGCGCTTTCGAGCGAGACGAAGGCGCTGTTCGACCAGATCGAGGAGAAGCTGGGGTTCCTGCCCAATGTCTTCCGGGCATTCGCCTGGCGCGAAGGGCGGATGAGCAAGTGGTGGGCGCACTTCGATGACCTGATGCAGCCATCGCCGGGGCTGGGCAAGGCCGAGCGGGAGATGATCTCGGTGGTTGTTTCGATGCAGAACCAGTGCCTGTACTGCCTGACGAGCCACGGGTTCGCGGTGCGCGCCTTGCTGAAGGACCCGGTGAAAGGCGACCGGATCACGCTCGATTACCGGCGCGCCGGGCTTTCGGAGAAGCAGATGGCGATGCTGGACTACGCCGTGAAGCTGACGCTCGACCCGGTGACCGTGAGCGAGGACGACATCGATGAACTGCGCGCGGTGGGGTTCAACGATGAGGACGTGTGGGACATCATCGAAGTGACCGCGATGTTCAACTTCACGAACCGGGTGATGAGCGGCGCGGGCGTGATGCCCAACCCGGAATACCACGGGATGGCCCGCTGACCGGGCGAAGTCACCGAAATTTCACACTGTGGTTACATTTCCCGGGTGTTGATTGCCATTTGGTGACCGAGACTGAGCAACAGAACGCGGAGCAGCCGGGCAACCGGTGAGGCAGCGCCACCCTGCGATGGGGAGCCCGCGGAAAGGGACCTGCAGTCATGAAGAGCGTTATCCATCTGGCAATCCGGCGCGGAGGCACGCTTGTCGCTGTGCTCGCCCTCGCCATGGCAAGCGTCGGCGTATCGCTGGCGCAATCGCCACCAAACCCGCCGGCCCGGTTCGTGGGGACCGTCACCATCGATGGCGCTCCGGCCCCGGCCGGGACGACGATCGAGGCGCGCATCGGTACGGCCACCTGCGGAGTAGCCGCGGTATTCATCTCGGGCAGCGAAGCGCGGTACACGCTCGATGTCCCGGCCGCCCAGCCATCGACAGCGAACTGCGGCGTCGAGGGCGCCGTCGTGTCGTTCTACGTCGGCGGGAAGGCGGCGGGCCAGACCGGCTCGTGGCGGAACTGGGAACTGAACCAGCTCAACCTGACCGTGGTCACCCCCACGGCCGTGCCGGCAACGCCGACGCCGCGCGTGCCAGTCGCCGGCAACACGGTGGGGACCGATTACGGCTTCAGCGCGTGGTGGATCGCAAGCCTCGCGAC
>CAZRUZ010000130.1:0-1273 GCA_964603275.1 uncultured Anaerolineaceae bacterium | reverse complement strand
GGCTTCCGGCATGGGCGATTCAGCCCGGCTGCCTACTCTTCGAGCAGGCTCCGCAGCATCCAGGCCGTCTTTTCGTGGACCTGGAGGCGTTGGGTCAGCAGGTCGCAGGTAGGCTGGTCGTTCGCCGCTTCGGCGGTCTTGAAGACCTCGCGGGCGGTGCGGGCCACCGTCTCGTGACCATCAACGAGCAGGCGGACCATATCCATCGCCGCCGGGACGCCGTCGTCCTCTTTGATGGTGGAAAGCGCGGCGAACTCGCGATAGGTGCCGGGGGCCGGGAAGCCCAGGGCACGGATACGCTCGGCGATTTCGTCGACGGCCAGGGCGAGCTCGTTGTAGTGCTGCTCGAACATCAGGTGGAGCGTCTGGAACATCGGTCCCGTGACGTTCCAGTGGAAGTTATGGCTCTTGAGGTAGAGCGTGTAGGAATCGGCGAGGACTCTCGCAAGCCCGTCGGCCACATCCTTGCGCGCGGTGTGGTCAATCCCGATATCGATCCGCATGGACCGCCTCCAATCGAAGTTCCTCGCAGCCTACCAGACCGGGAGAAGCGGCGGCCGGGCCAGCCGGATGCATTCCCGGGCCCCACTGGACAGTATTCGCTGGCGCCGGGGGCGCCGCGCGCGTGTAGACTTCGCGCGATGACGGGCCAGGTCGAATTCGGACTGGGCAAGGGGAAGGTATTCCCCCACGAGAAGGCGGGGTCGCTGCTGAACCCGGTCCGGAGGTTGATCCAGTCGCCCGTGAAGGTGGTCCGCTGGGTCGGCCTGCGAGGCGACGAACAGGTGCTCGAACTGGGCTGCGGCCCCGGCTACTTCAGCATCGCCTTCCGGGACGCGACACCGCACGGACGGCTGGTCCTGTTCGACCTGCAACCGGAGATGCTCCGGATGGCCCGGGAACGGGTAGGCCGGGGGAGCCGAGTTGCCGTTGCGGCGGGAAATGCGATGGCGCTCCCATTCAGAAACGGAGCGTTCGACGTGGTGTACATCGCCGCGGTGCTCGGTGAGGTGCCGGACCGCCATCGCTGCCTGGAGGAGGTGCGGCGAGTGCTACGCCCGGGTGGGCGGCTGGTAGTCAACGAGGTGCGCGGCGACCCGGACTACCTCAAGGCGAGCGTGCTCGACGGGTTGTGCGCCGGTGCGGGGCTGGTGCTGCGGCGGCGGTGGAACGGGAGGGTGCGGTGGACGTGCCTTTCGGAGTACGCCGGCGGTTAGTGAGTTGCGAGTTGCGAGTTGCGAGTTGCGAGTTGCGAGTTGCGAGTTGCGAGTTG
>CAZRUZ010000129.1:2219-7613 GCA_964603275.1 uncultured Anaerolineaceae bacterium | reverse complement strand
GCGCCTCCTCCCGTTGCTGGCGCTCATAGGCACTCCAGTGTTCGGCCTCCCGGCGCTCTTTCTCGGCGAGGAGCGCCGAATAGTTGCCAGCAAACAGCTCCGCCCCCCGCCCCCGTGGATCGAGTTCGAGTAGCTTCGTTGCGACGCGATCGAGGAACACCCGATCGTGTGAGACGGCGATCACCGCCCCGGGAAACCGCATCACCTGGTCCTCGAGCCACTCCAGCCCGCGAATGTCCAGGTTGTTTGTCGGCTCATCGAGCAGGAGCACGTCCGGCCGCGACGCGAAAAGCTCGATGAGACCCAGGCGGGTGAGTTCGCCGCCCGAGAGTTCTTCAAGGCGGCTCTCCGGGTTAGCGTGGTGAATCCCGAGAGCGAGGCGCGCGCCCGCCGGGTCATCGGCGGGTGGGCCGGCGGCGAGGGCTGCCAGCAGCATGTCGTACGCGCCAGCGAGACGCTCGCGTTCCGCATGATCGGTGGCGGCTGAGAGTTCGGCGGCGAGCATCTCCAATCGCGCCGATGCGGCATCGAAGCCGAAGGCCGCCGGGAAGACCGCCGCGACCGTTTCGCCGCGGCGCCCGGCATACCCCTGGGGAAGATAGCCGGTGGCGGTCCCCGGCTCCAGGTCGATTCTGCCCCCGTCAGGCCGATCGAGGCCGGCGAGGATGCGCAGGAGCGTTGTCTTCCCGGCCCCATTCGGGCCAACGACGCCCAGGACCTCACCCCGGCCCACGGAAAAAGAAACGCTGCTGAGTACCGCACGCCCACCCAGCTCTCGATGCAGTGAAGAGACAGTCAACACGAGGGGATCTCCGCAAGTCACATGCTCCCGCCCGGGGCGGATGGGCTTTGACGAAGCGGCGGGAAGGAGTGCGGGACGGGAGAGGTTGGGCACACCGGCACGTGAGGGCAGTCAGGAAGATCTGCCTCGATCACGTTCGCGCTTCGCCGGTGTTATCGCGTCAACGGAGACCTCTCGCAGGGATAGGGTGAGGATAGCCGATCAGCGGGCGCCCGGGAACGGCTCCAGCCAACGAGGCGCGGGTAGCGAGGTTGACGGTTTCCTTACCTGCCGCAATACTTGCACCATACTCACCTGATTAGGCATGACTAATGTTGCTTCATAGCTTCTACACTTCGCACATCGCCCGGGCCGGGCTGGCAAGCATGGCACTCATCGGCACCGGGCTTCTCGGCGCGTGCAGTGATTCGGACGACGACGATTGGCCGGAGGGTGTTCCCACCTCGGCATTGATGGCCGGTGACGAGGAAGCGGACGCTGAGGCGCACCCGACCCCTGACCCGAACGCCACGCCCACGCCCGACCCGGGCCCGCCGGACGTGACGGTTAAAGTCGAACTCGATGAGTGGTCGGTGAAGTCGTCAGCGAAGACGGTGAAGCCGGGTGTGGTCCGATTCGTCGCGGACAACATCGGAGACGAGACGCATGAGCTGGTGATCCTGAAGGATTCCGAGGAACTCGCCGAAATTGAAGGCCTGGCAGCGAAGCACGTCGAGGGCCTGACGATCGAATTAGAGAAGGGCAAGTACGTCCTCGCCTGCCTCATCGTGGAAGTCAAGCCGGACGGGACGATCGTGAACCACTACGGCAAGGGGATGAAGACCAACTTCGAGGTGAAGTAATGGCCGCTGCCTCAGGCCGAGGCAGGCAGGATCAGTTCGACCACATCACCCGGGCGGACCGTGCCGGCCGAGATGACGCGAGCGTAGGCGCGGCTCCAGCCCGGGAAGAGGTTGTGGTGCATGCGGTTGAAGTCGCCACCCTTGAACCAGCGGGCGTTCGTCTTGCAGGGTGTGGTGAAACGGGTGACCTCGACTTCGACCTCGGCCCCGAGCTTGAAGCGGGCGCCGGGCACGACAAGGTCCCAATCAATACCGCGGATGGTGATGTTCTCGCCGGTATGGCCGGGCGCGAGATCGTGCCCTTCGGCGGCGAGCCCTTCGATGCGCTCAAGGGCGTAGATGCAGAGCGCGCGTTCCGGGCCACCGTGGATATCCGGGTGGTCGTGGCCATCGCCTTCGATGCCGTTCGCGGTGACGCGTGCCTGCGGGACGGGCAACTTGGGGACTCCCCCGGGGGAGACGCTGACCTGGACGATGGTACCGGTGTAGCTCATGGTCCGAGCGTACCAAGGGGCCGGGCCAGGCGCGATCAGCCGGTCTCGATCCGGTGAAGGAGGCGAGCGGTCGCCCCGGCGATCTCGGCGACTGCCTCCTCGAAGGCCTCCTGGTTGCGGCGGGAGGGCGCCCGGAACCCGCTCACCTTCCGGACGTACTGGAGCGCGGCGGCGCGGATTTCGTCCTCGCCAGGCGGAGGATCGGCGGCACGCAATTGCTTGATGCTCCGGCACATGGTGGACCCCCTTAGCCGCGAGGCAGCCCGAGCCCGCGGGTGGCGATGATGTTGCGCTGGACCTCGCTGGTGCCGCCACCGATGGTCGCGGCGGCGGAGTGGAGCTGGAAGCGGGCGATACGGCCCATGAGCAGCTCACGGCGCGACTGACCGCGCGAGGTGACCTGGCCGGCCAGGCCGGCGACATGGAAGGCGACGGCAGCCATCCGCTGTTCGACCTCGCTGGCGTACAGCTTGACGATGCTGGCCTCGTAGTTGGGCTGGGTGCCGCGGGCCTGCATGGAGACCACGCGGAGGCTGAGGTTGCGGGCTACTTCGACCTCGATCAGCAGGTCGACGAGGCGGTGGCGGTTGGCTCCCAGGCCGGGCAGGCCCTGCTCCCGGGCGTAGGCGATGACCTCCTCGAGGATGGCACGGTATTCGACGCAAAGGTCGACCAGGCTGCGTTCGAAGTCCAGGGTGGTGGCGGCAACATACCAGCCGCGGTTCTCTTCTCCGACCATGTTGGCCGCGGGCACGCGGACAGATTCAAAGAAGACCTGGTTGAAGCCGCTGTTGCCGACCATGTTGATGATCGGCGAGAGGGAGATGCCCGGGGTCTTCATGTCGAGGAGGAAGTAGGAGAGTCCCCGGTGCTTTGGCGCCGTCGGGTCGGTGCGGGCAAGGAGGATCATCCAGCCGGCGATGTGGGCGCCGCTGGTCCAGATCTTCTGGCCGGTGACGACAAAGTCATCGCCATCGCGCACGGCGCGCGTCTGGACGCTGGCGAGGTCAGAGCCGGCGCCGGGCTCGCTGAAGCCCTGGCACCAGCGTTCGCGGCCGCTGAGGATCGGCTCGATGAAGCGTTCCTTCATCCACTCGGCGCCGAACTGCATGAGGGTTGGGGCGACCCAGCCAATCCCGACGCCGCCGAAACGGGGCGCCCGGGCGCGTGCCATCTCTTCCTTGAGGATGAACTGCTGCATGACGGGCAGCTCGGCTCCCCCGTAGCGGCGGGGCCAGGCAGGGGCAACCCAGCCGCGCGACTGGAGGCGCTCGCGCCAGAGCGCCAGGGCGGCCTTGTCGCGTTCGTGGCCGCTGGAAAGCTGGCCCCACTCGCCCTCGCCAGCATCGCCCTTCAGGGTCGCGGGGAGGTTCCCGGCGATCCAGGAGCGGACGGCGGCCCGGAACTCGGCCTCAGCTGGTCCATCGCGAAAATCCATGACTGCCAAAGGATACGTTTCCGGGCGGTGTGGAGCATTCGCACTGCATAAGCGGGCGGGTCTTTCCGATACCCATGGCAATGAATGGCCGAGGACCGGTGTTTCACGATCGCATCGACTTCCTGACGTTGTTGTCCGATCCGGACATGCTCCAGCTGATGCTGGTGTCGTGCCCGGACGGCATCGTGGCAACGGACGGTGCGGGCCGCGTGACGCTCTACACGGGCGCCTCGGAGACGATCTTTGGGTTCGACCCGATCCAGGTGCTGGACCACGACTACCAGTTGCTGTTCGCCGAGGGCGATGACCGGGCAGCGCTCGAACAGTCGCTCTCCAAGCAGGGCCGGGCTGTGAACATGGAAGTGACCGGGCGCCACCGGGATGGCTCGAAGTTCGCGGCGGCGGTCTCGGCGACGGTAATCAGGGACCGCTACGGCGACAGCATTGGGATGGTGATGTACATCCGCGACCATACCGGCGTGCGGACGATTGAAGACGCCCTGCGGCAGAACAACGACCAGCTGAACAACATGGTGGAACAGCTGGACTACATCGCCCGTCACGACCAGCTGACAAGTCTGCTGAACCGGGGATCGGCGATGCAGGCCGCGGAAGATGCGCTGATCGCATCCGGGCTGGAGGCGAATGCGATGGGAGTGGTGTTGCTCGACCTGGACCGCTTCAAGTTGATTAACGACTCGTTCGGGCACCTCGTCGGCGACCGGGTACTGGCTGAAGTGGCGGCGGTGCTCCGGAAGGCGACGCGCCAGGGAGACATTATCGGGCGGTATGGCGGCGAGGAGTTCGTGGCCTTCTTGCCGGGCGCCGACCTGCCGGCCGTGAGCCAGTTCGCGGAGCGGGTGCGCGCTGCCGTGGAGCGGGCGCGGATCACACTGGACGACAACCTGTCGGTACCGATGACCATCTCGGGCGGCGTGGCCTGCATCCCCAGTTGTGCCGATAGCCTGAACGAGGCCCTCCGCGTGGCCGACGACCGCCTGTACGCGGCGAAGCGTGCCGGCCGCAACCGGATCGCCTCTACGGACGCGACAGAACAGAGGAGCGCAGCATGAGCACGGATCCAGCGGCCGCCCTGAGCCTCGACGCTCGCAACAAACTCCGGTCGATCGTGAACCGGACGACTGACCTTGCGCCCCTGAAGAGCGTGGCAACGCGGGCGATCCAGCTCGCGGAGGACGAGCGTTCGGCGGCGATGGACCTGGCCACGGTGATCAGTTCGGACCAGGCGCTGACGGCGAAACTGCTGAAGCTATCGAACTCTGCCTACTACGGGTATGCCCGGCGAATCTCGAACGTGCGGGAAGCGGTGATCCTGCTGGGGATGCGGACGGTCCGGTCGGTGGCTATCTCATCCGGTATCATCGAGGCGTTCCGGATGCCCGAGATTGACGGTGACGGGTTCGACCCGGACCTGTTCTGGGCGCACAGCGTGAGCGTCGGGATCGTCGCCGAGGTGATCGCCCGGGACACGCGCGTGGCCCGGCCGGAGGATGCCTTCACCGCGGGTGTGCTGCACGACGTGGGCAAGCTGGCCATGATGCTCTGCGAGCCACAGCTCTTCGCCGAGCTGCTGGACCTGGTCAAACACGAGAACATGCGCTACCGGGAGGCCGAGATCGCGGTGTTCGGGATCGGACACGAGCACGTTGGCGCGCGGCTGGCCGAGCGCTGGAAGTTCCCGGAGCCGCTTGTTACCTCGATCCGGGAGCACCACCCGCTGCGCGGTGTGCCGGAGATTGCGAGCCTGGGCGATGTGGTGGCGGCGGCGAACCTCGCCTGCAACCGCGAGGGGCTGGC
>CAZRUZ010000129.1:0-2119 GCA_964603275.1 uncultured Anaerolineaceae bacterium | reverse complement strand
CACTGCCGATGTTGTGTTTGAGGACAGTGTATGAACGCCACGCATGAGCAGGCACTCTCTCCCGATGAACGTCCGGCCGCGCGCAAGTGGCACGCGATCCGCGTTGCGGCGTTCGTGGGCTGGGGCGTCGTCATGGCCCTGGTGGCCATGGAGGCGCTGCGCAACCCGAGCCGGTCGAGCACGATCCTTGCGGCGACGTTTGGGGTGTTGTTCGTCCTGGTAAACGGGAACCTGTTGCTCATGCGCTGGCTGGGACACCGCAACTGGCGGCACATGTCGGCCAAGCTGCACGGCTCGGCCTATATCTCGGAGTACCAGAACCTGCCGAACCGGAACTACGTCCTGGCGGAGCTGCGGCGGGAAATGCCGCGCGCGCGGTCGCACCAGTCTCCGTTCGTCCTGATCCAGCTTTCGCTGGAGAACATCGAAGAGGTGCGCGGACGGCGGGGGGATGACTTCGCCGACCGTTCGGTGCACGCACTGGTCGAGACGCTCAAGCGGCTGACCCGGAGTTCGGACTTCCTGGCGCACCTGGGTGGCGCGCGCTTCTGCGTGATGCTTGTCGATTGCACACTCGAGCAGTCGTACATCTACCTGAAGCGGGTGCCCGGGAACGTCTCGGTGAGCGACGGCCACAACATGCTGGATGTGCCGGTCACGGCGCGGGTCAGCCAGTACGACATGGAAGCGCTCTATGCGACTGACGTGTTGCGCGACCTGGAAGAGATGCGGCCGTTGCGGCGGCGGGAACAGCCGCGCATGGATTCGCTGGCGGCCTGAGAATCCAATTCAGCCGCCTTCAGGAGCGCGGGTCGCCTCGATGCGGAAGGTATGGGTCCCCGCGGCGTCTTCGTACCAGTAGAGGTCTTCTTCAGGGCTGACCATGTTCGGGCCGGCGAGTTCGTGGATCTTGCGGCGGGCGGCCCGGGCGTTCGGGAACTGGCCGACAAGCTCCCAGGTAGAGCGCCGCTCATCTCTGACGGCGATGAGGCGCCAGAGTTCGTAGCTGAGCTTCAGGGTGTCACCTCCATTGGGCGCCGGGCAGGGAAGAACCTCACCAGACGTAGCTCGCCGAGTCACCGACACGGTGGAGCTTGAGGAAATTGGTGGTGCCCTGGGCGCGGACGGGGAGACTTGCGACCACCACGACCTCATCGCCGTGGGCGAGGTGGCGGCCGCCGAGCAGGGCATCGTCGACGGTGTGGAGCAGTTCCTCGGAAGACGTGACGGTCGTGCTGAGCACGGGGATGACGCCCCGGGCGAGCGCAAGGCGGCGGCAGATCGCCTCCGAGGGACTGATGCCGAAGACGGTCGCATCAGGATGGACTTTGCTGAGGAGCATGGCCGTGTAGCCACTCTTGGTGAAGCAGGCGACGCCCCGGATGTTGGCATCGAATTCGACGATGCGGCGGGCGGCGAGAGCGATGACGTAGGAGTGGTCATCGGTCTCGGGGGCGGGCGCGGTCGCGGTTTCCGCCTCGGACATTGCCTCTTCTGCCCGGGTGATAATGCGGTTCATCATGGCAACGGACTCGACCGGGTAGCGGCCGGTCGCGGTCTCGCCGCTGAGCATGAGCGCATCGGAGAGGTCCCAGACGGCGTTGGCGACATCCGAGGCCTCCGCGCGGGTGGGACGCGGTGCGGTGATCATCGATTCGAGCATCTGGGTGGCGGTGATCACCGGGATCATGTTTCGCGCGGCGGAGGCGATGATGCGGCGCTGCTGGAGGGGCACATCCTCGGGCGGCAGCTCGACGCCGAGGTCACCGCGGGCCACCATGGCGCCATCGGCCTCGGCAAGGATCTCATCGAGGTTCTCAACGGCCTGGCGGCGCTCGATCTTGGCGACGATCGGGATGTCGCAGCCGAGCGAGCCGATGAAGTCGCGGGTGCGGACGATGTCGGCGGCATCGCGGACGAAGCTGAGGCCGAAGTAGTCGACGGCGGCGCCGGCGCCGGCGCGGATCGCCTCCATGTCCTTGCCGGTGAGCGCGGGGGTCGTGAGATTGGTGTGGGGGAAGCTGACCCCCTTGTGCGGGCCGAGCGGGCCGCCCACGACAACGCGGCAATCGAGCCCCTCGGGGGTGACTTCCTCGACCACGAGCTCGACCTGGCCGTC
>CAZRUZ010000128.1:0-7625 GCA_964603275.1 uncultured Anaerolineaceae bacterium | reverse complement strand
AACGTGAAAGTCCTCCAGCACAAAGCCATCGCCAAACTCCAGACCATGGTGCGGCCCGAATGATCCGCCAGCTGTTCGAACGCAAGCCGAGCTACGAGGCCCAGGTGCTCGCCGAGGCGCAGTCGCTCCTCGATGACGGGCTCGACCTCGAGTTCGTGCTCGGCCTGTTCCCCGATGATGCCGGCTGGCTCGAGGGGCTGCTCGAGACGTCCGCAGGGATCGAAGAGGCCTACGCGGGCGAATCGGCCAGCTACTACTTCGAAGCCTCGCTCAAGTCGCGCTTCCTCGCGGCGGCATCGCGCCCGGCTGCGACGCCGGCACCGCTCACCCTCCCGGCCCCGGCGTACTCACCGGTGCGCGCGCTCTCGGCGAGCATGGGCGTGGTGGCGGCAGCGGCGGCTCTCGGTACGGTCGCTCTCGGTTTCGTGACGGCCGATGATGCGGTTCCGGGTGACTGGAACTACACCTTCAAGCTCGCCAACGAGCGGCTGGAATACACGCTTTCGCGCGGCGATGGGCGTGTCGATGTACAGCTGCGCCAGGCCGAAAACCGCGTCTATGAAATGCAGCGCCTGGCTGATAAGGGTAATGTCTCGGTGGCGACGCTGGAGAGCCTGCAGCGCGAGGCGCGGGCGCTCGCCGAGCTTTCGAAGACGCAGCCGCTGGATGACGTGCAGAAGGCCCGTGCCAAGAGCCTGGCCGAACAGGGCAGCGCGGTGCTGACCGAGGCACGCAAGCAGCCGGAGATTGACCCGGCCCGGGTGGATGCGGCGGCGGCCGCGTTCAACGATGCGGTGGCGACGGCCCTTGGCGTACCGGTGAGCGAGCTCCCCATCGCCACGCCGGCCGCGACTGCCACGCCAGAGCCTTCAGCGACTGCCACTCCAACCGGTACCGCGTCGCCTTCGACGACGCCCGCGACGACGACGCCGGAGCCAACGCCGGCCACCGCGACGGCAACCCCTGAAGCCACGCCTTCGGTCACCCCGGACCCAACCGCGACGGAGACGGCAACGGCGACCGAAACTGAAGAGTCTTCGGCAACGGCCGAGCCTTCCGTGACCCCCACGCCCTGAACCGTTGGTTAACCCGCGCGTTGCCCGCTACCGGGCGGCTGCATACCCTCAACCTCGCCCCCTGACCGGAGAATGCGCTGATGCGACGACTGTCCTATGCCCTTGCCCCCTTTGCCCTCGCGCTGGTCCTCGGCGCCTGCGGGGGTGACGATGACGATTCGAACGGTGATGAACCGGCCGCGACGCCGACGCTGAGCGCGATGGATGCCCAGCGTGCGACGATCACCGCGCAGGACCAGCCGACAGTACCGGACACCCCGATAGCCAGGCCCACGCCGCTCCCGGACGATGTACCGGTCGTCCAGGTGGTCGGCGCCGGCAAGAGCTACCTTCCGCTGCGGAGCGAGTTCGAAAGCCTGCCGATGATCGAGATCACCGCGAACGGCAAGAAGGTGAAGGGCGTGAGCCTGGCCGAGGTCGCCCGCCAGGTCGATGCCCCCGCGACCGCGGTTGTGACCATCCAGGGGACTCGGGCCGATAACCTGCGGCTGGGCGCGATCCGCTTCAACCTTGCCGAAGTCGCCGAGAACACCGTGCTGGTGCTGGACGACGAGGGGCACGTCGCGGTTGTCTCATCGTTCATTCCTCCGGAGCAGTGGCTAACGACGATCACGGGGATCGCCCTGAACTGACCCCGGGATGGCGCCGCCCCGTTATCGGGGTGTGACCGGCTTCACAGATTTGCCGCGGCCTCCGACCTTTGGGGGAAGTCTGGCTCACCCTACCGGCCGGTGGCGGGCCTGCTACGCCGGCCTACTATCACCCGTATCACCGCGCGAGGTGGGAACCTCGCCCGAGAGAGCAAGCGAATGGAAACGAACACGACGAACACGGCTGCCGCGGCAGCCACTCATGCCCACCACTGGGTGATCGAAGAGGCGAGCGGCCCGTTCTCGCCCGGCCGCTGCAAGGTCTGCGGCGCCAGCCGGGCGTTCAAGAACTGGCTGGCCGATTCGGACTTCATCACGAACGAGGAACACCGCCAGGCCGCCTGACCACGGCGCGCGTTACGCGCTGAGCGCCCACCCGGTCCATGCCGCGAGCAGGACGGCGGCGACGCCCGGCCAAACGGCGAGGGCGAACCTCGGCCCACCGGCCACGATGGCGAGCACGGCCTTGGTCACCGAGTTGGTGGAGAGGGCCGCCAGGATCGGGATGACGGCATCGGAGGGTGGGATCTTGCCGCTTGCTGCAAGCGCGGCGACCGAGATGGCCGCCGCGTGGGTATCGGCGAAGCCGGCGATGGCGGTCGAGATGGTGAGGCCGGCATTTCCCAGCCAATCGTGCAGCGCAGCGGAGACCAGCAGGATGCCGGTCACGGTTGCGGCGAAGATCACGGCCGATCGGAGTTCGAACGCCCGCCCGGCCGCAGCCTCGGTCTCGCCCGGATCGCGCAGCGCCCGCAGACCGAAAAACGCGCCATAGAGGGTGGCAACGATGCCAGCGGCGAGCAGCACCCCGGTCACCTCGCGCAGGACGGCGCGGTCGGTCGCGCCAACCACCACCCCCATCTGGACGACCGTGGCCACCGTCGAGAGGACGGCCCCGGCCACCGCCGGGCGGCGAAGGCCGGGTTCGCGGCGGGCGCGGCTGCCCATCGCCCCGATGGTCGCCGAACTCGAGACGAACCCCGAGGCGAACCCGGCGAGGGGCAACCCGACACGTGGACCAAGCGAACGGTGGGCGATGTAGCCGGCTGCGCTGATCGCCATCACGATGATGACCAGGCGCCACATGGTGAAGGGGTCGAAGACGCCATAGGGGCCGATGCGCTCATCTGGAAGGAGTGGCAGGACAACCAGCGCCGCGGCCGCGAAGAGCAGGCCATCGTGGATCTCCTGCTCGGTCAGCACCTGCTGGACGAGGCGGTGGATCTGCGTGCGCGCGGCCAGCAGGATCGTCACCGTGACGGCGAGGCCGGCCGCGATCTGTGGCTCGCGCTGGGCGAGCGCGCCGAGGAGGAAGGCGGTGGGGACTGCCACCTCGGAGGTGATGCCGGGGTCGCTGCGGTCGCCGAGCGCGTAGGCCAGGAGCACCGCGCCGCCAACAAAGGCCAGGGCGACGGCGAGGACGGTCATGCTCCCGAGGGCCATCGCGACGCCGCCGAGGAGAGCGACAAGGGCGAACGTGCGGACGCCGGCGGCGCTCCGGGCGGGGCCTTCGCCCTTGCGGCGCTCGCGCTCGACGCCCATGAGCAGGCCGATGCCGAGCGCCACCGCGAGCCGCCACCCCTGCTGGTCGAACGAGACGCCGCCTAGCTCCATTGGGGCTGACCCCCGGGCAGTAGCCAAAGGCGGCCGGCCGGCATCAGAACCAGCCGCGGCGATGGAAAACGTAGGCCATCGACCCGGCCATGCCGGCCATGGCGGCCATCATGGCGGCGAAACCCCAGTTGCTGTGGAGGCCGGGGATGTCATCGAAGTTGGTGCCGAAGATGCCCGTGATCACCGTGGCCGGGAGGGCGAGCGCGCCGACCACGGCCAGGACCTTCATGACCTCGTTCATCCGGTTGTTCAGTGCGCTCAGGTAGGTGCTGAGGGCGACTTCGGCATCTTCGCGGAGCTCTTCCAGCGCCATATCGACGCGGACGAGGTGGTCATAGACATCCCGGAAGTAGACCTGGTTTTCGGGCGCGACGAGGTGGATTTCTCCCCTCCCGAAGCGCAGCATCACGTTCTGTTCGGGGATGAGCAGGCGGCGGACCCGGCCGGCAATGCTCCGCAATTCGAGGACGCGGCGCTGGTCCATGCGGCTGATGCCTTCGCCGACGATGGAGTCTTCGATGGTGTCCAGCTCTTCGCTCATCGCGCTGACGCGCGGGATGATGGCATCCACGCTGCGGTCGAGGATCTCGTAGAGGAGCCCGTCGGTACCGGGCCGCACGCTCACCCCGCTGGCGAGCGCGTTGGCAGTCAGGGCGATGGCGGGTGGCGCCGTGGGCCCGTCGTGGTAGGTGATGAGGAAGCTGCGGCCGAGAAAGACATCGAGTTCGTCCGGCTCGGGGAGCGCCCGCGTTTCGACCATGGTGGCGGCGACGAGGAAGAGGTGGTCTCCGAAGTCATCGATCTTGGGCGTGTGGAGGTAGGGCGAGAGGCAATCGGCGATGGCGAGGGGGTGGAGGCCGTGACGCTGGCCGAGCGATTCGAGGACCTCGCGGTCTGCGCCGCTCAGGTCGTACCAGCGTGACGCCGGACCCTCGGTTTCGCCGTCGCGCCAGCGGCCATCGACACACGACCAGATCCGCATTGCTGGATGGTACGCCAGGCGCCGGACAAACGGCGCGCCGGAACTCCCGGAGCGCCGCGTCCCGGGCTATTTGATGAGGCCGTCGAGGAGCTGTTTCCAGTCCTCGTACTTCTCCGGGTTGCCGGTGAGCACCTGGCCATTGACCACGAACGAGGGCGTGCCGCGCAGCCCGAGATTCTGTCCCGCGCGGTAGTCCTCGGTCACCTTCGCGACTGCCGAATCGCCGAGGAGGCAGGCCTCGAAGGCGGTGGTGTCCAGTCCCAGCCTGCCGGCCAGGTCGCGGAGACCGGCGGGGGCGAAGGCGGCCGCAAGTGCCGGTCCGGTGCCGTTGGCCGCCTCGGCCTGGGCGATGAAGAGCTCCTTGTGGTACTCCCAGAAGCGATCCTGTTCGGCGGCGCACTGGGCGGCAATGGCGGCGTTCGCGGTGGCCTGCTGGAGCGGGAAGTAGCGATAGACCAGCCGCACCTTGCCGCGCGCGACGTAGTCCTCCATGACCCGCGGCTCGGTGGTAGCGGTGAAATGGAGGCAGTGGGGGCAGCCGAAGTCCTCGAACGCTTCGATGACCACGGGGGCATCGGCCCGGCCGATAGACGTCCCGTCGGCGAGTCCGAGCGGAAGCTCGGCCCGGGCGATGAGCTGGCCGTGTTCCGACCTGGGGCCATCCCCGGCGCCATCCTCTGCCGTGGTGGATGGGGTGGGGCCGTCGTCATCGTCGTCGTCATCGCCGCTGCAGGCGGCGGCAAGAGCCGTGAATGTGGCGGCCAGGATGAGGGCGAGGATCAGGGCGGGCCAGCGGTTACGCATCGAGGAAGGCATTCACGTGTCCCATGAAGGTGTCGAACTGGTCGTGGTGGACCCAGTGCCCGGCGTCATCGACTGCGACGGAGCGCTGGTCATGGAAGGCGCTGAGGTCGGCGTTACCGGCCCGGGCGCCCCAGCTCTCCTTGCCCCAGATGACGAGGATGGGGCAGCGGATCTGGTTCCAGAGGTCGCGGGCGTCTTCCATATTGAATTCGTAGGGCGAGCCGGCGCGGGTGTAGTTGTCGAACTTCCAGGTGTAGCCGCCATCGGCCTCCCGCACGCCGTGCTCGGTGAGGAAACGGGCGAGTTCGGGCGAGAGATGGCGGTTGGCCTCACGCATGCGGTCGGTGGCCTCATCGAGGCTGGCATAGACGTGGGGGTTGCGCCCTTCGAGACGGTGCATGCTTTCGACCCAGGCGCGCATGCGTTCGTGGGCGGGCCGGCGCTCGCGCTGCCAATCGCGCCCGCCCAGTCCCTCGATGGTGATGAGGCGCGAGACCTTTTCGGGGAAGGTGCCGGCGTACTGGAGGGCGACGCCACCGCCGAGCGAGTGGCCGATGATGGTGTACGGCGCCCGGCCGATCGCCTCGCCGAGGGCGTGGATGTCGAGCGCGTAATCGATAATCGAGTAGTTGCCGCCGATGGCCCAGGCCGAATCGCCGTGCCCGCGGAGGTCGGGCGCGTAGACGCAGTAGCGTGAGGCGAGGGCCTCGGCGGTGCGCTGCCAGGAGTGGGCGTGGTCACGGGTTCCGTGGATAAGGATGATCGGGGGGTTCGCCTCATCGCCCCAGACCAGGTAGTGCATCTTGAGCCGCTGGGAAGTGTAGTAACGGGACACGGGTTCCATGGCGATCAAGCGTACAGGCCGCCCCTGCTTGGCGTTACCCGCCGGAGATGAAGCGGGCGATGAGCGGGTTGGCCGCGCGCTGGACTTCAAGGAGCGCCTGTTCGGGTGAACCGGGCGGAAAGATCGCGAAGTCCTCCTCGGTACTCGTCCCGAGGGCGGCGCCGGCTGCCTGGAGGGCGCCGTAGATGGTGTGGGCGGCAGCCCGGAGTATGCGCTCGATGTCGACCTCCCCGGGGGTGGCGGCGATGAAGTCCAGCGGGTCGCGCAGGTGCGGCCCGGCGAGGAGCGGGCTGCCACCAATGGCGAGCCCCCAGTGCAGGTGGGGCCCGGTGCTCAGGCCGGTCGAGCCGGAGAGGCCGAGGCAATCGCCGCGGAGGATTGCCTGGCCGGGGGCGACTTCGAGACGCGAGAGGTGGGCGTAGAGCGAGTGCCAGCCGCCCATGTGGGTGAGGACCACATGGGCGCCGAAGGTGGCATCCGCGGTGGCAACGCTGACGATGCCCGGGGCGGGCGCGAGAACCGGCCGGCCCTCCGGCACACCGATATCGACGCCGGTGTGGCCGCCGGCGTGTTCCGCGATGTCGCGGGAGCCGAAGAAGGAGGTAATGGGGCCACTCAGCGGCAGGCCGGCGAGCGTGTGGCCATCGGTGTGCGCAGGCCCGAGGGATGGGTGTGACATGGCGGCCATGATGGCAGTTCGCGATGGGAACTCAGAGGGGGAACTGGCATTGGTAAAGGCGGTTGCCGCCGTAAGCACAAGGGCTATGCGGGAAACTCCCGATAGGCGAGTATCCGCACGATGACGAGACTTCCCGAAATAGAGGGGGGACTGCCCGCGCATGTCCCGGCATGACGCTGCCTCGCAGTCGCGTAGCGACATCCTGCTCGACCTCGCCCTGCTGGTGACCGAGCGCCGCGGCGTGGGCGAGATTTTCGCCGACTTCGCCGCGCGCATGCTCGATGGGGTGGCGTTCGATTACGCATGCCTGTTCACGGCCGCCGAAGACCCGCGGGTGGTACGCGCCGTGGCCAGCTACCCTCCCGGTGTTGAGCCGCGCTTTGCCGGGGAGGTGTTCCCGGAGCGTTCGGTGGGCCTCAGACTCCTGGGATCGGCCCCGGGTGGAGCGGAGTACGGGCGGGGCGACATCCCGGACCTGGTGAGTGGCCGCAACCTGATGGGCTCGGGCTTTGAGCGCGCCTGGGTGATCGGGCTGCCGGCAGGCCCGGCGCCGCTGGGGCTGCTGGCGGTGGCGCGGCGGGATCCGGGGCCGTTCGGCGGACCTGAAGTGGCGTTCCTGCGCGAGGCGGCCGGCCTCCTTGCCGGGGCGGTACAGCGGGACAGGGAGTTGTGCGAAGCGCAGGCATCCGCGGCCCGGGCGCGTGCCGCCAACGCGATCTCCCTCGAACTCAGTTCCGGCAGCCCGCCGGAGGATGTGTTTGCGAGGCTCCCGGAGCTGCTGGCCGGGGCGCTCGCCTTCGACTACGCCTCGCTGATGCGCTCCGAGGGCGGCCACCTGCGCTTCCTCGCCGAGTACCCCGGGGCGATCCACGACCCCGGGACCCATCTCTTCGACGGGATCATCCAGCCGGTCATGGAACACGGCGGCATCGCCGAGACGCGCACCGATAGCATCGGTGAGCTGGGGGAGCACTTC